>JBMNQB010000004.1:0-140970 GCA_050943915.1 Lawsonibacter sp.
CCGGATCACCAGTCCGCCGCGGATCTTCACGTCCTTCAGTTCCTCTTTCCGGGCGGCAAGGGCCCGGTCCATCAGCTCCGGAAATCCCGCGCCAAAGCCGTAGTCCACCCAGTCGCCGGAGCGGACCACCTGGGCGGCCGCCTCTGGGGTCACAAATCTGCTGCTGTAATCGTGCATCCTGTTCTCCTCACCTTTCTTGATTCAAAGCTGCCATTGTGGACATCATATCACAAAGCGCCTGGGGCTGTCTATCGCGCGATTGCGAATCTTTTGCCCTCACCCCGGTCCAGTCCGCAAAAAATATCACGGCCTCGCTTTCCGGGAAGCGGGGCCGTGATGATGTTCTTTTGTGTCAGCTGTCAGCGTCCGAAACCACCGCCCCGGGAGCCGCCGCCAAAACCGCCCCCTCGGGAGAAGCCGCCGCCCCGGGAACCGCTGGAGAAGCCGCCTCCGCGGCTCCCTCCGCTGAAGCCTCCTCCGAAACCGCCGCCCCGGGAGAAACCGCCACCCCGGGAGCCGCCGGAAAATCCACCGGAACCGGAGCCCCCTCTGGGGCCCTGGAAGCCGTTGAAGCCGCCGCCCGATCCGCCGAAGCCGCCAGGTCCTCTTGGAGGTCTGGGGGGCGGAGGAGGCGGTCTGCGCCAGCGGCGCCGGTACCAGCCATAGGTGGGCCCGTGCCAGAACAGGATGGGCCGGAACAGATAGGGGGGATTGGGCACACCGTAATACCGCTGCCGGTAGGAGGTATACCGCAGGCTGTCCACCACGCTGGCGATGACCACCAGAATGACCAGCAGCACCACCAGGGACATGACCGTCTCGCCGGTGCTCTGGCCGCCATAGGCGTTCTGACTCGTCTCCAGATAACCCAGCCCGTAATTCTCTACATAGAACTGATTGATCCCGTCAAACAGGCTCAGCACTCCCGTGCCGAACTGTCCGGCCATGGCGTTCTCATACAGATAGCGGTCCAAATGGGAGGTCACCTGCTCGTCTGTCATGGGGTAGTCGGGCCCCACCGCCAAATAGCAGTTGTTGGTCCCGGTATCCACCACCAGGATGCCGTCCGCCATTCCCAGCTGGATCTGCTCCCCCAGGGAATAGGCATAGTCGGCAATGTCGCCGGATACCTCCCGCACGGTGGCCACGGCGATCAGGCTGTCATACCGGGCCACCCAGTTGGCGTTATACAGGCAGATCTGCTGCTCCTCCTGGTCAGAGAGCACCTCGGCCTCGTCGCTGATCCAGGTGGCATAGCTGCTGGTGGACAGCGACTTGTCCAGCCCAGTGGCCTGAGGGACCGCTGGAGCGGTACTCCCCCGTACCTGGCCGATCCCGATGGCCGCGGCGATCATCACCACGGTCAGCGCCACTGCCACCGATGTCTTTTGAAAAATTTTCATAGGCTCTCCTCAATGTTCTGCCCCGGAGGGGCCTCCGGGCACTTACACCATACAACCGTTCCGGGCGGTCAGCCTCTCAGCTCCAGCAGCTTCTGCTTCAGCTCGCCCTCGATCCGCCCAAGCTCGGCCTCAGCCTCGCGGCGCTTCTGGCTGCCCTCTGTCTGGATCTTCATCACCTCGTCCAGGGTGGAGATCAGCTGCTCATTGGTGTGCTGGAGGGTCTTGACGTCCACAATGGAGCGCTCCGCCTCCCGGGCGGCCTCCACCGTCCCCATCTTCAGCATATCCGCGTTCTTTTGCAGCAGCTGGTTGGTCATCTCTGTCACCGCGGACTGGGCCTGGGTAGCCTGGCGGGAGTGCTCCAGCCCCAGGGCCAGCACCATCTGGCTTTTCCACAGGGGGATGGTGTTTACCAGGGAGGACTGGATCTTCTCCAGCATCAGGGTGTCGTTATTTTGCAGCAGGCGGGTCTGGGGCCCCATCTGAATGGAGATCATCCGGGTCAGCTCCAGGTCGTGGAGCTTCTTCTCAAACCGGCTGCACAGGTTGGCAAAATCATTATAGGCCTGGGCGTCCTCCTGGGTCCCGCTGGCGGCGGCCTTCTGCCGCAGCTGCTCCAGGTCGTGGGTCCGCAGGTACTCCAGCCGCTTCTTGCCGGCGATGATATACATGGTGAGTTCTTTGTAGTACTTGGTATTCAGCTCATACATCTGGTCCAGCATGGCGATGTCCTTCATCAGCACCACCTGGTGGTCCTCCAGCACCCGGACGATCTTGTCCACGTTGACCTCAGCCTTGGCATAGCTGGCCTTCATGGCCTCCAGCTCGTTGCGCTTCTTCTGGAAGAAGCCGAACAGACCGCCCTTTTTCTCCTCATCCTTGCCGAAGCTTTTCAACTCCACCACCAGGTCGGACAGGGCCTCGCCCACCTCGCCCAGATCCTTGGTCTTGACGCTGTTCAGGGCATTCTCCGAGAAGGAGGCAATGTTCTTCTGGGCTGCGGAGCCGTACTGGAGCACCACATTGGAGTCGGTGACGTCGATCTTCTGAGCAAAGTCGTCCACCATTTTCCGCTCCGCCTCGCTGAGCATGGACTCATCCACCTTGACGGCGTTGGCGTCCCGCTCCTTCTGCCGCTCCGCCTCCTCGGCGGCCTGCTGGGCGGCGGCTTCGGGAGCCGGGTCCAGGGTCAGGGCCGGAGCCTCCGGCGCGGCAGGAGCCGCGGCCGCATCAGCCTCAGGAGTCAGGGTCAGCTGGGGGGTCATATTCAAATCGTCGCTCATAGTCAGTTCCTCCTCATCATCTATGCTTGGATTCCGGTATGATCTCTGATTGTTTCGCCGTCCCGGCCCTGCGCCGGGAGCGGCGTTCTGTCACAGCTCCAGGGTGGTCCCGCCATCCGGAGAGGCGGTCTTATCCTTCCCGGACAGGCCCTCCTGGGCCAGCAGGTTCTCCATGACCGTAATGTCAGTGGAGATGTCCATCGCTTCCGCCCCAAAGAGGGAGTCCAGCTGCTTGTCAAAGGCCTGAACGATGGTACCCATCATGTTTTCCACCTTCGCCTTGGTGGTGCTGATATTATCCCCCGCGATCCCGGCGGAGTCCATCCGGTCATAGGCGTTGAGTATCTTCAATGTAGTGGGCAGAAAGTAGTTCAAAAAGCGGCGGATCTGAGGCAGCTTCTTGGGCTGCTTGACCACCTCGCTGATGATCTTTCGGGTGACCTCCTCCAGGTGGTCGATCTGGGCGGAGATGGTCTCATCCTCGATGCTGTCGTTGAGGCGGCGCATCTCTGACACGGCCCGGTCCCGCTCCTGGATCAGCTTGTCCAGCTCCGGATCACCGGTGGTCTCCTGCTTCTTCTCCTCCTGCCTGGGCTGCTCTGCCTTCTTTTCCGGCTCCTCCGGCTGCCCGCCGGGCATTTGATAGACCCGGTCCGGGAATACCGCCTTCCCCACAACAAACACCGCCGCCGAGACCACAGCGCACAGCGCGTAGTCGGCCAGGGTGTGCAGCGAGAAAAACAGCGCGAACACCAGCCATACCACCCCGATCAGATAAATGGGGATCACGGAACGCTTGATATGCTTCGCCATCGCTCCTACCTCCTATGGCACGCTCTGCGGACCAGCCGCATTCTTTTATGCCCATTGTACCTTTCCCAGGGGGGGGTGTCAAGAAAATTCCCGCCCCAGCCGGCGCAGAACGCGCCGGCTGGGGCGGGAATGGATCTGCTTGCGTTCAGCAGTCTCAGGATGCGGCCAGGGCGGCTCCGAGGGCACGGCACCGGTCCAGTCCGCTCTCATCGGGGGTCTCATGAAGGATCAGTCCTTCCCCCTGGCAGACCGTGCCCCCAGCGCGGTCCGTCCGCTCCTCCCAGTCTCGCATCCACTGCCCGTCTCCCCAGCCGTAGGAGCCGAAGAGGGCCACAGCCTTTCCGCTCAGGCGACCCTCCAGCTGGGAGAAGAAGGGCTCAAACTCAGACTCCTCCAGAACCTCAGCCCCCATAGCGGGGCAGCCCAGGGCCAGCTGATCGTACTCCAGTACCTGGTCCACCCCGACCTGGTCCACAGAGAATACGTCCACCTGGGCGCCGGCCTCCCGCGCCCCCTGGGCGATGGCTTCGGCCATGGCCTGGGTATTGCCTGTCATGCTCCAATAGATCACTGCAATGCTGCTCATTTGGGATAACCTCCAAACTCAAAATATAAAAATGTAGATCATAAACGTGGATCCCCTGGATGAGACCCATCTGCAAACGCCCAGAGGGCGGTCACATACATCATTCCGCCTGCGGACACCGTCCAACGGCCCGGTCAGGCGGCCCGAAACATCTGCGGCAGGGACCCGCCCGCCCGCACCCGCCGGCACAGGGCCGCGCGGCACCGGTCGTACCGGCGGAAGCACTGCCTCGCCGCCTCCACGTCGGAGTACACCTTCCAGCACCCGCACAGCTTATAGTCCCGCCCCCGGTGCAGGCGAAAGCCCTCCACATCCTCCGGGGGATAGCCCAGAAACAGACCGATCTCGTGGGGGAAGGCGCCGCAGGTCAGACGGAGCTGGAGGGCGTCCAGCATCTCCTCCAGGCCCCGGTCCACCGGGTAGCCCTCCCGGGCCAGCAGCGCCCGCACCTGGGGACGGGCCAGCTGGGCGGCCAGACGCTCCGGACGGTACACCAGGATCAGGCACCGGGGCCGGCAGGAGCAGAGCAGGCGCAGCTGGATACCGCACCGTGAGAGCTGGCGGCGGTAATCCTCCAGCAGTGTGCCCATACACACCTGGGGACTGCCCCAGGCGACCAGATCCGCTGGTTTGATCCCGGCCAGTGCGGGTGCTCCGTGAAAGGCCAAGGTGTATTCCAAATCCCGCAGTGTGTCTTCCATCGTCTCTGACCCCCGCCACAAATTAGCGTAAGCTAACTATATCCCAAGAGAAGAACGGCTCTCGCCGCACAGGTTAGTTATAGCTAACTTCTGGTTCAGAATACCACAACCTTCCTCCCTTGTCAACCCCAAGTTCAGAGCAGGGAACCGTCCCACACCGCCTATTTTCCAGCTTTCCATTGACTTTCTATGCTCCGGTGCGGTATGATTTCACATATCGGCGTTTGGCGCTCAGGCCGGCTCCACCAGCCCGCCCTGACGGCCCCGCCACGGAAAAGAGGAGTCCGCCATGCTCACCCTGGAACAGTTCAAAGCCGCCCGCGCCACACTGCGGGGCGTGATCCGCACCACCAGCCTGATCCACTCCCCAGCCCTGTCCAAGGCGTGCGGGAATCAGGTCTATCTCAAGCCGGAAAATATGCAGGTCACCGGCGCCTATAAGATCCGCGGAGCCTACTATAAGATCAGCACCCTCAGCGAGGAGGAGAAGGCCAAGGGCCTCATCACCGCCTCCGCCGGGAACCACGCCCAGGGGCTGGCCTATGCTGCCCAGGCGGCGGGGGTCCCCGCCACCATCGTGATGCCCACCACCACTCCCCTGGTGAAGGTCAACAACACCAAGGACTACGGCGCACGGGTCATCCTTCACGGCGAGGTGTTCGACGAGGCCGCTGAGAAGGCCGCCCAGCTGGCTGAGGAGGAGGGGCTCACCTATGTCCACCCCTTCAACGACCTGGGCGTAGCCACCGGCCAGGGCACCATCGCATACGAGATCTTCCAGGACCTCCCCGACGTGGATGTGATCCTGGTCCCCATCGGCGGCGGCGGTCTGGCCGCAGGCGTGTCCACCCTGGCCAAGCTGCTCAACCCCAATGTCACAGTCATCGGCGTGGAGCCGGAGGGCGCCGCCTCCATGAAGGCCAGCCTGGAGGCCGGCCATGTGGTCACCCTTCCAACCGCCAATACCATCGCTGACGGCGTGGCGGTCAAGACCCCCGGCGACCTGGTGTTCCCCTATGTGCAAAAAAATGTAGACCGCGTCCTGTCCATTCCGGATACAGAGCTGGTGGACGCCTTCCTGGATGTGATGGAAAAGCACAAGATGGTGGTGGAAAATGCCGGCCTGCTCACTGTGGCCGCCCTGAAGCATCTGGACATGGAGGGCAAGAACGTAGTCTCCGTCCTCTCCGGGGGCAACATGGACGTGATCACCATGGCCTCTCTGGTCCAGCACGGTCTGATCAACCGGGGCCGGATCTTCACCTTCTCTGTGATGCTCCCCGACCGCCCCGGCGAGCTGATGCGAGTGTCCGGCCTGCTGGCACGGAACAGCGGCAATATCATCAAGCTGGAACACAACCAGTTTGTCAATATCAACCGGCAGAATGGCGTGGAACTGAAGGTCACCCTGGAGGCCTTCGGCCAGGACCACAAGCGCCAGATCCTGGACGATCTGCGGCAGAACGGCTATTCCGTTCAGGAGGCCATGACCGCCGACTTCTACCACTGACGCGCCCACTGCCTCCGCCCGCCGGAGATGCGCGCTCCGGCGGGCGGGCGGCTATTGAAAAGCGGCAGGCTTCGGGCTGCCGCAGGCGGCAGTAGGGCCGTGGGCCCGGCCTGGAGCGCCCCTGCGGCCCGGAAGCTCACGGCGGAGGGCCGGCCCTCCGCTCTCTCCGCCCAGTATCCTATGCACCCGCCCCACCCCGGGTTCCCCGGCGCGGACGGGACCTATCTCCCCCGGCAGAGGCCCAACAAATTCAGACTTGGAAAGCGAGGATGTCACTATGATCAAAATTGCCCCTTCGATCCTCTCCGCTGACTTCGTCAACCTGGAGCGGGACATCAAAAAAGTCGCCAGCGCCGACTACCTCCATGTGGATGTCATGGACGGCTGCTTCGTGCCCAACCTGACCATCGGGATCCCTGTGGTCAAGTCCATCCGCAAGTGCACCGATATGTTCCTGGATGTCCACCTGATGATCGACAAGCCGGTGCGCTACATCGAGGACTTTGCCAAGGCCGGCGCCGACCTGCTGTCCGTCCATCTGGAGGCCGACCACCCCACCCGGATCGCCGAGGCCCTGAAGGTCATGGGGGAGTGCGGCGTAAAAAAGGCGGTGGCCCTGCGGCCCATCACCTCGGCCAACGCCATCCTGCCCTACATCGAGGAGCTGGACATGGTGCTGGTGATGACGGTGGAGCCCGGCTTCGGCGGCCAGGCCTTTATGGAGTCCCAACTGGACACCATCCGCCAGGTGCGGGCCATCATCGACCGGTACAACCCCGCCTGCGAGCTGGAGGTAGACGGCGGCGTCGCCCCCAAGACCGCCCCTCTGGTGGTGGAGGCGGGCGCCAATGTGCTGGTGGCCGGCTCCGCTGTCTACGGCAAGGAGGACATCCCCGCCGCCATCGCCGCCCTGCGGGTATCACAGCAGTGAACGAGCGCAAGGTACTAACTCCTAATTCCTAACTCCTAACTCCTAATTCCTAACTCCTAATTCCTAACTCCTAATTCCTAATTCTCAATTTTCAAACTCCCAACTTCCCCGGAGGTTCAAAACCATGCAGTACTTTCCCCCCGCCCTGGAAAATCTGGTGGAGCAGTTTGCCAAGCTGCCCGGTGTGGGCGTCAAATCGGCCCAGCGCCTGGCCTTCTATGTCCTGTCCATGCCGGATGACGAGGCCAACGCCTTCGCCCAGGCGGTCATCAGCGCCAAGGCGACCATCCACTGCTGCCCCGTCTGCCAGAATCTGACGGATGGGGACGGCCCCTGCTCCATCTGTGCCAACCCCAAGCGGGACCAGTCCACCATCTGTGTGGTGGCTGACCCCAAGGACGTGGCCGCCATGGAGCGCTCCCGTGAGTACCAGGGGCTGTACCATGTGCTCCACGGGGTGATCTCCCCCATGAGCCATGTGGGTCCCGACGACCTGCACATCAAATCTCTGGTGGAGCGGGTGGCCGCCGGAGGCATCGAAGAGGTCATCATGGCCACCAACCCGGACACGGAGGGGGAGGCCACCGCCATGTACCTCTCCCGCCTTCTGCGCCCCTTCTCCGTCAGGGTCACCCGTCTGGCCTATGGCATCCCAGTGGGCAGCCATCTGGAGTACGCCGATGACGCCACCCTCATGCGGGCCCTGGAGGGCCGCCGTGAGATCTGATCCATGCCGCGCCCCGTTCCCGGTTTTCCGGGGACGGGGCGCTTTTTCTCCCCTCCCCTTGCGCTCTGCTCCTGAATGGGATATAATACACTGAAACTTTTTGAATGATTTTCTCGAGGTGCGCTTCCATGGGGGACAAGCTTGGTATCTACATCCACATTCCATTCTGCCGCAGCAAGTGCGACTACTGTGACTTCTACTCCCTGTCCGGACGGGAGAACCGGATGGACCACTACCAAAAGGCCCTGCTGGCCCATCTGCGTGAGACGGCTCCCCTGACTCAGGGCATCCCGGTGGACAGCGTCTACTTTGGCGGCGGCACCCCCAGCTTCTACGGGGCCAGGCGGCTGAAGGATCTGCTGGCCGCCATCCACAAGCTCTTTCATCTGGACAAGGACGCAGAGATCACCGTGGAGTGCAACCCGGACAGTGTGGACCTGCGCGCCCTGCGCACCCTGCGGAAGGCGGGCGTCAACCGCCTTTCCCTGGGGATGCAGTCCGCCCAGGCGGAGGAGCTGGCCGCCATCCACCGCATCCACACCCCGCAGCAGACCGACCAGGCCGCCGAGCTGGCCCGGAAGGCCAAATTCAGCAACCTGTCCCTGGATCTGATCTACGGCCTGCCCGGCCAGACCATGGACAGCTGGAAGGCCACGGTGGAGCACGCCCTGTCCCTCATCCCCCAGCACCTGTCCTGTTACGGTCTGAAGGTGGAGGAGGGCACCCCCCTGGCCCGCCGGGTGGCCGCAGGTGAGGTCCTGCCCGACGACGACCAGCAGGCTGACCTGTATCTGTGGACAGTGGGCCGCCTGGCCCGGGCCGGCTATCCCCAGTATGAGATCTCCAACTTTGCCAAACCCGGCTTCCAGTCCCGGCACAATCTCCGCTACTGGCTCACCCGCCCCTATATCGGCTTCGGCCCCGGGGCCCACTCCGACTTCGGCGGCCGGCGCTATTCCTTCGTCCGGGATCTGGACGCCTATATCGACGGGGTCCTCCACGGAGGCAATATCATCGACAGTTCTGAGCTCATCCCCCAGCGGGAACGGTGCGGTGAGTACCTTATGCTCCGGCTGCGCACCGTTCAGGGCATCGACGGCGGGGAATACCGCCGGAACTATTTCATGGACTTTGCCCCGCTGGAGGCCCGTCTGGAGCAGTTCGCCGCCCAGGGGTGGGCGGAGCGCACCCCGGAGGGCCGCTGGCACTTCACCCCCAAGGGCTTCCTGGTATCCAACCAGCTGATCGGCGACCTTCTGGACCGTCAGGAGCAGGCCAGCTGGGAGGATCTGATCGCCCGTCCGGAGCGTGGCCCCCGCCCCTGATCCCTCCGGACCGCCCCACATCCAGCGCCCTCGGGCGCTCCGGCATCTCGCCAAAGCCTCTCCCATTTTTTGTTTTCGTTCTTACTTTTTTCACAATTTTATGTCTACTTTGTAAATTTCATTGCCTTTTGGGCATACTGATGCTATAATATATTTGTATTATCGCGCGCAGCTCTTCCCGGCCGCGCAGTTTCAACTGAATTCAAGGGCGCTTCCGCCATCTCTTTTCATACAAACCCCAATCTAAAAATCAGATCGAGAGGGTGCCGATTTTGACAAAGTATCACATTCAGGGCGGAAAGCCGCTCTCCGGGACCATCACCATCAGCGGCGCCAAAAACGCCGCTGTCGCTATCATCCCCGCCGCACTGCTGGTGGACGGGGTATGCCGGATTGAAAATATTCCCCAGATCAGCGACGTAACGCTGATCCTCCAGATCCTTCAGGAGCTGGGGGCAGACATCCGCACCGTCAACCGCACCACGGTGGACATCGACTGCTCCCACATCCGCAACCGTCAGGTCCCATACGAGCTGGCCCGCCGCATCCGCGCCAGCTACTATCTGGTGGGCGCGCTGCTGGGCCGCTTCGGCTGGGCGGAGGTGCCCCTCCCCGGCGGCTGCGACCTGGGCGGACGCCCCATCGATCAGCATATCAAGGGCTTCGTCTCCATGGGGGCGGACGTGGATGTGCGCAACGGCCTGATCTGCGCCAAGGTGGCCAGCGGCCGTCTGGCCGGCGGACAGGTCTATCTGGACATGGTCTCTGTGGGCGCCACCATGAACATCATGCTGGCCGGCGTGCTGGCCGAGGGCATGACCATCATTGAAAACGCCGCTAAGGAGCCTCACATCGTGGATCTGGCCAATTTCCTCAACTCCATGGGGGCCAATATCATGGGGGCCGGCACCGATGTGATCAAGATCCGCGGCGTCAAGCAGCTGCGGGGCGGCGCCTACTCCATCATCCCCGACCAGATCGAGGCGGGCACCTATATGGCCGCCGTGGCCGCTGCCGGTGGTGATGTACTCATTCAGAACGTCATTCCCAAGCACCTGGACTGCATCACCGCCAAGCTGGTGGAGATGGGTGTGGATGTGGAGGAGCTGGACGACGCCGTCCGGGTCCGCCGCAGCGGCCCCATTAGCCGCACCAATGTCAAGACCATGCCCTATCCGGGCTTTCCCACCGATATGCAGCCCCAGATCGCCGCGGTCCTCTGCCTGGCCACCGGCACCAGCGTCCTCACCGAGGGCGTGTGGGACAGCCGCTACCGCTATGTGGATGAGTTCCGCCGTATGGGCGCCCACATCCAGGTGGACGGCAAGGTAGCCGTCATCGAGGGGGTCCCCGGCCTCACCGGCGCGCCGGTCCACGCCTGCGACCTGCGGGCGGGCGCTGCTATGGTCATAGCAGGTCTGGCCGCCCAGGGCGTCACCGAGGTGGACGGGATCTACCACATCGAGCGGGGCTACGAGGATCTGGTGGGCAAGCTGGCCGGCGTGGGCGCCGACATTCAGATCGTCACTGTCCCCGATGAGGAGAGCCAGTCCCAGGCTGTCTGACACGGTTTTATCCATCATCCAAACGATCAGGAATTGGGATCTCCCGGCCGGCGGCTCACCCCCCGGCCGGTCCCGGTTTCTGATCTTATTTTTTAGGGAGCGATCAAATTGTTGACCTTTACCACCCTGGCCAGCGGCTCCAGCGGAAACGCCGCCCTGGTCTCCTGCGGGGACACCCATATCCTGCTGGACGCGGGGATCTCGGCCAAGCAGATCACCGCCGGTCTGGCCGCCCTGGGCGTCGCCCCCAGGGAGCTGTCCGCCATTCTCATCACCCATGAGCACAGCGACCATGTCTCCGGCCTGCGGGTGCTCAGCAAGCGGGCCAACGCCCCCATCTACGCCACTGGCCCCACCTGCCGCTGTCTGTACGACCGAAACTCCGGCAGTGAGGCCGCCGGCCTGCTGCGGGTCATGGAGGCTGGGGCCGGGGTCCAGCTGGGTAGCCTGTGGGTCCAGTCCTTCCCCACCCCCCACGACGCAGCGGGGAGCGTGGGCTACATTCTCTCCGGAGAGGAGGGCCGGATCGTCCTGGCTACCGACCTGGGCTATATCACCCCAGAGGTAAAGGCCGCCGTCCAGGGCTGCGGCCTTCTGGTCTGTGAGGCCAACCACGACGAGGACTGGGTCCGCTCCGGCCCCTACCCCTACTACTTAAAACAGCGCATCCTGGGGGACCGGGGCCACCTGTCCAACGAGGCGGGAGCAGAGCTGGCCGCCCTGGCCGCAGAGAGCGGGACCAGGGCTGTGGTCCTGGCCCACCTCTCCCGGGAGAACAACACCCCAGCCCGGGCCTGGGAGGCGGCCGCCCGCCGCCTCCGGAGCATGGGCTGCGAACCGGACCTGGACCTCTCCCTGTCCGTAGCCCCCCGCAGCGGCCTGGGCCCCACCTATCAGCTGGAGGGCGGGCAGGCCGCCCGGGCATCTGCCGCCGGAGAGGAGGCCGCCCTGTGCTGAGCGTCTATCTCATCTGCGTAGGCAAGCTGAAGGAAAAATTCTATCAGGAGGCCTGCTCCGAGTACCTCAAGCGGCTGTCCGCCTATTGCAGGCTCACGCTGATCGAACTCCCCGAGGAAAAACTTCCCCAAGCCCCCTCTCAGGGCCAGATCGACCAGGCCCTGGCCCGGGAGGCTGCGGCCATCCGCGCCAAGCTGCCCCCCAGTGCCGCTCTGGCCGCCCTGTGCGTAGAGGGCCGGATGCGCTCCAGTGAGGAGCTTGCCCAGCTGGTGGGGACCTGGGAACAGAGCTCCGCCAAGCACCTGGTCTTTCTCATCGGCGGCTCCTACGGCCTGCACCCCTCCATCAAGGCGGAGGCCCAGGTCAAGCTGTCTATGTCTCCCATGACCTTTCCCCACCACCTGGCCCGTGTCATGCTGCTGGAGCAGGTCTACCGGGCCTTCAAGATCCGGGAGGGCTCCAGCTACCACAAGTAGCCCCAAGCCAGACAGGCAGCGCAGCCGCTGGCTTGCGGCGTTGAGTCCCGACCCGATCCCGAAAATCGAATTGTTCCGCTGGAAATTTCCGTCCAACTGTGGTACACTTACCACAATGGTAATTTCCAGCGGATTTTTCATACACAGGAGGTCTTGCAGATATGTCTTATCGGGAAAATTATGAGAACTGGCTGAACAGTCCCGCCCTCTCTCAGGAGGAAAAAGCGGAGCTGGAAGCCATCCGCGGGGACGAGAAGGAGATCGAGTCCCGCTTTTTTGACCAGCTGGCCTTCGGCACTGCCGGCCTGCGCGGCACCATGGGTGTGGGGCTGTACCGCATGAATGTTCATGTGATCCGACACGCCACCCAGGCCTTTGCCCAGGTGATCCTGGAGGAGGGCCCGGAGGCCGCCGCCCGCGGCGTGGCCGTCTGCTTTGACTGCCGCAACAACTCCGGCCTTTTCGCCCGGGAAGCCGCCTGCGTCATGGCGGGCAACGGCATCCCCGTGCGCCTGTTCCAGGCCCTGCGCCCCACGCCGGAGCTGTCCTTCGCCGTGCGGGAGTACGGCTGCATCGCCGGCATCAACGTCACCGCCAGCCACAACCCCAAGGAGTACAACGGCTATAAGGTCTACTGGGAGGACGGCGCCCAGCTGCCCCCCAGGCACGCCGATGAGGTGGCCCGGAAGATGCGGGAGCTGGATGTATTCGCCAGCGTCAAGACCATGGACTACGACCAGGCCGTGTCCCAGGGGAAGATCGTCCTTCTGGGGGCAGAGACCGATGAGCGCTTCCTGGCCAACGTCATGGAGCAGGTAAACGACAAGGCTGTGGTGGAGCAGATGGCGGATACCTTCAAAATGGTGTACACCCCCTTCCACGGCACCGGCTACCAGCTCATCCCCGAGGCTCTGAAGCGGCTGGGCATGAAGCACGTCATCTGCGTGCCCGAGCAGATGGTTATTGACGGAAACTTCCCCACGGTGGCCTCCCCCAACCCGGAGAACCCGGAGGGCTTCTACCTGGCGGTGGATCTGGCCAAGGCCAATGACGCCGACTTTATCCTGGGGTCCGATCCCGACGCCGACCGTGTGGGCATCATGGTGCGCACCAAGGACGACGACTTCGTGGTCATCTCGGGCAATCAGACGGGCGTGCTGCTGCTGGACTACCTGATCGGAGCCAAGAAGCGCACTGGTAAGATGCCTGAACATCCCGTGGCGCTCAAGACCATCGTCACCACCGAGATGGCCCGGAAGGTGGCCGAGGTCAACGGCCTGAAGTGCTATGACACCTTCACCGGCTTTAAGTTCCTGGCGGAGAAGAAGGACAAGCTGGAGAACTCCGGCGAGGGGAAGGTCATCTTCTCCTATGAGGAGTCCTACGGCTATATGCTGGGCGACTATGTCCGGGACAAGGACGCCGTCTCCGCCAGCGTGGAGCTCACCGAGATGGCCGCCTGGTATGCCAGCCAGGGCATGACCCTGTATGACGCCCTCCAGGCTCTGTTCGAGAAGTACGGCTACTACGGCGAAAAGACCCTGAATCTGGTCATGCCCGGCCTGGACGGCCTGAAAAAGATGGCCGACCTGATGGCCGGCCTGCGGGCGAAGCCCCCGGTGGAGATCGCCGGCGTGGCCGTCCGGGAGCAGAAGGACTATCAGGACGGCAGCGTGGTCCGGGTATCCGACGGCGTCCAGAGCACCATGGAGCTGTCCGGCTCCAACGTGCTGCGCTATGAGATGGCCGACGGCACCAGCCTCATCGTCCGTCCCTCTGGCACCGAGCCCAAGGTGAAGGTCTATATCCTGGCAAACGGTGAGAGCAAGGCCGTCTGTGATGAGAAGGTGGCCAAGTACGCCGCCTGGGCGGAGACCCTCAAGGGCTGATCAGGTCCGATCCCCGTCGCGCTCCGGCTCCATCCTGTTTTCAACATAAAACCGGCCCCGCTTCTTCCGATGAAGCGGGGCCGGTTTTCTTTGCTTTTCAGTTGGGCCGCAGGATCACTCCAGCATGATCTTGATGATCTCCTTGTCGGTCTCCTTCATGCCCTCGCGGGCCAGGCGGCCCACATTCCGGATCGTATTTTCCACGCCCTTGGAGACGATCCCGTCCCCGCCAAAGAACTGATTCCCGTCCCGGTACATCCAGTAGCCCAGGATACCCGCATCCACTGCAGCTGCGATCTTGGCCGCGCAGGATGCCTTGGCGCCGTCGCACACCACCCCGGAGACCACCGCCAGGGCGTTCACCACCGTGTGGGCGATCTCCTCATAGCCGCCCCCGTACAGATAAGCGATCCCCGCTCCCGCTCCACAGCCGGCGCTGATGGCCCCGCAGTAGGCGGACAGGCGGCCGATCCCGGACTTCTGATGAATGGTGATCAGGTCGGACAGCACCACCGCCCGCAGCATCTTCTCCTCAGAGACCCCCAGCTCCCTGGCATAGACCACCACCGGGACAGAGGCGGTGATCCCCTGGTTCCCACTGCCTGAGACGATGACCACCGGCAGCTCACAGCCGTTCATCCGGGCGTCAGAGCCCGCCGCAGCATAGGCCTTGGCCCGGACCTTCACATCATCCCCATCGTGCTTCAGCAGCACCGAACCGATGTTTGCCCCATAGTTTCCCCGGAGGCCCTCCTGGGCGATGGCGTAGTTATAGTCGATCTGACGCTGGACCAGTGCCCGGACGTCGTCCAGCTCCACCGTGTCCGCAAACTCCAACGCCCCCTCGATGCTCAGCAGGCTCTTCTCGTCACAGGGACTCTCCCGCTCCGCCGCATCCTCCCGCTGGAGGAGGGTCTGTCCATTCTTCCGCTTCCGTATCACATTGGTGTGGAAGCCCGAGATGGCTGCCTCGCTGCTGGAGCCGTCCCCGCCGAAGGCCAGCACTTCAATATAGAAGATCTGAGAGGTGGCGGCCAGCCCCACCTGGATGGGACAGCGCTCCAGAAGGGCGCGGATCTCCCCCTCCTGCTCCGGAGTGACCTGCGCGATGACCTCCAGCTCCCGCTCCGCCTGTCCCACCGCCGCGCCGGCGGCCGCGGCGGCCTGGATCCCCCGGAGCCCTCCGGTATTGGGTACCACCACGCTCTTGACATTTTTCAGGATATTCCCGCTGACATTGACCTCCATCCGCACCGGCATACTGCCCAGCAGATCCCGCGCCATCGCCGCGGCATAGGCCACCGCAATAGGCTCTGTGCATCCCATAGCGGGCAGCAGTTCTTCTTCTAAAATCCTCAGGTAAGCTTGATACCGAATATCTGTTTTCTGCATAGGATCTGCTCCTTCCTGTCCGCCCGCTCTGGGCGGCGCGTTCGCTCCCTATTTTATCACAGATATGCCTCTTTACACAAGAGCGAGCGCCCGGGGCCTGTTTGGCTCCGGGCGCTCGTTTTCACTTGAGTGGGCTCACACCGCCGCCTGGGCGCGCTGGCTCTCCGCAAATTTTTTGATGGGCCCCAGCCCGGTGATCTTCTCCGGCTGGTCCCCCCCCTCCAGCACCAAAGTGGGGGCCTGACGGACGCCGTACCGGGTGGCCAGCTCCGGGGACTCCTCCGCCACCACCTTGCGGTAGGGGATGTCCGCCTTTTGCAGCAGGTTCTCCGCCTGGCGGCAGTTGGGGCAGGTGCGGGTGGTAAAGAGCATCAGCTCTGTCTCCGCCGCCGCAGCCGGCTCCACCGGCGCGGTGACCTGGGTCCCCGCCCGTCCGGCTCTCCGCAGGCGGGAGGCAGAGATGTCATACACCTTCCGGTCCTTGAACTCCTGGGTCTTGCCGTCGTTCCAGTTCTGCACCGGGCGGTAATAACCGGTGATCCGGCTGTACACCTCGGTGGTACGGCCGCAGATGGGGCAGGTGTACTGCTCCCCGGACAGATAACCGTGGTCGGCACACACAGAGTAGGTGGGGGACATGGTGTAATAGGGCAGCTTGTAGTTCTCGGCGATCTTACGCACCAGGGCCGCCGCCGCCTGCCAGGAGGGCAGCTTCTCCCCCAGGAAGGCGTGGAACACAGTGCCGGAGGTATACAGGGTCTGAAGCTCGTCCTGCACATCCAGCGCCGAGAAGATGTCCTCTGTGTAGCCCACCGGCAGATGGGAGGAGTTGGTGTAGTAGGGGGTACCGTTCTCATTGGCGGTGATGATGTCGGGGAACTCCTCCTTGTCGTGCTTGGCAAAGCGGTAGGTGGTGGACTCAGCAGGGGTGGCCTCCAGGTTATAGAGATCTCCGTACTGCTCCTGATAGTCGCTCAGCCGCTCTCTCATGTGGTTGAGCACATCCTTGGCAAATGCCTGGGTCTTTTCCTGGGTCAGGTCAGCCCGAAGCCAGCCGGCATTGAGCCCCACCTCGTTCATGCCAATGAGGCCGATGGTGGAGAAATGGTTATCAAAACTCCCAAGATAACGCTTTGTATAGGGATACAGCCCTGCATCCAGCAGCTTTGTGATCACGGTGCGCTTGGTCTTAAGGGACCGGGCAGAGATGTCCATCAGCTTGTCCAGCCGCTGGTAGAAGTCGGCCTCGTCCTTGGCCAGATAGGCGATGCGGGGCAGGTTGATGGTGACCACGCCCACGCTTCCGGTGGACTCGCCGGAGCCAAAGAAGCCGCCGGACTTTTTCCGCAGCTCCCGCAGGTCCAGGCGCAGGCGGCAGCACATAGAGCGCACATCGGAAGGCTCCATGTCGGAGTTGATGTAGTTGGAGAAATAGGGGGTGCCGTACTTGGCGGTCATTTCAAAGAGGAGTTTATTGTTCTCCGTCTCGGACCAGTCGAAATCTCTGGTGATGGAGTAGGTGGGAATAGGGTACTGGAAGCCACGCCCGTTGGCATCGCCCTCGATCATGATCTCGATGAACGCCTTGTTCACCATATCCATCTCTTGCTTGCAGTCCCCGTAGGTGAAGTCCATCTCCTTGCCGCCTACGATGGCCGGCAGGTTTTCCAGGTCCTTGGGCACCGTCCAGTCCAGGGTGATATTGGAGAAGGGGGCCTGTGTGCCCCAGCGGCTGGGGGTGTTCACTCCATAGACGAAGGACTGGATGCACTGTTTGACCTCTTTCTGGCTCAGGTGGTCCACTTTGACGAAGGGGGCCAGATAGGTATCGAAGGAGGAAAACGCCTGCGCCCCCGCCCACTCATTCTGCATGATGCCCAGGAAGTTGACCATCTGGTTGCACAGGGTGGACAGGTGGCTGGCCGGCGAGGAGGTGATCTTCCCCGGGATCCCCCCCAGCCCCTCCTGAATAAGCTGTTTCAGGGACCAGCCCGCGCAGTAGCCGGTGAGCATGGACAGGTCATGGATATGGATCTCTGCGTTGCGGTGGGCGTTGGCCACCTCCTGGTCATAGATCTCGCTGAGCCAGTAGTTGGCGGTAATGGCCCCCGAGTTGGAGAGGATCAGGCCGCCCACAGAGTAGGTGACCGTGGAGTTCTCCTTCACCCGCCAGTCGTTGATCTGAAGGTAGTTGTCCACCAGATCCTTGTAGTTCAGCAGGGCGGAATTGACATTGCGCACCTTCTCCCGCTGCTTGCGGTACAGGATATAGGCCTTGGCCACGTCGGCGTACCCAGCCTCGGACAGCACCGTCTCCACGCTGTCCTGGATGTCCTCCACCGCGATGCGGCCGTCCCGGATCTTGGGCTCAAATTCCGCGGTCACCCGAAGGGCCAGCAGATCGATGACGCTGGGATGAAACTGCTTATCCAAAGCCTGGAACGCCTTGGTGATGGCGGCGCTGATCTTCCCGATCTCAAAACGGGCGGCGGTGCCGTCCCGCTTCGTCACTTGATACATGGATCTCTTCCTCTCATCCTGATGTAAATGCGCCGGCAGGCAGCCTTCTGCTCCCCGCCGCGCGCGGCATGGTCCCACTATACCATGTCCCCGGGGTTCCGTCAATATATAGATGTAGACAAAAAAACACACACAATATCTAGCGATTCCCCGGAATCATTTGGGCCTCAGGGGTTTGCGGACGCTCACGCCTGTCCGGGCCGGAAGATTTCTTCTCCGTCGGTCTGTCTGCTCCAAAGCAGTGCCCTGGCTCCACAAAGTCTTGGGCATACAGGTTCACAGTGGATAGCAGAACAATTTCAGGCCCCCACCGGTAGGTGGGGGCCTGTTGTCCATTCAAAAATGGGATCAGCCGCGGGGGTTCTTGATGGCAGCCTGAGCAGCAGCCAGACGGGCGATGGGCACACGGAAGGGGGAGCAGGAGACGTAGTCCAGTCCCACATTGTGGCAGAACTCCACGGAGGAGGGGTCGCCGCCGTGCTCGCCGCAGATGCCCAGGTGCAGGTCAGCGCGGGTCTCACGGCCCAGCTGAGCAGCCATCTTCACCAGCTTGCCCACGCCAGTCTGATCCAGCTTGGCGAAGGGATCGCTCTCGTAGATCTTCTTGTCGTAGTAAGCGCCCAGGAACTTGCCGGCATCGTCGCGGGAGAAGCCGAAGGTCATCTGGGTCAGGTCGTTGGTGCCGAAGGAGAAGAACTCGGCCTCCTTGGCGATCTCGTCGGCGGTCAGAGCCGCGCGGGGGATCTCGATCATGGTGCCGACCTTGTACTTCATGTTGGAACCGGCGGCCTTGATGATCTCATCCGCAGTGCTGACGACCACGTTCTTGACGTACTTCAGCTCCTTGACCTCGCCCACCAGGGGGATCATGATCTCGGGGACCATGGTCCACTCGGGGTGACGGGCCTGGACAGCCAGAGCAGCCTTGATGACGGCGCGGGTCTGCATGGCGGCGATCTCAGGATAGGTGACGGCCAGACGGCAGCCACGGTGACCCATCATGGGGTTGAACTCGTGCAGGCCGGCGATGATGGCCTTGATGTCAGCCACGCTCTTGCCCAGGTCCTCGGCCAGCAGCTGGATGTCGGCCTCCTCGGTGGGCACGAACTCATGCAGGGGGGGATCCAGGAAGCGGATGGTGACAGGGCAGCCCTCCATGGCCTCGTAGATGCCCTCGAAGTCGCCCTGCTGCATGGGCTCCAGAACGGCCAGAGCGTTCTCACGCTGCTCCACAGTGTCAGAGCAGATCATGCGGCGGATGGCGCGGATGCGCTCGCCCTCGAAGAACATATGCTCGGTGCGGCACAGGCCGATGCCCTGAGCGCCGAACTTACGGGCCTGAGCGGCGTCGTGGGGGGTGTCGGCGTTGGTACGGACCTGCAGGCTGCGGTACTGGTCACACCAGCCCATGACACGGCCGAACTCGCCGCCGATGGTGGCATCGGTGGTGGGCACAGCACCGTCATAGATGTCGCCGGTGGAGCCGTTCAGGGAGATCCAGTCGCCCTCCACATAGGTCTTGCCGGCCAGCTCGAACTTCTTGTTGGCCTCGTCCATCTTGATCTCGCCGCAGCCGGAGACACAGCACTTGCCCATGCCGCGGGCCACGACGGCAGCGTGGGAGGTCATGCCGCCGCGGACGGTCAGGATGCCCTGAGCGGCCTTCATGCCCTCGATGTCCTCGGGAGAGGTCTCCAGGCGGACCAGGACGACCTTCTCGCCGCGCTCGGCCCAAGCCTTGGCGTCCTCAGCGGTAAAGACGACCTTACCGGAGGCAGCGCCGGGGGAGGCGCCCAGGGCCTTGCCCATGACGGCGGCCTTCTTCAGAGCCACAGCGTCAAACTGGGGGTGCAGCAGGGTGTCCAGAGAGCGGGGCTCGATCATGGCCACGGCCTTCTTCTCGTCGATCATGCCCTCGTCCACCAGATCGCAGGCGATCTTCAGAGCGGCGGCGGGGGTGCGCTTGCCGTTACGGGTCTGGAGCATGAAGAGCTTGCCGTGCTCCACGGTGAACTCCATGTCCTGCATATCACGGTAGTGGTCCTCCAGGGTCTTGCAGACGCCCTCGAACTGGGCAAAGGCCTCGGGGAACTTCTCAGCCATCTCAGCGATGGGCATGGGGGTACGCACGCCGGCCACCACGTCCTCGCCCTGAGCATTGGTCAGGAACTCGCCGAACAGCTTCTTCTCGCCGGTGGCGGGGTTACGGGTGAAGGCAACACCGGTGCCGCAGTCGTCGCCCATGTTGCCGAAGGCCATGGACTGCACGTTAACGGCGGTGCCCCAGGAGTAGGGGATGTCGTTGTCGCGGCGGTACACGTTGGCGCGGGGGTTGTCCCAGGAGCGGAACACGGCCTTGATGGCGCCCATCAGCTGCTCCTTGGGGTCGGAGGGGAAGTCAATGCCGATCTTGGACTTGTACTCGGCCTTGAACTGGCCGGCCAGCTCCTTCAGATCCTCGGCGGTCAGCTCCACGTCCTGGGTGACGCCCTTCTTCTCCTTCATCTCGTCGATGAGCTGCTCGAAGTACTTCTTGCCCACCTCCATGACGACGTCGGAGTACATCTGGATGAAGCGGCGGTAGCAGTCCCAGGCCCAGCGGGGGTTATTGGACTTCTTGGCCATGACCTCCACGACTTCCTCGTTCAGGCCCAGGTTCAGGATGGTGTCCATCATGCCGGGCATGGAGGCGCGGGCGCCGGAGCGGACGGAGACCAGCAGGGGGTTCTCCAGATCGCCGAACTTCTTGCCGGTGATCTCCTCCATCTTGACGATGTACTCCATGATCTGAGCCTGGATCTCGTCGTTGATCTTCTGTCCGTCCTCATAGTACTGAGTGCAGGCCTCGGTGGTGATGGTGAAGCCCTGGGGAACGGGCAGGCCGATGTTGGTCATCTCAGCCAGGTTGGCGCCCTTTCCGCCCAGCAGCTCACGCATGTTGGCGTTGCCCTCAGAGAAGAGGTACACAAACTTCTTTGCCAATTTACTTCATTCCTTTCTGTATGCTCGCATAGCGGGTCCGCAGGGAGCACAGCGATCCTTCTCACATGGGAGCTCTGCACCGTTCCGGCCCGCTTTTATGCCAGTGGTGCGGCAGGCAGAATCTGCCGCGAAAATATTATACCTATTTGAAGGAAATATTGCAACTGCTTCTCCACTGTTTTTCCCTCTTTTTCTGAATCCCAAACTGCTTTTCCGCTTTCTTGTGGAAAATGCCCTTTGAGCCAAAGGGCCCGGCCTCGCCCGCCCGCCGCTTTTGAACGCAGCGGAGGCCGTGCGGACCTTCTTGATGTCCGCACGGCCTCTGAATACTCAGCCAAACAGCTCCTCCTCTTCTTCCAGGGGGTGGAACTGGAGCGCGTCCTGGACCGTCAGAAATACTCCCGCCCGGTTCCATGCGCTGGTCATCCGCTTCTCCAAGGCGGTCACCACCGGGTACTGGAGCCAGCTGCGCTGGTGGGTGTAATTCACCCAGCTGCTGATGAGATAGCCGTCCTGGAGCTCCGCCACGGGATAGGCGAGATAGCCCCGCTGCCGCCCTCCGTCCGCCGGGAAGGAGAATGCGGCAAAGATGTCCGTACTCTGCTGCTCCCCCCAGAAGATGCTGTCTGAGGTGAAGGTCTGCTCGCCCAGGGAGAAGTACGGCGCGGCATACTCCCTTCCATCCCGGCTGTACAGCACCCGGCCGGTCACCTCCCCGGCCTTGATCCAGCCCTCCGGGATGTCCCGGTACACCGGCCAGAGCTGGATGGATTCCGTCCCATAGAAGCCAGGGTCCTCCGTCCAGAGGAAATGGTGGATCAGGACCCACCGCTCCCGCTCACCCGCCAGCCTCACCCCGACGCCGGTGACCCGCAGTTCCTCCGGTCCCCTGCCGCCCTCAGAAAAGGTCTCGCCGGTGACCTCCACCACCACCTCGACCCCATCCCGGCAGGCCTCAAGGTCCTCCGGAGTCAAATCGTTCAGCACCTCCTCCGGAAAGCCCAGCGTCAGCAGCTTGGCCCTTACATCCTCCAGGCCGGCCTGTGCCGTCTCATCCACCGGACGCCAGTCCATGGGATAACGGTTCCCAAACAGGTAGCCGCAGGCTCCGCCGATCAGGACCAGCAGGACCAGCCCCTTGACCACCCATCCATCCGGGATCCGGACCGGGGCGGACTGGATCCCATACCCCGCCTCATCCAGTTCCCGGGAGCAGCGGAACAGGCTGCGGAGGATCAAGAAGTACACAGCCAGCAGAGCGGCGACCAAAATCAGCCCGCCGTACTCCACCACACCCAGGACACACATCAGGAGGTACCAGATCACCAGCCCCCCCGCGGCCCCGGCACGGGGCGGGAGCCCAGCCTTTTCCCGCACTGCCCGCAGCCCCTGCCAGAGGCACACATACACCGCCAAAAGGAGCAGTAAGCTGGCCCATTTCAGCGGGACCAAAAGGGCAGAGAGGACGCCGGCGCTGACCCAGATGGTGGTGTTCAGGATCAAAAGCAGGAAAAAGTGGACTGCCCGGAGCAGCGTCAAGACAAAGCAGCTTCGGAACCATCGGTTTTCACGCCGCAGGCTGCGGAAGCCCAGCAGCATCAGCACCACCCCAACGGCGGGGAGGATCGTATCCAGAAGCCAGAAATTCAGCGTGACGGTGGACAGAGCCATTCCCACCAGCACCCGGTTCCAGGCCCTTTTCCAGGGGGTCACTTCCTCCACGATCCCCTCTGGCGGAAGGTCCGGCAGGCCGGCTCCCAGCATAGCCTCAAATTCCCCCTCGCTCAGTTCTTCCCATTTCCGGTCATCCATTCTGGTCACCCCCCAACATCTTCCTCAGCCGCCGTTTCAGCCTGTACAGCTTCCCCTCCACCGCCCGCTCCGTCATGCCCAGTTCCGCAGCGATCCGGGCGGTGGTTTGCAGGTAATAGTATTTCCGGTAAAACAGCAGCCGCTCCTCCGGCAGCAGGCGTCCCAGGGCCTCCAACAGCTCCTGCTCCCGTTCCCGCCGCACCACTTCCTCCTCCGGAGAGGGGCCCGCCGCCGTGTGTTCTGTCAGTTCCTCCGCTCCCGCATGACGTGCATTTTTTCTTGCATGATTCAGCGCGGTATTCCGGGCCACCGCCGTCAGCCACGCGTTCCAGCTGCCACGCTGCCGACTGAACTGGCCGATATGCTCCCACACCTGCATGGCCGCCTCGGAGAGGCACTCCTCCCGGTCCCGGGGATCCTGTAAGATGCCGCTGATGACGTACCGCATCAGCGGCCCATAGTGCCGCAGCAGAGCATCCATGCCCTCTTCCCTGCGCTCCGCCAGCAGCGCTGTGATCTCCTGCTCCTGCACATCGCCGCCCCCTTTCCAAACAGTTCTCTACTCTATCATACACGCCTCAGCCCAAAATCCCACGGATTTTTTGTGATTGCGCCGCAGCGGCGGCGGTAAAAAGAAGAAAACCCCCGCCGGATGGCGGGGGTTTTCCAGAGAGCAGAAATTACTCCTCGATGTCGATGACAACACCGGAACCAACGGTACGGCCGCCCTCGCGGATAGCGAAGCGCAGGCCCTTCTCGATGGCGATGGGGGTGATCAGCTCAACCTTCATGTCCACGTTGTCGCCGGGCATACACATCTCAGTGCCCTCGGGCAGAGTGATGATGCCGGTCACGTCGGTGGTACGGAAGTAGAACTGAGGACGATAGTTGTTGAAGAAGGGGGTGTGACGGCCACCCTCGTCCTTGGACAGGACGTACACCTGGCCGGTGAACTTGGTGTGGGGGTGGATGGAGCCGGGCTTACACAGAACCTGGCCGCGCTCGATGTCGGTCTTGGCAACGCCGCGGAGCAGAGCGCCCACGTTATCGCCGGCCTCAGCGTAATCCAGGGTCTTGCGGAACATCTCCAGGCCGGTGACGACGGTGGACTTCTTCTCGTCGGACAGGCCAACGATCTCCACGGTCTCGCCGGTCTTGATCAGGCCACGCTCCACACGGCCGGTGGCCACGGTGCCACGGCCGGAGATGGTGAACACGTCCTCGACGGGCATCAGGAAGGGCAGGTCGTCGTTACGGGCGGGGGTGGGGATATAGCTGTCAACGGCGTCCATCAGCTCCTTGATGCAGGCATACTCGGGAGCGTTGGGATCGTTGGACTCGGAGGTCAGGGCGTTCAGAGCGGAGCCCTTGATGATGGGGATGTCGTCGCCGGGGAACTCGTAGTTGGACAGGGTCTCACGGACCTCCATCTCGACCAGCTCCAGCAGCTCCTCGTCATCGACCTGATCGCACTTGTTCAGAAACACAACGATGGCGGGCACGCCGACCTGACGGGCCAGCAGGATGTGCTCCTTGGTCTGAGCCATGGGGCCGTCGGTGGCGGCGATGACCAGGATGGCGCCGTCCATCTGAGCGGCGCCGGTGATCATGTTCTTGATATAGTCGGCGTGGCCCGGGCAGTCAACGTGGGCATAGTGACGGGCAGCCGTCTCATACTCCACGTGAGAGGTGTTGATGGTGATACCGCGCTCGCGCTCCTCGGGAGCCTTGTCGATGGAGCTGTAATCGGTGTAGTCGGCGCCGCCCTGCATAGCCAGGTACTTGGTGATGGCGGCGGTCAGAGTGGTCTTGCCGTGGTCAACGTGGCCGATGGTGCCGATGTTGACATGGGGCTTGGTACGCTCGAATTTCTGCTTAGCCATTGAGAATTTCCTCCTTATATTACAGTTGATGTCGAGAAAAAGATAGGTATCGCATATCAGGGTTATTTTATCCTATTCCGCCCATAAATGCAAGCCTATTTTCTAACTCAGGTGCAGCTGGACGATTCTTAGTCCTGGCTGCGGCCGCGCTCGGCGATGATCTTGTCCGCGATGCTCTTGGGGATCTCCACATAGCTGTGGGGCTCCATGGAGTACTGGCCGCGGCCCTGAGTGGAAGAACGCAGGTCGGTGGCATAGCCAAACATATTGGCCAGCGGGACCAGCGCGTCGATCTGCATGGCGCCGGGACGGCTCTCCTGGCCCTGGATCTGGCCGCGGCGGCTGTTCAGGTCGCCGATGACGTTGCCCAGGTACTCGTCGGGAACAATGACGGAGACCTTCATCATGGGCTCCAGCAGGCAGGGAGTCGCCTTGCGGCAGGCCTCCTTGAAGGCCATGGAGCCGGCGATCTTAAAGGCCATCTCAGAGGAGTCGACCTCGTGGTAGGAGCCGAAGGTCAGGTGGACCTTCACGTCCACCACCGGGTAGCCAGCCAGCACACCGGCCTGCATGGCGCCCTGGATACCGGCGTCCACCGCGGGGATATACTCCTTGGGGATCACGCCGCCGGTGATCTCGTTGAGGAACTCGTAACCCTTGCCGGGCTCGTTGGGCTCAACGGTGATGCGGACATGGCCGTACTGGCCCTTACCGCCGGACTGACGGGCATACTTGGTATCCTGCTCCACAGACTTCTTGATGGTCTCCTTATAGGCGACCTGGGGAGCGCCGACATTGGCCTCCACCTTGAACTCACGGAGCAGACGGTCCACGATGATCTCCAGGTGCAGCTCGCCCATGCCGGCGATGATGGTCTGACCGGTCTCCTCATCGGTGTAGGTCTTAAAGGTGGGGTCCTCCTCAGCCAGCTTCACCAGAGCCAGGCCCATCTTCTCCTGACCGGCCTTGGTCTTGGGCTCGATGGCCACGCGGATCACGGGCTCGGGGAACTCCATGGACTCCAGGATGATGGGGTGCTTCTCGTCGCAGAGGGTGTCGCCGGTGGTGGAGTTCTTCAGGCCGACCACAGCGGCGATGTCGCCGGCGTAGCAGCACTCGATGTCCTCACGGTGATTGGCGTGCATCTGGAGGATGCGGCCAATGCGCTCCTTCTGCTTCTTGGTGGAGTTGAGCACGGTGGTACCGGTGTTCAGCACGCCGGAGTACACACGCACAAAGGACAGACGGCCCACGAAGGGGTCGGTGGCGATCTTAAAGGCCAGGGCAGAGAAGGGGGCGTTGTCGTCAGCGTGACGCTCGTCCTCTTCATCGGTGTCGGGGTTCACACCCTTGATCGCAGGAATATCAATGGGAGAGGGCATATAGTCCACGATGGCGTCCAGCAGCTTCTGGACACCCTTGTTGCGGTAAGAGGTACCGCAGACCACAGGGACCATGACGTTGTCGATGGTGCCCTTGCGGATGGCCCGGCGGATCATGTCCTGAGGAACTTCCTGCTCCTCCAGGACCAGCATCATGATCTCCTCATCGATGTCGGCACAGGCGTCCAGCAGCTTGGTGCGGTACTCCTGGGCCAGCTCCATCATATCCTCGGGGATGGGCTCCACGCGCATATCCTTGCCCAGCTCATCATAGTAGACGTCGGCGTCCATCTCCACCAGATCAATGATGCCCTTGAAGGTGTCCTCAGCGCCGATGGGCAGCTGGATGGGCACCGCATTGCACTTCAGACGGTCGTGGATCATGTTCAGCACGTTGAAGAAATCGGCGCCCATGATGTCCATCTTGTTGACGTAGATCATGCGGGGCACGCGGTAGTTGTCGGCCTGACGCCACACAGTCTCAGACTGGGGCTCCACGCCGCCCTTGGCGCACATGACGGTAACAGAGCCGTCCAGCACGCGCAGGGAGCGCTCCACCTCAACGGTGAAGTCCACGTGGCCCGGGGTGTCGATGATGTTCAGACGGGTCTGGGGGAACTGGTTCTTGGTGCCCTGCCAGTAGCAGGTGGTAGCGGCGGAGGTGATGGTGATACCACGTTCCTGCTCCTGCGCCATCCAGTCCATGGTGGCGGTACCCTCGTGGGTCTCGCCGATCTTGTAGTTCACGCCGGTGTAGTACAGAATACGCTCGGTAGTGGTGGTCTTGCCCGCGTCGATGTGGGCCATGATACCAATGTTACGGGTATTCTCCAAAGAAACTTTTCTAGACATACTTCGTCTCCTTTTGGATTACCAGCGGTAGTGGGCGAAGGCCTTGTTGGACTCGGCCATCTTGTGGGTGTCCTCGCGCTTCTTCACAGCGCCGCCCAAGTTGTTGGCAGCGTCCATGATCTCGCCGGCCAGACGCTCCTTCATGGTCTTCTCGCCGCGGTTGCGGGCATAAGCAGTCAGCCAGCGCAGACCCAGGGTCTGGCGGCGCTCAGGGCGGACCTCGATGGGCACCTGGTAGGTGGCGCCGCCCACGCGGCGGGCCTTGACCTCCAGGGAAGGCATGATGTTCTCCAGGGCCTGGGTGTAGACCTCCATAGGCTCCTTGCCGGTCTTGTCCTTGATGATCTCGAAGGCGCCGTAGACCACCTTCTGAGCCACGCCCTTCTTACCGTCCAGCATAATGCTGTTGGTCAGCTTGGTAACCAAAACAGAGTTATACAGCGGATCGGGCAGAACCTCCCGCTTGGGTACATTTCCTCTTCTGGGCACTTTGCTTCCCTCCTTCATATAGAATTAAATGAAATCATAGGTACTCGTCGCACAGCCGTGCGGCGTGTAATGCCTGTCCGAGGTCTGCCCATACTTAATATATAGGTAAACGCTCGGCAAGGCGGGTTTGCCTTGCGCAAACGCACAATGCAATTCAGTTGGAAATAATTTTACGGGGTAAAATTATTTCTTGCCGGCCTTGGGCCGCTTGGCGCCGTACTTGGAACGGGCCTGCATCCGGCCGTTGACGCCCTGGGTATCCAGGCTGCCGCGGATGATGTGGTAACGCACGCCGGGGAGGTCCTTGACACGGCCGCCGCGGATCATCACCACGGAGTGCTCCTGAAGGTTGTGGCCGACGCCGGGGATATAGGCGGTGACCTCGTAGCCGTTGGTCAGACGCACACGGGCGATCTTACGCAGAGCGGAGTTCGGCTTCTTAGGAGTGGAAGTACGAACGGCGGTGCACACACCTCTCTTCTGAGGAGAAGGCAGATCGGTCTCGCGGTTCTTCAGGGTGTTCAGGCCATGCTGAAGGGCGGGAGAAGTGGACTTGTAGGTCACCTGCTCACGGCCCTTGCGGACCAGCTGATTAAAAGTAGGCATGATTTTCCTCCTTTCCAAAAGTCTGCCCCAAATGGGGCATGGTATTTATTTTAACAAAATAAGGGGACCTTATTCTGCTAAAACCAAAAAAAGTTTGGGACTTATACCACAGCGGCGATGGCGGCTCCCACGGCAATGCCGCAGGCCTCGCCCAGCAGCTTCATGCTGTCCGCCTGCTCCACCCGCACGCCTGCGCGGACGGCCTCCTGGACCAGCGGCTGCAGGATGCGGGGATCCGCGTCCCGGGCGATGTAGATCTTCTTCGCCCTTCCGTCCCTCAGGGCGCGGCGGGCCTGCTTGCTCCCCACGACCTTTTGGGCCTGTCTGAGTTCTTCCAGCATTTCGGTGTCCCTCCTCTCCCCCGTGCTCGGGGGCGTTTCATCGGGTAAATGGGCGCAAAGTCCCTTACCACCGCAATTTTGAATTATAACATCATGTCAAGTCCCCGTCAAGATAAATTTTCCCGGAAATTTGCAATTCTGCCGCCTCTTTCTGGCCGCTTTGTCCAAAAGCCCCTCCCGTCCCCCGGGAACCTTTTTTCTCCTGCTGCGTCTAACTCAATAAGAGGATTGTTCCCATCCCTGCAATCTGATACACTCTCCATAGAGGATCATCGAAAGGAGGCCCCGCCATGAAACGCGCGCTCTCTCTGCTCCTGGCCAGCGCCCTGTCCCTCTCCCTGCTGGCCGGCTGCTCCGCCGCGGAGCAGCTTTCCGCAGAACCCATTTCCCTGACCGCACAGGAGCTGTCCGCCCATGACCTGGACACCGAAGCTGCTTATGACGCCCTCTCCTCCTTCGGACTGGAGCTGCTGCAAAGCACGGAGCAGGCCGGTGAGAGCACCCTCCTCTCCCCGCTCTCTGTGATCCTGGCCCTGTCCATGGCCGCCAACGGGGCGGAGGGTGAGACGCTGGCCCAATTCCAGGAGACGATGGGCGGCATCTCTCTGGAGGCCCTCAACGCCGCCTGTCAGTCTCTCCTGTCTGATTACCGGCAGCTGGGCGGCTCCACCCGGGCCAATATTGCCAACAGCCTGTGGTTGGACCCCGAGGGGCAGATCTCCGAGGAGTTCACCGGCCGCTGTATGGGGATCTACGGCGCCGAGGTCTTTCAGGGGGAGCTGTCCTCCCCCGCTGTCGTAAATGACGTGAATCACTGGGTGTCAAAGCAGACAGAGGGCCTTATTCCGAAGCTGGTCCAGCAGCCCTTCCCCCAGGACACCGCCGCCCTGCTGGTCAACGCCCTCTATCTGAACAACACCTGGGCGCTGAAGTTTGATCCCAACAGCACCTATCCCAGGGAATTTACCCACAGCGGCGGCCAGGTGGAACGGATGGACTTTCTCCACCATTCCTTCACCGATCTGCTCTATCTCCAGGGCGAGGGCGCTCAGGGGGTGGTGCTGCCCTACGACGACGGGCGGCTGGCCTTTGCGGCCATCCTGCCCGACTCCCCCGACCTGGGCGGATGGCTGGACACTTTGGAGGGAAACGCCCTGTCCCAACTGGTGCAGGGGGCGGAGGAGCAGCGGTTCTTACATCTGGCTTTTCCCAAATTTGAAGCTGAGTGGAGCGGCTCACTTCAGGATATCTTAACGGACATGGGGCTGGAGGACGCCTTCACCCCCGGTCAGGCCGATTTTTCCCGGATGGGCGATCACCCCAACGGCTATTACCTGAGCGAAGTCCTCCACGCCGCCAAGCTCCAGGTGAACGAGAAGGGCACTGAGGCGGCCGCCGCCACGCTGGTCGCAGCCGGAGCCGGCGCTCCTCCACCTGCGGAGGGCATTGAGCTGCTGCTGGACCGCCCCTTCCTGTATGGCATCTTTGACCGTCAGAACGGTATCCCCCTGTTTCTGGGCACCTTTGAATGAATGAGGAGTTAGGAATTAGGAATGAGGAATTGCAGTGTTCCGCCTCCGGCGGAACTGGTCCAAACGGTTCGGAAAAGCCGATCCCTCCCCGGCCCCCACCGTCCAATCCCAAACTTCCAATTCCTAACTTCTAATTTTTAACTCCTAATTCCTAACTCCTAATTCCTAACTCCTAATTCCTAATTCCTAATTCCTAACTCCTAATTCCTAATTCCTAACTCCGGGAATAACCCGCCTCTCCCTGGGCATCCTACCGCGGAAGGGAGGGGATGTGATGAACGTCCACGTCAATGAAAACTGCATCGGCTGCGGCCTGTGCGTCAATCTGTGCGGCAGCGTCTTTCTGATGACCGAAGAGGGGGTGGCCGCCGCCCGGGATGAGATCTTTCCGGAGCAGGAGGGTCAGATCCAGGAGGCCGCCGAGAGCTGCCCCGTCAGCGCCATTGAGATCAGCCGCCATTGAGCCGCCGGAACCAAAACAGGCGGGGCTGTCCCACAGGACAGCCCCGCCTGTTGGCCGCAGGACAGAGCAATGCCCCCGCCCACCCGCTCCGGAAAGGATCGGTGGCTCAGGGGCACCAACATATTAAAAAGGGTTGGAAGGCTGCTCAAGCGTGATGCTTCGTCCAAGTGTGAGTGTAGGACCACATGATCCCCACCACAGCGGCCAGCAGGGCGGCCACAGTCACGATCTCATTCAGCATGATAACTCAACTCCTTTCCTGTTCTGTCATTATCTTACTCCCGCGCCCCCCGCCCTGTCAATGGACGCTCCGCCGATTCTCCCCCCGCTTTTCTCGGCCCTCATTGTGCATTTTTTCGTCTTTTCCACTAATTAAAAAATAATCACTATTTTACTATATTTTGTGTTAATTTCTCGTTAAGATGCAAGATTCTATCATTTAATTTTTTACATTCTGTTTTCTCATGTTTCTCTATCTTGATGTTCTCTGGGAAAACGCCGAACCTCCACAGATCTGCTGTTCTCTCCAGGCGCTTCCTCAGTTTCGTCCTTCTTCAAATTGTTCAATCTTGACCTTTTCTTCCCGCATTTCCACCCAGAGCCCCTCTGCCCAATGCCCGTTCAAACAAGCCGGCCCCGCCGCGGAACGATAGGTTCCGCGGCGGGGCCGCAGTTCGGGGAAAAGTCCCGGTCAGATCACCAGAGGAAGCCGCTGAAGGGCCACCGATAGCCGCCGGAGGGCTGCTGCTGGATCTGCTGGTTGGACTCCTGCTGAGGCTGGTTGGCCGCCTCAGTCTGCTCGTTCTTCTCGTCAAAGGTGATGGTCATTTCCATCTTGTCGCTGCCCCGCAGCACCGTCAGCTTTGCGGTATCCCCCGCCTTATAGCCGGAGGACAGGGCGGCAGTGAGCGCCGTGCTGGAGTCGATGGCGGTATCGTCGATGGCGATGATGATGTCGTTGGCCTGAAGTCCCGCCTTCTGGGCACAGGACCCATCCGCCACGCTCTCCACATAGGCGCCGGCACTGACGCCGTAGTGCTGGGCATAGTCGGGGACCGAGGTCACCTGCACGCCCATGTAGGGCTTCCCGGTGACATAGCCGTTCTCGATCAGGTCTGTGATGATCTCCTTCACATCGTTGATGGGGAGGGCAAAGCCCAGGCCCTCAGCGGAGACGCCGGAGCTGCTCTGGGTATACTTAGCAGTCACGATGCCCACCACATTCCCATAGCTGTCAAACAGGGGACCGCCGGAGTTGCCCGGATTGATGTCACAGTTGGTCTGGAGGACATTCAGGGTGGTGGTCTCCGTGGCGCCGGTGCTGGGGTTGGTGCTGGTGGTGGTGATCAGCCGGTCCAGAGCGGACACCAGCCCGTCCGTCAGGGAGTAGGTCAGCTCGCCCAGCGGGTTGCCGATGGTATAGACGCTCTCTCCCACCACCAGCTGGTCGCTGTCCCCCAGCTTCACCGGGGTCAGGTCAGACGCCTCGATCTTCAGCACCGCCACGTCGTTGTCCTGCTCGCCCCCCACCAGCTTGGCGGTATACTTCGTGCCGTCGGCGAAGGAGACCTCGATGGACACCGAGCTGTCCTTGGCCGCGTCCTCAATGACGTGGTAGTTGGTCACGATATATCCGTCCTGGGTCAGCACAAAGCCGGAGCCGCTGGCGGCAGAGGTGGTGGTCTGTCCGAAGATATTCACCGACGTGGTGGATACCGTGATGCCCACGCAGGAGGCCAGGTTGCTGGCATAGAGCTGTTCCGGGGTCATGGGCTTCCCCCCGTTGCTGTTGGCCACTGTGTCCACCTCCACGGTGGGCCGCTGGCTCTCATAGATCACGGTGTCCTCCCGGTCCAGCTGCCGGTACAGGGCCGCTCCGCCCAGGCCGGCTCCGCCGCCCACCACGGCGCAGGCCAGCAGCAGGGCCGCAGTCCTGGTGGAAAAGCCGCGGTGTTTCCGGGGCTGCTCCGGGCCGCCGGACGCACCGGGAGCCGCGGGGATGGGATCGGTGTAGTCGCCAAAGCCGCCGCGGTACCCGTCGTTCTCACTATTATAAAAGTTAAAATCGTTGGTTCCCATATTGATCCACTCCTTAAATTCTGTGTTCTGGAGGTCTATCCTTTTAACATTGCCCAGTATACGGGAAAAATATGAAAAAACCATGAAGAAAAATCGCGGCTTTTTTTAATTTTTCCAGGCCGTCCCCGTTTTTTCTCTCCCGTCAACAAAAAACAGCGCGTCCCCGCCCCATTTCCAGGCGGAAACGCGCTGTTTTTCGCGGAACGCAGGGGCTTATACCTCCGGACGCTCCCGCAGCAGGGCCATAATGTCCTCAGCCGCAGCCGACAGGTCCAGGCGAAGGCCCTCAAACAGGCCCAGCTTCACCAGATTCAGAGCGATGAGGGCCACCGTGGGGCCCAGCACCATACCCAGCACGCCTCCCAGGCGCATCCCCACATAGATGCTCACCAGGGAGAGGATGGGGGACAGCCCCGTCTGGTCCCCTACCACCTTCGGCTCACCCACCCGGCGGAACAGGGCGATGACCCCCCAGATCAGCATGATCTCAATGGCCTGGGCATACTCATGGGTGAACAGGGCCAGGACAGCCCAGGGCACCATGACCGTCCCCGCCCCCACGATGGGGATGAAGTCCAGCATGGCCAGTCCCAGGGCCAGCAGCAGACCGTAAGACTGTCCGATGAGGAAGAACCCCGCCAGAAGGATGAAGAATACCCCAACCGACAACAGAAACTCCGCCCGCAGATAGCCCCCGAAGGCGGCCAGGGCGATATTCCGCACCTGGACCGCGAAGCGTAGGAGCCGCTCATGGGTGTGCTGGGCCGCCCGGGCCCGGAGCTCCGGGTAGTCCACTGTCAGCATATAGGCCGCCATCACATAGATGATCAGGGCCAGCCCAAAAGAGGGCACGCCCTTGGCCTTTTTCGTGGTAAAGGCCACCGCGTTCTGCAACACGCCGGGCACCGCCGTATTCAGCCAGTCCATCAGCCCATCGGCCACCGACTGCACCGACTCTGTCAGCTCCGGCGGCACCAGGGTCCAAAGCTGGAAGGAGATCAGCTCTACCTGGTCCAGGACCGCGTGGAGTCCCTCCAGAAGTCCGTCCCAGTTCTGGACCAGGGAGACCAGCTCGGCCCCCGCCGCATAACCCAGGTAGCCGATCCCGCCCCCTGCCAGTCCAAAGAGCACCAGCAGGATCAGCAGGGAGGACAGCTTTCTGGGCCAGTGCAGCCGCCTTTGGAGCCACTGCACCGGCGGATGGAGCAGGGCCGCTGTGATCAGCGCCGCCACAAAGGGGGCGCACAGAGACAGCAGGGGCCGTCCCACCGCCCGCAGCAGCCATAAGGCCAGCAGGGTCAGCACCAGCCGCAGGCCCAGCCGGAGCCACAGCCGCCCCCGCTGGGGCCATGTCAGCTTCTTATCCTTCATAGGGACCGACTTCCTTTCCCGGAGCCAGGCCCGCAGCCCAGCCCTCTGCTCCCGCATCAAACGGCGCGGCCCCAGCCCGGAGTACCGGGCCGGGGCCGCCGCTGCGCTCACTTCTCCCGGTAGATCATACCGACCAGATTGGGGCCGGCATTGATGGCGATCACGCCGCCGATCTCATAGATCAGGTCGGCAGGCTGGCCCAGGGCCTGGGCACAGGCGGCGATCATGCGGTCCGACTGCTCCGGGTTGCCGGCACGGATGACCAGATAGGGGGTGTTGGGCTCCCGGGTCTTTTGGCACATCTCCAGCAGAGTGGGGATCACATTCTTCTCCCCACGCACTTTGGAAAGCACCTTGGAGTCCCCGCCCTCAAAGGTCATCACAGGCTTCAGCCCCAGCGCCTCGCCCATAAAGGCGGCGGCGGCGGAGACCCGCCCGGACTTCTTGGCAAACCGCAGATCCAGCGGGGCAAACAATACCCGAACGTGGTCGATCCAGTCCTGGATATAGGCCAGGATCTCCTGGACAGGCTTCTCCTCCCGGGCTATCCGGGCCCCCTGCACCACCGCCCAGCCGTATGCCATGGTATAAAGGCGGGAGTCCAGGATGTGGATGCGGAAGGCCGCCTCCGCCTCCGGCCGGTCCTCGTAAAACTCCTCCCGGGCCTGAAGGGCGTTCTGGTAGGTGGCAGAGCCCTTGGAGTTGATGGAGGTATAGATCAGGTCGGTATACCCCTGGCGGAACGCCTCCTCAAAGCACTGGCTGAACACAAAGGGAGTCAGCTGGGCGTGGGTGGGGATCTGCGGCGCAGCCAGCAGCATATCGTAGAATTCCCTGGGGGTAAAATCAACGCCGTCCTGATATTCCCGGGCCCCCATGGCAATGGGGAAGGGGAGCACCTGGATGCCCAGGTCCTCCCGCAGGGGGCTGGGGATGTCCGCAGCGGAGTCAGTAACAAATTTGATCTTCTGTGCCATAGCGGCCTCCTGTTTTCATTTGATACAAGCTTGATAACCTTATTATTATCCCAGATGTCCAGCCAGATGTCAACAAAACCGGCTCAACCTCTCCTTTTTTTCATTTGGATCCGGGTCCCATCCGGCCGCTGGAGGTAGGTGTTGTTCAGCTGGGCCTCCAGATTGCCCCGCACCGCATCCAGATACTCCCGCCGCAGCAGAGCCTGCTCCTCTTTCTCCTCCGGCGTCAGGCCCTGGCCTGTCTTTGCCTTTTTTGCCAACTCATTGATCCTCTGGATCTTTTTCTCATCCATATCCATACTCCTCCCATGGCGGCGCAGCTCCAATCTCCGCCGCCCGCCTGCAGCATATTAAATGTATCGTTCCAGCACCAGCATGGTACGTCCCTTTTTGGACTGCCCCAGCACCTCCCGAACCACGCATTTGCCCAGTCCGCGGCAGGTGAGAACGTCCCCCGCCTCCACCGTCCGGTCCGGCTTGGCGCACTCCCGGTGGTTCACCGATACCCGTCCGGCGCCGACCAGCTCCGCCGCCTTGGACCGGGAGGTGGAAAAGCCGGAGGCCAGCACCGCGTCCAGCCGCATGGCCGCCACAGTGTCCCGGATGGTCTTGATCTCCGGCGGGCGGGGGGAGAGCTCCGACACAGGGATCTCCCGCACCTTCAGCCGCCAGCGGCCGGCCCCCTCCCACTGGCTGAGGAGGATGGGCAGCGCCTCCCGCAGGGCCACCACCTGACAGCGGCCTTCCTCCATCAGGATGTCTCCCAGCTTCTCCCGGGTCAGTCCCAGCCCCATCAGCCCACCCAGGATGTCCCGGTGGGATAGGGAGGCATCCCGGGGAAACAGGGCTTCCAGCGCCGCCAGCGGCCCCTCCGGGTCGGCCAGAGCGTCCTCCGGCTCCTGCCAGTCGGGGAGAAAACGGCACACCTGCCGCTCCGCCCCCTCGTATCCTCCGGTCCAGACACAGCGCGGACGCCCCCACGCATTCAGCAGATCCTGCACCGACGCCTGCTCCCCTGGAGAGAGGAACGGCGTATGCGCCGGCACACCCCGGTTTTGGGACAGCTCCAGCTTGTCCAGCACCCGGGCCAGCAGCACCCGCTCCTCTCCGCTCCGGGCACAGCGGTCCAGCAGTTCTGTCTTGTTCATGGCTCCCGCCCTCCTGTCCTGTCCATCGCCCGTCCGGCGGGCTCCTGCTGACAGTATAGCAGAAAGCCGCTCCGCGCTCAAGGGACTTTCTCCGTCCTGCGCTTTCCGTCTGTCCCTGCTTCTCTGTCAAAATTTCTGTCTCTCCGCTCCGCGCTTTTATATAATCTACAAGTGTATATTATCTTGACAGCTGTTGCGTAATGAGCTATCATAATCTCGATCAAACAGGATGGAGTGTGACGCATGAATCGAAAAAACGAGGAACATCTGGACCTACGCCAGCGCAAGACCCGCGCCCTGCTGGTCAAGGCCCTGGCTGAACTGATGGAGGAACAGCCCTTCTCTGAGCTGTCTGTGGTGGATATATGCAGCCGTGCCATGGTCCACCGAACCACATTTTATGCCCATTTCAACGATAAGCGGGAACTGCTCAGCTATCTGCTCTCCCAGCTGGAGCGGGAATGTGTGGAGACCTGCCTGCCCAAGGAGGAGATGACCTCTCCCAAGGCCTATTTTCTTGCGGCGGCAAAAAATACCCTGGAGTTCTTTCAGGACCGCCGCTCTTTGTACTTAGCCTGTCTGAACAGCGGAATGGACGCCGAGGTCCACGTTCTGTCCGACCGCGCAGCTCAGGAGCTGTGCCGCCAGCTGTCCAAGCCCGCCTTCCGGGACGCCGCCCCCGAGGTAGACCCTCAGATCGCCGCCCGCTTCTACACCGGTGCGGTTCTGGCCCTGATCCGGTGGTGGCTGACCAGCGACGACCCGGTCTCGCAGGAGACCCTTCTGTCCAACCTGTCCCACTTTATCCTGATCGACTGAAAACGGGAGTTTTTTATGGAACATGAAAAGAAAACGGAAAGCCCCATGCTCAAGCTGGCGCGCTTCATCGTAGACAAGCGGAAGGCCTTTTACCTGATCTTCCTGGCCTCCTTTATTTTCTGTGCGGTCTCCATCAGCAAGGTACACGTCAACGACGACATCACGACCTACCTGCCCGCCTACACGGAGACGCGGCGCGGACTGACCCTGATGGATGAGGAGTTCATCACCCTGGGCAGCGCAAATATCATGGTGTCCAATATCACCTATGACGCCGCCTACGCCCTCTCTCTGAAGATCGAAAAGGTCCCCGGAATCTCCTCCGTGGAGTTTGACGACACCCGGGAGCACTACCACGATTCCGCCGCCCTGTTCACCATCTCCTTCGACGGCGAGGAGGACGATCCGGACACCGCCGCCGTTCTCCTCCAGGTGGAGCAGCTTCTGGAGGGCTATGACTACTACCCCTCCACCACCGTGGGCCGGGATGAGTCGGCCAGCCTCCAGCAGGAGATGACTGTGATCCTGGCCATCGCCGCGGTGGTCATCGTGGTCGTTCTGCTGTTCACCTCCAAGAGCTATATGGAGGTCCCCGTCTACCTGATCGTCTTTGCCGCGGCCGCCGTCCTGAACATGGGGACCAACTTCATTTTCGGGACCATCTCCTTCATCACCAACTCCATCGCCATCGTCCTTCAGCTGGCCATGGCCATCGACTACGCCATCATTTTCTGCCACCGCTATATGGAGGAGCGTGACAATGGCCTGGACGCCCGGGAGGCCGACATCGCCGCTTTGAGCAAGGCGATCATCGAGATCTCCTCCTCCAGCCTCACCACCATCTCCGGGCTGGTGGCCCTGATGCTGATGCAGCTGCGCATCGGCTTCGACATGGGCATCGTGCTGACCAAGGGCATCATCTTCAGTATGCTGTGCGTCTTTCTGCTGATGCCCGGCCTGCTGATGCTGTTCAGCGGTCCCATCGAACGGACCCGCCACCGCAATCTGGTCCCCCACATCAACTGGTTCGGCAAGGGGGTCATCCACCTCCGCTATATTCTCCCCCCCATCTTCCTGGCGGCGCTGGTGGTCTGCGCCGTGCTCTCCAACCGCTGCGACTACGTCTTTGACACCAACGACGCCGACTTCGGCAACAAGCCCGACTGGCAGCTGGCCGAGGAGAAGGTCAGCCGCACCTTCGGGCAGAAAAACACCATCGCCGTCCTGGTCCCCCGGGGCAGCTACGAAAATGAGGGAAAGATCCTCCGGGAGGTGGCCGACCTGGAGTCTGTCACAACGGCCACCGGACTTGCCAACACCGAGGTGGAGGATGACTGGGTGCTGACCGACGAGATGACCCCCAGACAGTTCGCGGAGCTGGCCGGCGTGGACATCGAGCTGGTCCGGCTGCTCTATCAGGCCTACGGTCTCAACGCCGAGGAATACGGCGCCATCTTCCAGGACCCGGACGACTACGCCGTCCCTCTGATCGACGTGTTTGAATTTCTGCTGGAGCAGCGGGACAAGGGCGTTGTCAATCTCACCGGGGAGCAGGCGGAGAAGGTGGACGACCTGGAGGAGCAGCTGGACATCGGCCTGGAACAGCTGCGGGGCGAAAACTGGACCCGCATGGTCTTTGTGGCCGACGTGCCCACGGAGGGGGCAGAGACCCAGGCCCTTCTCAGCCAGATCCGCTCCATCGCCCAGAAGTACTATGGAGACGATGTGCTTCTGGTGGGCAACTCCACCAACGCACTGGATCTGGCCAACTCCTTCACCCAGGACAATATGAAGATCAGTATCCTCACCGTCCTGTTCGTCATGGTCATCCTGCTGTTTACCTTTAAGTCCGCCGGACTGCCCATCCTGCTGGTCCTGACCATTCAGGGCTCCATCTGGATCAACTTCACCGTCCCCGTGCTGACCCACACCAATCTCTATTTCCTCAGCTATCTGGTGGTCAGCTCCATCCAGATGGGCGCCACCATTGACTACGCCATCGTCATCACCAACCGCTATCTGGATCTCAAGACCCAGATGGATCACCGTCAGGCCGCGGTGGAGGCCCTGGACCAGAGCTTTTCCACCATCCTGACCTCCGGGACCATCATGTCGGTGGCCGGCTTCCTCATCGGAGGCATCTCCACCAACGCCACCATCGGCTCGGTGGGCCTCACCCTGGGCCGCGGCACCGTCACCTCCATCGTGCTGGTCATGACCGTTCTGCCCCAGCTGCTTATGCTGGGCGACGCGCTCATCGAACGCACTGCCATCACCCTCAACCGGGACCGAAAGCAGCGCTTCAACCAGGGCACCATGCGCCTGGACGGCCACATCCGGGGCCATGTGTCCGGCTTCGTGGATGGAGAATTCAAGGGCGTGCTCCACGGCAGCGTGGACGCACTGATCGAGAGCAAGTATCAGCAGCTGGACCTGCCTGACACCGGGAAGGAGGAACCCCATGAAACTGTATAAACGGGCTGCGGCACTGATCCTGACAGCTGCAACGCTCCTCTCCTTGGCCCCCCCTGTCTCTGCCGAGGGCGACCGCGTCACCATCTCCAGCGCCAAAGAGTTTTATGTCCTGGTCCAGAACTGCACCCGGGACGTCTGGTCTCAGGGGGTCACCGTGGAGCTCACCGCCGATTTGGATCTGAGCGGCTCTGATTTTCAGCCCATCCCCATTTTTCAGGGGACCTTCCACGGCAACGGCCACACCATCCGCGGCATCACCTATGACCACAAGGGCTCCACCCTGGGGCTGTTCCGCACCCTGACCGAGAGCGCCGTGGTGGAGGAGCTTTGCGTGGAGGGCCTGCTGGAGCCCCAGGGCTCCGCCAGCCAGCTGGGACTGCTGGCCGGCGAAAATTACGGCACCATCCGCTCCTGCTCCGCCAGGGGGACCGTCTCCGGTCAGGAGGATGTGGGCGGTCTGGTGGGCGTAAACGGAGAGACGGGCCGCATCGAGGGCTCCTCCAGTCAGGCCCAGGTCGCCGGTGTGACCAACGCAGGCGGCATTGCCGGCCAAAATCTGGGCACACTGGTCCAGTGCACCAACACCGGGGTCCTGAATCCTGACCCCGACCAGGAGATCCCCACCAGTGTGGGCGGCATCGCCGGACTGTCCCGGGGCACCATCCAGAGCTGCTCCAACAGCGGTGAGGTCGGGTATCAGCACCTGGGCTATAACATGGGCGGCATTGTGGGCCTTCAGTCCGGAAGCGTCCTCCAGTGCTCCAACACCGGGCAGGTGTGGGGCCGCAAGGATGTGGGCGGCATTGTGGGGCAGTTTGAGCCCAACGCCGACGTGACCTACGGAGCTTCCCCCATGGACCGGCTGAACAACAGCCTGGCCGCCCTGTTCGATGAAATGGAGGTCTTTGCCAACCAGGTCAACGTGATCGCCAGCCGGGGCGTGGAGGACGCCCAGGTGATCCACGACGCTCTCTCCTCCATTCAGGACCGGACCTACGACGCCGGCAAGGAGGGGAAGGACGATTTCCAGGCCATGTCCGATGACCTCTACCAGTACACCAACGACATCAGCGACGCATTGGACAGCCTGCGGGACCATGTGGACCGTTTCAGTGACGACGCCTTTGACGACCTCAACGAGCTTTTGGATCAGGCCGACCGCCTCAGCCGGCGGCTCAACGACCTGCTGGACCACCTGGACGGCGGTCTCGGCGACGCGGTACGGGCCATGGACCGCACCGTGAACGGCATCCGGGACCAGGCCCAGGCCATTCAGAACCATATCACGCAGATGAAGCAGGAACTGGAGGCCCTGAAGCAGTACATTCTGGAGGTCGCAAAGCGAATCGCGGAGAAGGACTTTGAAGGCGCCCTTCAGCTGCCCTTCCCCACCCTGAACCCCAAGGAGCATATCCAGGGCATCCGCACCGCACTGAAAAAAATCCCCTCCCTGCTGCTCCAGCTGCCCGGACAGTGGCGCGAGGTCTTTGAGCAGCTCTCCGACGACCTGGGCGACGACCGGGACAGGATCCAGCGGACCCTGGACGCGCTGAATGACGCCGCCTCCCATCTGGTGGATGCCGGCGACCGGGTCATGGACCAGATCTCCGGCGATCTGGACCAGGTGGATCTGGGGGCCGATCAGATCCGGGAGCTGCTAAAGGACTACACCGACCAGCTGGGAGATAAGGCACAGGCCGCCGTGGACGACATCGACGCCCAGCTGGATGTGATCCAGGACCGTGTAGACCAGATGACCCAGTACGCCGGCCAGGATACCCAGGAGCTGCACGCCACCACGCTGAACATGATCCAGCGCCTGGATGTAGTCCGCCAGGCCATCTATGACCTGGGCAAAAAGCCGGAGATCACCATTACCGACCTCACCGACGTCACCCAGGGCCCCGGCCTCATCTCTGGGTGCGCCGCCTCCTGTACGGTCAACGGCGACGCCAATGTGGGCGGTATTGCGGGTAACGTCTCCCCGGAGCTGGGAGACGACCCGGAGGAAACTCTGGAGCTGGACGATCTGAAGCTGCTGGCCGACGTATACGCCACCATGCGCGCCGTCATCCGCAGCTGCCGCTTCAACGGCGACGTAGTGGTCAAAAATGACTGCGGCGGCGGCATTGCCGGACGGTGTGAGATGGGAGCCATCCTGGACAGCGCCGCCCGGGGGACCGTGGAGACCGGAACCGACTACTGCGGCGGCATCGCCGGACGGACCAAGGGCTCCATCATCCGGTGCTCCAGCCTGGTGGACCTCACCGGAGAGAGCTGGCTGGGCGGCGTGGCCGGTCTGGGTGAGGACCTTCTGGACTGCCGCGCCATGGTCCGCGCCCAGGGAGACGGGGAGTACTGGGGCGCCATCGCCGGACAGGCGGAGGGCGACCTGGCAGGAAACCGCTATCTGATGGAGGATCTGGCCGGCCTGGACGGCGTAGACTACGCTGAGCTGGCCCAGGGCCTTGATTTTGACGCCTTCCGCCAGCTGAACTACCTCCCGGCGGACTTTCTCACCTTCTCCTACCGCTTTACGGTCAACGGCTCCCTCCTGGCGGAGGTGCCCTTCGACTATGGAGGGGACCTGGACCCGGCGCAGATCCCCGCCCCACCGGAGCAAAACGGGCAGTTCAGCCAGTGGCCCTTCTTCCCGACCCAAAACCTCCGCCGCTCCATGGTGCTGGAGGCGGAATTTGAGGATCCCACCTCCACCCTGTCCAGCGGTGAGGACATCCCCACTCTGCTGGCCCAGGGGATCTTCTCCCCGGACGCCAAGCTGACCATCCGCACCCAGCCCACAGGGGAGGACACGGTCGAGGGCTGTGCCAGCGTGGGCGTCTGGACCTACTCCGTAACGGGCAGCAAGGAGGACACCGTGATCCTCCGCCTGCGGACGGAGGGGGCAGAGCACCCGGACGCCGCCCTCTATCAGGACGGGCGCTGGTCCCGTGTGGAGGGGGAGCTGGACGGCAGCTATCTGGTCTTTCAGGCCCCGGTCCAGGGGCAGGTCATGCTGCTGGATCAGAGGGAGCTGCCTGTGCTGGCGGCCGCCCTGGGCGGCGGCGGCATTCTCGCCCTGCTGCTGGCCCTGTTTCTCATCCGCCGCCGGCGGCAGAGAAGGGTGCTGGCAGCCGCCTCCCAGCCGGAGGACCTCTCCCAGCCCGTGGGCTGATTTGTACACAGCGCCCAACAGAAAGCAGGAGGACTGCCGCCACGGCAGTCCTCCTGTTTCATTCACTCCACAATTTCAAGCAGCTGGGAGACTTCCTTCCGGGGAGGGGCGCTCTTGCCCCCCTCCAGCGGATAGCCCAGCGCGATCAGATTGGTGACCCGCTCATTGTCCGGCAGGGTGAGATACCGGCGGATCTTCTGCTCATCAAACACGCCCAGGATCACGCTCCCGACCCCCTTGCTGTGGGCCGCCAGACAGAACGTCTGGTTTGCGATCCCGGCGTCAAACATCTCCCAGCGGTCCCCCTGTGTCGTCGAATAGCTTCCGTCCGGTTCATATCCGCTGACCTTCGTCACCACAGAGACGATCACCAGCGCGCTGCAGCGCACGATCGTCTTGGCATTGAAGTCAAAGCCCAGCACACAGTTCTGCGCGATCTTCTCCTTCAGTTCCGCATTTTTGACCACATGATACCGCACCACCTGGGTATTTTTCCAGGACGGGGAAAAGCGGGCCAGGTCCACGATCTCCCGCAGGGTATCGCTGCTGACGTCCCGGTCGGAATATTTTCGAACACTTCTTCTGGTCTGAATACACATATCGATCTGCATCAAGATCCCTCCATCGGCACTCTGGATGCAAACTATGCTATCACAAGAATGATCGGGCGTCAAACCATTCTCACCGGAGCAGAAGCCGACCGCCTCTACCAATAGTGGTATCGCTTATGCAGCAACACCAGCGCGGACACCGCCGCCACAGCCCCCAGCCCCTCGGCGGCGATCACCGCCGACCAGATCCCGTCCAGCCCGAACAGCAGGGGCATCAGCAGCACCATCCCGCCCCGGAGGAGCAGGGAGCGCAGGAAGGAGAGCAGGGCCGACACCACCCCGTTGCACAGGGCGGTAAAGAAGGAGGAGGCGTAAATGTTGATGCCGCAGAACAGATAGCCCAGCGCGAACAGGCGGAAGCCCTGCACCGTCATCTCCAGCAGCTCCGGGTGGTACCCCACAAAGGCAAAGGACAGAGGATAGCTCAGAGCCTCTGAGACCACCACCATCGCAGCTGAGGTCACCCCGATGATCCACAGGCTCTTGCGGAACACGTTTTTCAGTTCGCCCTGATTGTCCGCACCGTAGTGATAGCTGACAATGGGCGCGCTGCCGATGGAAAAGCCCAAAAACGCGGCCACAAAGACAAAGTCCACATACATCATCACCGAGTAGGCCGCCACACCCAGCTCGCCCACCATGCGCATCAGCTGGAGGTTATATAAAATGCTGATCACCGAGGAGGAGATGTTGCTCATCAGCTCCGACGAGCCGTTGCTGCACGCCTGAAGCAGCTGCCTGGGATAGAGCTGGCTTTTGGTCAGCCGCAGGCCGGACCGCTCCCCCGTGGCAAAGTAGAACAGCGGGATGACGCCGCCCACAACATATCCCACCACCGTGGCAATGGCCGCCCCTGCGATCCCCAGCTGGAACACCGCGATGAGCACATAGTCCAGCACCATATTGGTCACGCCCGCCGCGATGGAGTACGCCAGCCCCAGCTGGGGCCGCTCCGCCACCACAAAAAAGCTCTGAAAGCAGACCTGGAGCATGAACGGGACGCTCCCCAGCAGCAGGATCCGCCCATAGACCACGCAGTCTCCGATCAGCGCATCGCTGGCCCCCGCCAGCCGGGCAATGGGCTCTGTGAGCCAGACGCTCACCACAGTCAGCGCGCCCCCCAGCAGGATCACGGCGTAAATGATCATGGAGAAGTACCGCTGCGCCAGCTCCCGCCGGCCTTCTCCCAGCGTGCGGGCCACGATCGCGCTGCCTCCGGTCCCCAGCATAAAGCCGAAGGCCCCGATGATCATAGCCACGGGGAAGATGATATTGACGGCCGAGAGAGCCATATCTCCCACCAGATTGGAGACGAACAGGCCGTCCACCACACTGTAAATCGAGGCAATGACCATCATCACCACCGACGGCAGGGTGAACCGCAGCAGCCGCCCGTATGTAAAATGGTCTGACAGCTTGATCTTCATACTTCCTCCCACTCCTCCGGGACAGGCTGGTTCAGCAGGGGCTCCGCCTCCTCCCGGATGGCGTTCAGGTAGCGATGGCTCAGTTCCAAAAAGGTCCGCCGCTCCTCCGGCGTCAGGCGCAGAAAGGCCCGCTCCTCCATGGCCAGGGTGGGCTCCGCCGCCAGGCGCAGAAGCTCCTCACCCCGGGCCGTCAGGGACAGCAGCTTGTTGCGCCGGTCGCCGGACATACTCTCCATCCGCAGATACCCCCTGCTCTCCAGCTTTTTCAGCGCAGAGTTCACCGTCTGCTTGCTGAGGAACAGCGCATTGCACAGCTTGGTCTGCGTCATGGGCCCACGGGCCTCTCCCAGCAGATACAGCACCCAAAATACACTGTCCGACAGGCGGTAGTGCCGGGCCAGACGGTGGTAAATGATATTCATTTCCTTGTCCGCTTCATTGAACGCCCGGATAAACCGGGAAAAGGTCAGTTCTTCCATCTCAGCCTCCATATTGTCCGATTTCGGACCATATTATAGTCCGAAATCAGACGGTTGTCAACTCCCCGCTTGACAGCATCCTTTGACTGTGATATAGTTCATTACACAAGTAATGAACCAACAAACAAGGAGGGGATCTCATGGGAACGCCCCCAGGGGGACCGCCCCTGATCTATCTCCAGATCGCCCAGATGCTGGAGGACGACATCCTCCGGGGCGTCTATCAGGAGGAGGAGCAGGTCCCCAGCACCAATGAGCTGGCCCGGGCCTACCGCATCAATCCCGCCACCGCCGCCAAGGGCATCAACCTTCTGGTGGCCTCCGGCGTCCTCTACAAGCGCCGGGGCATCGGGATGTTCGTGGCTCCAGGGGCTGCGGAGGCCGTCAAGGCCCAGCGGCGCGGCGACTTCTATGAAAGCTATGTGCTCCCTCTGGTCCGGGAGGCCCGCTCCCTGGACCTGTCGGAGGCGGCAATGCTGGACATGGTCCGCAAGGCATTTGAGGAAGGAGTGTGAAGCGGATGAATACTGGAACCATGCGCGCCCAAGGCGTGTGCAAATCCTTTGGGAAAAAGGCCGTCCTGCGGGAGCTGGAGCTGACCCTGGAGCCAGGAAAGATCTATGGCCTGCTTGGGCGTAACGGAGCGGGCAAGACCACCCTGTTGTCCATCCTCACCGCCCAGCTGGCCCCTGACCGGGGCAGCGTCACCTACGGCGGGGAGCCGGTGTGGGAAAACCAGGCCGCCCTGGATCACCTGTGCTTCGCCCGGGAGGCCCCCGCCGTCGGACAGAACAGCCTCCGGCTGGGACACTATCTCCGCTCCGCCGCCATCTTCTACCCCAGCTGGGACGAGAGCTATGCCCAGCGCCTGCTGGAGGAGTTCTGCCTGGATCCCTCCCAAAAGTTCTCCCAGCTCTCCCGGGGGCAGCTGTCCATGGCCTCGGTTCTGACCGCCCTGGCCAGCCGGGCCGACCTCACTCTGCTGGACGAGCCCACGGCCGGGCTGGACGCGGTGGCCCGGGAGCAGTTTTACCGCCTGCTGCTGGAGGACTTCTCCCACACTGGGCGCACCTTCGTCCTGTCCACCCACATCATCGGCGAGGCCGCCCCCCTCTTCGAGGAGGTCCTGATCCTGAACGGGGGCCGGATCGCGGAGCACGGCCCCACAGACGGGCTGCTGGAACAGTTCCGCACCGTCTCCGGCCCCGCGGATCAGGCAGAGGCTGCCTGCCGGGCGCTGACCGTTCTCTCTGTCCGGGACATCGGGCGGCGCAGGCTGTACACCGTCCGGGGAGCCCCGGAGCAGCTGGAGGCTCTGGACGCCGCCGGCCTGGACACGGCCCCTATGGAGCTTCAGGAGGTATTTACCGCCCTGTGCGGCCAGACGGACGCCGCCGGGAGGTGAGAACATGAGACGCACCGCCCGCTTTCTGCTGTATGCCCTCCGGCCCTATCTGCTGATCCTGCCCATCTCCGTTACCGGTGCTATTCTCCTGCTCCCCAGGGTCGCCGGAGGGACAGACGGCCCCGCCGCCCTCTGCAACGCCCTGCCCAGCTTCGGCCTGCTGTTTCTGCTGATTCTGGGAATGAACCTTGCCCTCTCCGCCCTTCCCCTGGCCCTCTCTCTGGGCGGGCGGCGCAGGGATCTCCTGCTGGGGGTCCAGCTGTGCGCCCTCCTGGGAGCCGGAGCGGCGGTGCTGCCCTGGCTGCTCCCCCTCCCCGCTCCAGAGGCTGTCCCGGACAGCCTCTGGCCCCGCGGCCCTCTGCCTCTGGCCATGTACTCCGGTCTGGCCCTTCTGGCGGTGCTGCTGGGCTGTCTCTCCGGACTGTGGATGCGCCGCTCCCGGCTGTCCGGCGGCCTGCTCTACTCCGCCGGGCTGCTTCTGCTCATCTTTCTGTGGCCCGCCTGCCGGCTGATCCTTGCCTCCCCTGCGGTGTGGGGGGCTCTGCCCCTGTCCCTGCTCCTGTCCCTGCCTGTATCAGCGGCTCTGCTGGAGCTTCCGCTGTGCCGGACCCTGGCCCGGCTCTCTGTGAGGTGACTACAAATGCTGTATCCTCTCTTCAAGCTTCATATCCCGGTCCTCCGCATCCAGCTTGCCGTCCTGTGGGGGGCCTTTCTGGTCATCCAGCTCATCATCTCTGCGGTGATGGTCCTGATCCGTCCGGAGGAGTCCATCCTCATCTCCGGCACACTTCTCCCCTTCGCCGGCGGCGTCAGCCTCTTTGCGCTGACCCAGCGCCTGGTGCTGGTCACCTTCCAGGACGGGGTGCGGATGGGCCGCACCCGGCGGCAGATGCTGGGGCTGACTCTGGCCCTCATTGGGGCGGACGCCCTGCTGGTCAGCCTGTCCGCCCTGCTCCTCCCCTGGCTGGAGCGCACCCTGTGTATCCGGCTGTGGGCCCTTCTGGCGCGGCGGCCCGGCGCGGCGGTGATGGTGGAGGCCCCCGGCGGCGGCCAGCTGTGGGACCCCAGCTATGACACCGGGCTGCTCCGGGTGGAGGACTTCGGGCTAGACGCCTGGTGGCTCGCCCCGCTGATCCTGCTGGCCGGCCTGCTCCTGGGCTTTCTGCTGGCGGCGCTGACCCAGCGCTTTGGACCCCGGAGCTATCTTCTCCCCTCCCTGCTGTACCTGTACCTCATCTTCGCTCCACGGGCGGAGTGGCTGAGGGATGTCCGCATACTGTTCCCTGCCGCCCTTCTGCTGGCCGCCGGGCTGGCCTGGTCCCTCTGGTCCCTCCTCCACGCCCCGGTCCGGCAGTTCTCGTAGCCCCACAAATATAAAAATGGTCCGCGCTCCTGACGGTGCGCGGACCATTTTTTACTCTGCTTCGGGTTCCTTATGCCATCAGGGAGCACACCAGCTGGGCGTACTCCGCCGGATCCTCCAGCGGCAGGTCGGCCAGCAGCAGGGCCTGACCGTAGAGCAGCTTGGCGTACTTCTCCACCGTGGCCTGATCCCCGGCATCCACCGCCTTCTTTAGCGCGGCATAGGGGGCGGAGTCGGCGTTGAGCTCCAGCACCCGCTCGGCCTTCATGTGCTCGCCGCCCTCCATCTTCCGCATATAGCGCTCCATCTCCAGAGAGACAGGGCCGTCGGCGGACAGGCAGCAGGCGCCGGACTTCAGGATCTTGGACAGGCGGACCTCCTTGACCTGGTCGCCCAGGGCGGCCTTCACGGCCTCCAGGACGGGCTTGCCCTCCTCCGCCTTCTCCTCGGCCGCCTTCTTCTCCTCCTCCGTCTGGGGGAGGGCGTCCTCGGCGGTGGCGGACTTGAACTTCTTGCCGTCGATCTCACCCAGGGCCTGCATCACGAAGTCGTCCACATCCTCGGTGCAGTAAAGGATCTCATACCCCTTGTCCAGGATGCGCTCCACCTGGGGCAGCTTGGCGATCTTGTCCACGCTCTCGCCGCAGGCGTAATAGTAGTAGGGCTGCTCCTCCGCCATCCGGTCCTGATAAGCCTCCAGCGTGGTGTTCTTCCCCTCCTTGGAGGACCAGAACAGCAGCAGATCCTTCAGATCCTCCTTGTGGGCGCCGTAGTCCGCCACCACGCCATACTTGATCTGGCTGCCGAAGGCGGTCCAGAACTGCTCGTACTTCTCCGGAGTCTCCTTTTGCAGCTTGACCAGTTCGCCCTTGATCTTCTTCTCCAGGGCAGAGGCGATCACCTTCAGCTGCCGGTCATGCTGGAGGACCTCACGGCTGATGTTCAGTGAGAAGTCGGGAGAGTCCACCACGCCCTTGACAAAGCGGAAGTAGTCGGGTAGCAGATCGGCACACTTGTCCATGATGAGCACACCGGAGGAGTAGAGCTGCAAGCCCTTCTGGTACTCCCGGGTATAGAAGTCATAGGGTGCCTTCTGGGGGATATAAAGCATGGCCTTATAGGTCACCGCGCCCTCGGCGCTGGTGTGGACCACCGCCAGGGGGTCCTGCCAGTCCATGAACTTCTCCTTATAAAAGGCGTTGTACTCCTCGGCGGTCACCTTGGACTTCTGCCGCTGCCACAGGGGAACCATGGAGTTGATGGTCTTCCACTCCTTCACCGTCTCCCACTCAGGCTTGTAGTCCTCCCCCGCGTCGGCAGGCTTCTCCTTCTGGCGGTAGTCCTCCACCTCCATCACGATGGGGTAGCGGATGTAGTCGGAGTATTTTTTGATCAGCTCCTGGAGCTTATAGGTCTCCAGATACTGGTCGTAATCCTCCTCATCGGCATTGGCCTTGAGGTGCATGATCACGTCGCTGCCGGGGGCGTCCTTCTCGCACTGGGTGACCGTATAGCCGTCCGCCCCGTCCGACTGCCACATCCATGCCTCGTCGCTGCCGTAGGCCCGGGAGATCACTGTCACATGGTCGGCCACCATAAAGGCGGAGTAGAAGCCCACACCGAACTGACCGATGACGTCGATGTCCTCCCCCTTCTCCTTCTTGGCGAGATCCTGCTTGAACTGGAAGGACCCGCTCTTGGCGATGGTGCCCAGGTTGTTTTCCAGCTCCTCCCTGGTCATGCCTACGCCGTTGTCCGACACGGTCAGGGTACGCAGCTCCTTGTCGGGCACAATGGTGATTTTCAGGTCCTTCCGGTCCACCGGAACCTGATCGTCGGTGAGGGCCTTATAGGCCAGCTTGTCCTCCGCATCGCTGGCGTTGGAGATCAATTCCCGGAGAAAGATCTCCTTGTGGGTATAGATCGAGTTGATCATCAGATCCAGCAGACGCTTGGATTCCGCCTTAAACTGTTTCTTTGCCATAGTATCTGATTCCTCCATGTATAGAAATATAATGATTCAACAAATTGGAGCACCATCATTAGCACTTACACTCTTCAAGTGCTAATGATAACGCTCTTTGCACAAAAATTCAAGGGGGTTCACAGTTTTTTTACAGTTTTCCCGCGCTGAAAATTTTCTTGCCAGAGGACTTGACAATCTCCCACATTTCCGCTATTGTATTGTTGTACTAAGCAACTAATACAATGATACAGATAAGGAGGCACGTCTATGGACTGGAGGTTCACCGACGACCGGCCCATCTGGCTCCAGCTGACGGAGCAGCTCACCCGGCGGATCATTACCGGGATCTATCCCCCGGGGAGCCGCCTGCCTCCGGTGCGGGAGCTGGCCGCTCAGGCAGGAGTCAACCCCAACACCATGCAGCGGGCCCTGGCCCAGCTGGAGCAGGACGGCCTGGCCTTCGCCGACCGGACCGCCGGTCGGCTGGTAACGGAAGACGTCTCTGTGCTGGACGCCGTCCGGCGGGCTCAGGCCAGAGTCCTCATCGAACACTACTATGACGCCATGGCCGAGCTGGGCTATTCCCGGACTGAGGCCGCGGAGCTTTTGAAGGAGGAACATCTATGAGCGACAATCTCATCGTCTGTCAGGGCCTGACTAAGTCCTACGGGCATAAGGCGGCCCTGACCGGCATTGATCTGGAGGTGGGCCGGGGCCGGATCGTGGGGCTGCTGGGCCCCAACGGCAGCGGAAAGACCACCCTGATCAAGCTGCTGTGCGGGCTGCTCCAGCCCACCTCCGGGAGCCTATCCGTGGCGGGGCTGCCCGTGGGGCCTGAGACTAAGGCCCTGGTGAGCTATCTGCCTGACCGGATGTACTTCGCCAGCTGGATGCGGGCAGTGGATCTGTTCGACCTGTTCCGGGATTTTTATCAGGACTTCGACTATCCCAAAGCCCTGGCTATGTGCAAGAGCCTGGGGGTAGAACCGAAGGACCGGCTGAAGTCCATGTCCAAGGGCACCAAGGAGAAGGTCCAGCTGGTGCTGGTCATGGCCCGGAAGGCCCAGCTGTACCTGCTGGATGAACCCATCGCCGGGGTGGACCCGGCTGCCCGGGATTTTATCCTCCGCACCATTCTGACCAACTACAATGAGGAGGGCACCGTGCTCATCTCCACCCACCTGATCGCAGACATTGAGAAGGTACTGGATGAGGCGATCCTGCTCAAGGAGGGGGCACTTATGCTCCATGAGTCTGTGGACCGCATCCGGGAGGAGCGGGGCAAGAGCGTGGACGCCCTGTTCCGCGAGATCTTCCGCGCCGTACCCATGGAAGGAGGCGAGTTCTGATGCTGGGAAAGCTGTTAAAATATGATTTCCGCTCCATGTGGAAGCAGTTCTCCGTGATCTGGCCGGCAGCGCTGATCCTGGCCTTTATCAACCGGTTCACCGTGTTCGGCATCCACAACCCCGGAGGCAGTGTCTTTGGCGAGTGGATGGGCGTGATCTCCATGGGGCTGTTCGGCGGCGTGTGCTTTACCATGGTCATCCTGTCCGCCGTGTTCGTGCTCACCCGGTTTTATAAGGGGCTGCTGGGGGACGAGGGCTATCTGATGCACACCCTGCCCGTCCGGTCCTGGCAGCTGGTGCTGTCCAAGCTGATCTGCGCCCTGGCCACCACGGTGGTCAACGGCATTGTGGGGATCCTGGCTCTGTTCCTGATGATGCCCCTGGACTGGGATGAGATCTTCGACACCCAGCTGTGGCAGGCGGTATTCCAGGGCCTGGCCCAGAGGCCGGACACCCTCCTCTACTTCCTGGAGTTTCTCTTCCTGCTGCTGGTCATGTGCGCCGCCATGTTTATGAACTTCTATCTGGCCATGGCCATCGGCCACCTGTTCTCCAGACGGCGGATCCTGATGAGCGTCGTGGCATTTTTCGGCCTCAATATCCTGGACAGCGTCATCACCAGCTCTCTGCACAACATGAATGCGCTGAACTGGCTCTATGGGATGGATCTGAGCGACCACGCGGACTATTGGCTGGGTATTCTCCTGCTTCTCATCCCCACCGCCGTCATGTTCCTCCTCACCAGCTGGATCCTGGAGCACAAGCTGAATCTGGAATGACCCCTCTGCCGCTGAAAGGAGCGTACCGCTGTGAATTCCTGGTCTGTGTTTTTCATCGCCCTGGCCGCCGTGGTGCTCCAGGCGTGGGTCAGCCGCAGGGGAGCCCCCGGCTGGTACATGGGGTGCATCATCCCCCTGCTCTACGGGGCGGCAGTGGCCTGGATGTTTGTGGGTCAGGACTTTCTCCGCGTCCTGAGGGTCATCCTGCTGGGGACCGTCCTCCCCATCACTCTGTTGGTATCCCTGGGCGGACACGAGCCCCCGCCGCAGGATCCCCCCGCTCCCCCGCCGGAATCCGGCGCGGCATAACAAAACCGGCCCCTGAATTCAGGGGCCGGTCTGCGTTTCACTTCTGTTCCTCCATCACTCTGGGATCAGGAAGATCGATATAAATGGGGGAATGTCCCACTCCCTCCACATAGCGCAGCAGATCCTCCCGCGTCAGGCGCACCGTAGAGGTGGAGATCCCGGGGTGTCCGCTGAGGAACTCATCCGCCAGCAGTTCCCGGTCCATGACCAGCTGCACCCTGCCCTCTGTGTCAAACAGGAGTTCCAGGGCGGAGACCGACCCGGGAATGGTGTTCAGACAGGCCGCCATGTGGCCGTCGTCAGCGAAGGACAGCCGGGAACAGCCCAGCTGAGCAGACAGATACTTGGTCTTAAAGGGCTTTTCTCCCGGCATCATCAGAAGATAAAATTCTGTCTGCTGCCGGTTGCACAAAAATAGGTTTTTGCAGATCTTTGCGCCCAGCACCTCTTCGATCTTCCGGCAGTCCTCCATGGTATCGGCATGGTCGTGGTCTACCCGGTCAAAAGAGATGCCCTGCCGCTCCAGCTCATCATAAATGGCCAGTTCCTGAGGAATACGGTCATCTGTGGGACGTCCGGAGCGGCGGACGGGGTCAATATACATGGTCGTTCACCTTTTCTCCGCGGATGCGGTTTTCTCCCAGCATACCACAGGGCAGTGAAAATGTACAGCCCCTCCCCGTTCCGCGTTGCGGTCCGGGCGGAGATCTGATATAATAGGCCCCTGCACCCGCCGCCCCGGCCTGGGCCGCTGCGGCGCGCGATTTTGATTTGGGAGGGATGTCACATGGTCCGCGAAATCGCCCCGGAGCGCTCCAGGCGCGCCGCCTCCTTTGCCCTGTGGAACCAGGCCCCCATGCCCATGGTGACGCTGATGAAAACTCTGGACGTCACCCGGCTGGTCCAGTTCAGCCGCAGGCGCGGGTATAAGTTCAATATGCTTCTCTGCTGGTGCGTCGGCCAGGCCGCAGCCCGGATGGAGGACTTTTACCTTCTTCCTGTGGGGGACAGGCTGATGGAGTACGACCGGCTGGCAGTCAACACGGTGGTCGTGACCCGGGACGGGGATATTCAGACCTGTGACCTCCCCCTCTCCTCCGACCTGGAGCAGTTCAGCCAGAACTATTTGGAGCTCACCGGGCAGGTGTCCCGGACCGGCCAGCCCCATGACCTGAGCGGGGAGGCCATGGTCATCGGCACCTCCGCCCTGGCCGGGTACGACATTGATGGGGCTGTGAACCTCTACGCCGGCTGCTACAACAACCCCTTTCTTATCTGGGGCAGATACCGCAGGCACTGGCTTCGGACGCTCCTGCCAGTCTCCTTCCAGTTCCACCACGCCCAGCTGGACGGCGTCCCCGCCGCACAATTTCTGGAGTACCTTCAGGAGGAGATCCGCTCTCTGGGCACATGACGTATCCGGGACGGCTATCCCAGCACGCACGCGCTCCCCACACCCTTGAGGCACGGGGAGCGCGCCGCATTTTTATCCGGGCCTGCGCTCCCTCTGCTGAAGCTCCCGCAGCCCTCGATTCAGTTCCCGGGATTCCCGCCGGAGCGCCACACGGTCGGCAAACCATACTGCGGCCAGACAGAGCTCCAAAATCAGGATCAACAGAGCGCCCCCCCACAGGGGCGTCCCGGAGAACCAGCCCAGCAGAGCCGCCCCTCCGGCAAACCCCAGGTTGCAGACCAGGGCCCAAAGGGCGGTGCGGCAAACTAACGCGCGTCCCTCCCATTCCCGACCAAAGGGGATGATCCAAGACTCCAGCACGGCCACGGCGGCGGCGGCCAGCAGCATCTCCACCAGCATCGGGATGGGGAGTTCCCGCCGTCCCATGAGCCACTGGACCCCTCCAGCGGCAGAGACCAGTCCTACCGTATAGAGCGCCATGTGGTACTTCACCGTGATCCCCCAGCCATAAAAACGAACAAACTCATCTCGGAACATCATACTTTCTCCTTTCTGTCACAGCCCCAGCTGCTCCCGCAGCAGGGGCGCGTAGTGCCGGGATACCATCACCCGCTCTCCGTTCTCCAGCGTAGCCTCGATCCGTCCGCCCGCCCGGCTCCTCAGGCTGCGGATGTGGTGAAGGTTCACCAGCATGGGTTTCCCCGCCCGGCAGAGGCCCAGCGCTCCATATCGCTCCTCCAGCTCCGACAGCCCAAGTCCCGACCGGTACACCCCATCCGCCGTATAGACAAAGGTGCGCTCATCCACCGACTCGCAGTACACCACCTCCTCCGGCCTCAGCAGGACCGCCTCCCTGCCCTCGCTCCAGACACACAGCCTTTGAAGGCCGGAGCGCAGCAGAGAGAGCACCCACAGCATCTCCTCGTCCAGCGCGGCACAGCGGAGGACCACCTCGTTTTCTGCCCCCGCACGGTGCTCCACCGTGATTTTCACAGGTTCCCTCCTCCTCTCCACTTTCGGCGGCCGCCGCAGCGCTCCGCCTTGTTCGATCACAGGATAGCAGACTGCCGCCCCCTCCGCAAGCCCCGTTCCGCCCAGAGGGATTTTATCGGCGGTAAGGCGTATTTCCGGAAATATGCCCCTGATAAATTTGGAAAATTTGTTTGCTTTTTATAGGCGGCTATGGTATAGTGTATTACTAATCTGGCCCCTTGAACGGTATGGAGCACAGAAATTTTTTTGAAGAAAGTGGAGTTGATCCGTCCATTATGGACAGTACCAGTATCGCAATGCTCGTCGCCCTGGCGGCCCTGGTGGCCATGTCCGGGTATTTTTCCGCAACCGAGACCGCATTTACCTCCCTCAACCGCATCCGCCTGAAGAACAAAGCGGACAACGGCGACCGCCGGGCCGCCCGCACACTGGCGCTGGCAGAGGACTATGACCGCCTGCTGTCCACCATCCTCATTGGCAACAACATCGTCAACAACGTGGCCACAACCATCGGCGCGGTGCTGTTTATCAAGCTGATCGACGATGTCCGCGGTCCCACCGTCTCCGCCATTGTCCTGACCGTGGTCATTCTGATTTTCGGCGAGGTCACCCCCAAGAGTCTGGCCAAGGAAAACCCGGAGAGCTGGGCCATGTTCTCCGCCCCCCTGCTGCGGCTGCTGGTGGTGGTCCTGACTCCGGCCAACTTCCTGTTCACCCAGTGGAAGCGGCTGCTTTCCAAGGTGTTCCGCACCGCTCAGGGCGACGGCATCACGGAGGAGGAGCTGGTGGGCATGGTGGATCAGGCGGAGAATGAGGGCGGCCTGGACCAGCATGAGAGCGATCTGATCCGCAACGCCATTGAGTTCAATGACCTGGAGGTATCCGAGATCCTCACCCCCCGTGTGGATCTGGTGGCCGTGCCCGACACCGCCACGATGGACCAGGCGGCCTCCCTCTTTGTGGAGAGCGGCTACTCCCGTCTCCCCATCTACCATGACAGCATCGACAATATCGTGGGTGTGGTCCATGAAAAGGACTTCAACGCCGCCCGCTACCGCGGGGAGACCCAGTTGTCCGAGCTGAAAGCGCCTGTTCTGTACACCACCGGAAATACCAAGATCTCTGAGCTGCTGCGCATCCTCCAGAAAAACAAGGCCCACATGGCCGTGGTGGTGGATGAGTATGGCGGCACAGAGGGCATCGCCACCATGGAAGACATCGTGGAGGAGTTGGTAGGTGAGATCTGGGATGAGCACGACGAGGTCATTGAGATCTTCCGTAAACAGCCAGACGGCAGCTATCTGATCGCCTGTTCCGCTGATTTGGACGATATGTACGACCTCTTCCAGGTCAAGGGGACCTGCGATGCGGCCACTGTCTCCGGCTGGGTCATGGAGGAGGTGGGCAAGGTCCCGGAGGTGGGCGATCACTTCCAGTCTGAAGGACTTGACGTCACCGTCACCAAGGTGGAGCACCGCCGGGTGCTGGAGATCCAGGTCCGGGTCCTCCCCCACGAGGAGGAGCCCAAAGCCCGGGATTGGGAGCTCCACGGCCGGGAGAAGGACGCCGGCCGGACCAAGAGGTCCCCGCAAAAGCCAGAGTCCTGACCACAATACACAAATACCCCATACCGCCTGGGCTGGTCCGGACGGTATGGGGCGTCTTATTCTCCCGGTGCCTGCGGCCCCTGAGTGAAAACGCAAAACCCTCCGGAAAGGCGGATGAACCGCCTCTCCGGAGGGTCTTTTTCGGGGTCTGGGCTGCTTACAGCTCGATCTTACCGGTGCTCTCGCCGTTGATCACATAGTACACAGCGCTGTCCTCGGGCTTGACATACAGCTCCAGAGTCTTGATGTCCGCGCCGGTCCACTGGGCCTTGACGGCGTCCACCATAGCCTCCTGGGTCAGCTCCTTGCCCAGATACTGCAAGGTGAGAGAGATCTTGGGGGCGGCAGCCTTCTTCGCCGCGGGGGCCTTCTTCGCAGATGCCTTCCGGGTGGTCTTGGCGGCTGCGGACTTCTCCTCCTTCACGGCGGCAGGGGCCTTCTCCACCGCCGCGGACTTCACAGCAGCAGTCTCGGCCACAGCCTGCTCGGCCTTGGCAGTCTTCTTGAGAATCGCCATTGAATACACGCTCCTTTATTTGACGGCCGGGGCCATCGATTTCATAGGTACTCCTATATTGTATCAGGATTCCTGGGAAGAAAAAGAGCAAAAACGACGATTCTTTCTCCCTTTCCTCTTCCTATCCCTGCCAATTTGTACATTTTCAAGGGTGTAACCGCTCTTTTCCGCCCACTTTGGTAAAAAATCAGGGCCCCTCCCGATTGGGAGGAGCCCTGTAAGGGACGTACTCTGTCTAAGAGGATCTTCGATTAGAAGATGCCCTGAGCCATCATGGCGTCGGCGACCTTCTGGAAGCCAACGATGTTGGCGCCAGCGACCAGGTCGTAGCCCAGGCCATAGCGCTCGGCGACCTCGACGGAGGAGTGATAGATGTTCTTCATGATGCCCTTCAGCTTGGCGTCGACTTCCTCGGCGGTCCAGTACAGGCGCTCAGCGTTCTGAGCCATCTCCAGCTCGGAGACGGACACGCCGCCGGCGTTAACGGCCTTGGAGGGAGCCACGACCATGTGCTTCTGCTCCTTCAGGAACTCCAGAGCATCGTTGGTGGTGGGCATATTGGCGACCTCGATGTAGTACTTCACGCCGGACTCAGCGATCTTCTTGGCCCAGTCCATGTTGACGTCGTTCTGAGTGGCAGCGGGCATATAGATGTCCACGTCCTTGACGCCCCAGCACTTGGTGTTGGGCACGAACTCGCAGTCAAAGCGCTCAGCATAGGGCTGGCAGTGCATGGGATCCTTAGCACGCATCTCGAGGATGTAGTTCAGCTTCTCCTCGGTGCTCACGCCGTCGGGATCGTGGATGTAGCCGTCGGGGCCGGCAAAGTAGGTGACCTTGGCGCCCAGCTCAGCAGCCTTCTTCATGATGCCCCAGCCCACGTTGCCGTAGCCGGACATGGCGATGCGCTTGCCCTCGATGGACTCGCCGTCGTGAGCCAGAGCCTCGACCAGATAGTACACGGCGCCGAAGCCAGTGGCCTCAGGACGCATGATGGAGCCGCCGGTGGTGACAGCCTTGCCGGACAGAGCGCCGAACTCGGCAGCGCCCACGATGCGGCGGTACTGGCCGTACATATAGCCGATCTCACGGCCGCCGCAGCCCAGGTCGCCGGCGGGGCAGTCGATGTCCTGACCAATGTGGCGATACAGCTCGGTGATGAAGGCCTGGCAGAAACGCATGACCTCGGCGTCGCTCTTGCCGCGAGGATCGAAGTCAGAGCCGCCCTTGGCGCCGCCGATGGGCAGACCAGTCATGGCGTCCTTAAAGACCTGCTCAAAGCCCAGGAACTTGACGATGGAGAGGTTCACGGAAGGATCAAAGCGGATGCCTCCCTTATAGGGGCCGAGGGCCGCGTTGTACTGAACGCGGTAGCCGCGGTTGACGTGCCAAACATGGTTGTCGTCCTCCCAAGTGACGCGGAACTCGATCACGCGCTCGGGCTCGACCATACGCTCCAGCAGAGCGGCCTTCTCATACTCAGGATGGGCGGCGATCACGGGCTCCAGAGAGCTCAGGACCTCCTCAACAGTCTGCAGGAACTCAGGCTCGTTGGCATTCTTGGCCTTGGTCTCAGCCAGAACTCTCTCGATGTACTGATTCATGATGACATTCCTCCTACGTTATATTTTTGTGGCGATTTGTTGAAAAACTGACAGAACTCCTTCACTTTTCGCCTTCGGACAGGTGTTTCGGAGAAAAAAGGAACTCTATCGCTCGTCCCTATGTACAAGTATACCATAAAGGTTCGGGATGTAAAGCAAATTTTTTGTGGGTGTTACCACAACAAAATAACTGTGGCTACTATTTCGATTTCAGTCTTTTTCATAAAAAACCCACCCTTCTCCTGTGTAAACAGTCCAAAAATGGCTGGATTCCAAAACGGAAATCCAGCCATTCACAATTATTATGCAGGAATGATGTCGGTTTTCAGTCAAATGCGAGCCCCAAATAGGCGGTGGAGTCCCAGTCCCAGGACCGCTCCAGCTCCGGGTCCAGCCACTTGAGCATCCCGAAGGGGTGGGAGCCCCCGGGGGCGCGCCAGGCAAAGGACCACCGGGGCAGCAGGCCGGGGAGGCGTTCCAGCACCCAGTCCAGATCCTCCGGCGGGCACAGCAGCTCCTTCACCAGCAGCCCGCCGCTCTCCATCCCCTCGGCACAGAGGGCAGCCCGCCCATGGGGCGTCTGCACCGCATACAGTCCGCCCCCGGACGCCAGCGCGCAGGCCCCCGCCTGATAGGCCAAAGCCTCCTGCGGCAGATCGATGTGGGCCGTCCCGGCCAAAAGCTCCTCCCGCAGCTGCCGGTATTCCCCCGGCGTCAGGCGCTCCAGGAACGCGGCCCCCGGCGGTGTGGGCCTGCACTCCCGCGGGGCGGAAAACTGTCCGTCCACAAAGCACTCCCGGAACCCGTTCCGTCCAAAAAAGCGGTGGAGAGAGGGCTCTGCCGGGACAGTGGTCACCGCCGGAATGCCCCACTCCCGGAAGATGCGGTCCGCGCCGGCCAGCAGCTGTCCGGCCAGCCCACGGCCCCGGGCCTCCGGATGGGTAGCCACCGCATACAGATAGGCGGCCCGGTACCTCCCCTGCCCCGGCACCACAAAGGTGGTTTCAAACCAGGCGGTCATGGCCCGGACCACGTCGTCCTCCTCCAGCAGGAGCACCCGCTCCGGCCGATAATAGGTGTGGTAGAAGTTGTCCACATAGGCCCCGTCGTCTCCAAATGCCAGCTGCCACAGCTCACGCTGACGGGGTACGTCCTCCGGACGGGATGTTCTGATCTGGATCATAGCTTGCTCCCCTTTTCTCTGGAACTCATAGGAAACAACAGGACAAAAAGCAGTCCCTCCGCTTTTTGTCCTGTCTGACCGAAGCGCCCTCCCCGGCCTCAGCAGCCGGGGTAGACGCTGCTCTTCGTGGGGATCACGACTGCGGCGATGATATAGAGGATCAGGCCGCCAAAAAATGCACTGAACAGGCTCAGCGCAGCCCATCCCAAGCGGACCAGTGTGGGATCAATGTCAAAATACTCCGCGATCCCGCCGCACACGCCGCAGACCATCTTAAAAGGGCCCTCCGTCCGGTACAGTCTCTTTTTATCCACAGCTGACACACTCCTTTTTCCCAGCCCTTCCGCCGGGCAAATGTTTGGAACAGGACTATCATAGCGCAGAGGGAGTAAAAAAATCATGGGAAAAGAATTAAAAAATCCTAAAATTTTTCCGCTCCTCCACGGCGGCAAACCAAATTTTCCGGGTCAACAGGGCCGCTGTGATGGTGAAGAACACCTCCAGGGCGGAGGACACCATCCCCGCCAGCAGGAACAGCAGGCCAGAGCCCCCGGCGATCAGCCCCCAGCGGACCAGCAGGGGGCGGTACCGCTCCGGACCGCGCCGGTACAGGGCCAGCAGCACCAGCAGCAGTGCCAGCATCAGCAGTACACAGGCCCCGGCAGCCAACACCACATGAAGGGAGGCAAACCCCGGAAAATCATCCGGCAGATAGGGGATGGCCAGGGCATATCCCAGAGCCAGACAGGCCAGCAGGGTCAACAGGCAGACCACAATGCGCTGCCACAGCCGGGGCAGGACCAGCGCCAGCTTCGTGAGCATCACAGCAAAATATCCCCCCGCCAGCACTCCCCAGTAGACAAATCCCCAGTAGTGGTCCTCTCCGGTGACGGCGATCACCGAAAAATTGGTGCCGAACCACTCCACGCTCCCGGCAAACAGCAGCGTATAGGCGGGGATCAAAAAGCAGGCGAACAGATCCAGCCAAAAGCTCCGCCGCCGGTGGAACCGGGCGGGCCTCACTGCTTCTCCACGCCGGTCAGCTCCCCATGCGCATCCAGCTTCACGGTGCGGATCTCGTTGCCCGTATTTTTCCGGATGTCGTCCAGCCGGATGCCCTCGGTAATGCTGGACACCAGGGAGTAGGCCACCCCGTGGCGGCGGGCCCGGCCCGTGCGGCCGATGCGGTGGATATAATACTCGTTCTCATCTGGAACGTCATAGTTGAACACTGCGTCCACATCATCAATGTCCAGCCCCCGGGCGGCCACATCGGTGGCGGCCAGCACCCGCAGCTTGCCCTCCCGGAACTTCTGGAGGGTCTTTTCCCGCACCCGCTGCTGGATGTCGCCGTGGATGGCCTCGCAGGAGATATTCCGCATCCGCAGCAGGCCGGAGAGGCGGTCGGTCATATTTTTTGTGTTGCAGAAGGCGATCACCCGGTCATAGCCCCCGATCTCCATCAGCCGGACCATGGTGTCCACCTTCTCGTTCCGGTCCACATCCAGGCGGTACTGAGTGATGTCTGGCTTGTTCTGTTCGTCGGCCCGGACGGTGATCTCCACCGGGTCCCGCTGGTACACCCAGGAGATGTCCATGACCTCCCGGGAGATGGTAGCGGAAAACAGGCCCAGGTTGCGCCGCTGGGGCATCAGGTCCAGGATCCGGGTCACATCCCGGATAAAGCCCATGTCCAGCATCCGGTCGGCCTCGTCCAGCACCACCGTCTCCACCTTGTCCAGGCGGAGGGTGCGGCGCTTCACATGGTCCATCAGCCGCCCCGGCGTGGCCACCACGATCTGGGGCCGCTTCTTCAGCTGGGTGATCTGCTTATCAATGGGCTGTCCGCCGTACAGGCAGACGGAGCGCACCCCCTCTTTAAAGGCGCACAGGTCCCGCAGCTCGTCCCGGATCTGAATGGCCAGCTCCCGGGTGGGGGCCAGCACCAGCCCCAGCACATCGGCAGACTCTGGATTGATGTGCTCCACCATGGGGATCCCGAAGGCAAAGGTCTTTCCCGTCCCGGTGGGCGCCTTGGCGATCACATCCCGGTACTCCATAAAATAGGGGATCGCGCCCCCCTGGACCGGGGTCGCCTGAACATACCCCTTCTTTTGAATGGCCTGCATCAGGGCCTGGGACAGGCCCAGGTCTGCATACCGCACTTCTTCGTTGACAAGCTCGCCGTTGATCTCCATCGATGTTCTTCCTTTCATTCTGTTCTGTATCCGGCGTGATCCAAGGCCTTCCCAACCGACACAGAGATGTGAAGAACGCCGTTTCCCCGGCGCGGCCCCGAATCCGGCAGAGACCTTCCGGTCCCCGCCCGCTGCCTCCGCGCCTCCCTGTCCCGGGCGGCACGGGGCCACATATTCATACAGATTGCATTATACTGGCTTTTCCCGCCTCTGTCCACCATATTTTCCACATTTTCGTTCTCATTTGTGGAAAACCATGCCCCAGCTAAAGTTTTTCCTCCCGCCATCAAAAAAATAAGTTGCTAATTTTAAGGAAGTATAGTAAAATATATGCCAGTCTTGTTCCGGCTTCGGCGGGAAGCAAGGCCGCACTAGTTGGGGAGATAGCGGTGCCCTGTACCTGCAACCCGCTAAAGCAGGGATGAATCCCGGTCCCCGGACGTGCGATGTGTCGTCTGACCTGAATAAGCAGTGATGATAGGCCGGTCCCGCGCAACGCGGCTCCGTGAACCGTGTCAGGCGGGGAACCGAGCAGCACTAAGCGGCCCGCCGCGTGTGCCGCGGGGTTACTGTCCTTGAGCCGGCTGTTCAGGTAACGGGCATACCGCGCGCTTCAAAGGCCGGTGTGCGGCCTTGCCTTCCGCCGAAGCCCGTTTCTTTGTCCCGGTCCCTTCCCGCCCGGCGGAGCGCCGATGGGAGCCGGGAGTTTTCTTTCGAGGTGAACGTGTCCATGTATCAGGCCCTATACCGCAAGTGGCGGCCCCGCACCTTTGACGACGTGGTGGGGCAGAGCCACATTACCGACACCCTCAAGCAGCAGGTGGCGGGGGACCGCCTCTCCCACGCCTATCTGTTCACCGGTACCCGGGGCACCGGCAAGACCACCTGCGCCAAGATCCTGTCCCGGGCGGTGAACTGCCAGGCCCCGGTGAACGGCAATCCCTGCAACCAGTGTCCCGCCTGCCTGGGTATTGAAAACGGCTCCATTCTGGACGTGCTGGAGCTGGACGCCGCCTCCAACAACGGAGTGGATCAGGTCCGCGCTCTGCGGGACGAGGCCGTATACACCCCCGCCGCCGTGCGGAAGCGTGTGTACATCGTGGATGAGGTCCATATGCTGTCCACTCCCGCCTTCAATGCCCTGCTGAAGATCCTGGAGGAGCCCCCCGCCCACCTGATGTTCATTTTGGCCACCACCGAGCTGCACAAGGTCCCGGCCACCATCAAGTCCCGGTGCCAGCAGTTTTCCTTCAAGCGGATCCTCCCCGGACAGATCGCCCAGCGCCTGGGCTATGTGGCCCAGCAGGAGGGGATCGACCTGACCCGGGAGGGCGCCGCCCTGCTGGCCCGCCTGGCCGACGGCGGCCTGCGGGACGCCCTTTCCCTGCTGGACCAGTGTGCCGGCGGCGGCCAGCGCGTGGATGAGCAGGACATTCTGGACACCCTGGGCCTGGCCGGCAATCTGGAGACCGCCAAGTTGATGGGCCTGATCGCCGGACACGACACGGCGGGGGCTCTGGATACCTTGGCCCGCCTGTATGGGAATGGTAAGGATGTGGGCTCGGTGCTGGAGGAGCTGTCCTCCCTGGCCCGGGACCTGCTGCTCCGCAAGACCGCCCCCCAGGGCGGGGCCGCCCTGCTCACCGGCGGCTATGACGAGGCGACCATGCGGGCCCTGGGGGAACAGTTCACCGCCCCCCGGCTGCTCCAGATGCTGAAGCTCCTCCAAAATACCCTCCCCGATCTGGCCCGGAGCACCAACCGCCGCACCGACGCGGAGCTGTGCCTGATCCGCCTCAGCGACGAGCGGCTGGACGATTCCTTCGCCGGACTGGCCGCCCGGGTCGCCCGGCTGGAGGAGCAGCTGGCCGGAGGCGCACCCGTTCCAGCCCCCGTCCCGGCCCGAACTGCACCAGCCCCGGCGGCTCCCGCGTCCCAGGCCGTCTCTGTGTCTGATGCCCCGCCCTGGGAGGAAGAGCGGCCCCCTCTCCCCCCTGAGCCGGAGGAGGAGCCCTCCTGGACGGAACCGCAGCCGGAGCGCCCCGCGCCTCCCCCTGCCCCGGCCGCTCCCCGCCCCGCTCCGGCGGAGGCGGCGGAAAACTCCGCCTTCTGGCCCTCCTTCGTGGCCGGACTGCGGGGAAAGGTGCCGCCCTCTGTCCTCCCCTACCTGAACAACTCCGCCAAGGTGACGGGGGTGTGGAAGAACGGTGCCCTCACCCTCTGGGTGGACACAGAGTTCACCCGGGCTATGCTCAACAAGCCCGCCATCCTCCAGGCGCTGTCCCAGGCGGCCGCTGCCTGCTTTGGGGTGCCCGAGGCCCGCGCGTCCGTGGTGGTGGGGCAGCCCCCCGCCGCTCAGAGCGCCGCTCAGGAACCTGCGGCCCAGACTCAGGCCGGCGCGAAGGATGCGCTGGATGAGCTGCTGGCCTTTGGCGCGCAGTTTGACAACATTAAAATTCAATAAGATCCCCCACGGATCGGAAGGAGAATCGACTATGGCAAAAGGATACGGAAGCCGCGGTATGGGCGGCATGGGCGGCGGCATGAATATGAACATGATCAAGCAGGCCCAGAAGATGCAGCAGGACATGATGCGGATGCAGCAGGAGCTGGAGGAAAAGACCTATGAGGCCAGCGCCGGCGGCGGCGTGGTCACCGCCACCGTCTCCGGCAAGCGGGAGCTGAAAGCCCTGGAGATCGACCCCGACGCGGTGGATCCCGACGATGTGGAGATGCTGGAGGATCTCATCGTGGCCGCCGTCAACGAGGCCATGCGCGCCGCCGAGGGCGACGCCGCCTCCACCATGCAGAAGCTCACCGGCGGTCTCGGCCTCCCCTTCTGACCTACTTTTTCTTGAAAGAAAAAGTAGGCAAAAAGAACTTTATACCCCTGGTTCCGGAGGCCGTCGCTGGACGCATGGCGCTCTGCGGCTCTGGAACTTCCCTGCCGCTCCCGCATCCTCTGATGCGGGGGCGGCTTTTTCGACACGCCGCAAGCCAAAAAGAACTTTATACCACTGGTTCCGGAGGCCGTCGCTGGACGCATGGCGCTCTGCGGCTCTGGAACTTCCCTGCCGCTCCCGCATCCTCTGATGCGGGGGCGGCTTTTTCGACACGCCGCAAGCCAAAAAGAACTTTATACCTCTGGTTCCGGAAGCCGTCGCTGGACGCATGGCGCTCTGCGGCTCTGGAACTTCCCTGCCGCTCCCGCCTCCTCTGATGCGGGGGCGGCTTTCTTCGATCCGCCGCAAGCCAAAAAGAACTTTATACCGCTGGTTCCGGAGGCCGTCGCTGGCCGCATGGCGCTCTGCAGCTCTGGAACTTCCCTGCCGCTCCGGGACCTTTCCGTTCGAGCAGTTTCCTTTTGGGGTTTTGATCTGATTGAAAGATTAAGAAATGATAAAATTTTTGGTTCCGTTTTGACTTTTCCTCACAGACAGAGTACAATGGAATTGAAATCAGCAGGCCGTATCCTGCGGCCTCTGCCAGCTTCCTGTAAGTTCCTTTCCATTGTATCAGAAGGAGGAGATTTTGATATGAAACCGAGCTTGCGGCGCGCCCTTGCGTTTGCCCTTGGCCTTTGTACTCTGACAGCCGGCGCCTCCGCCGCCTCTGTCACCTTCCAGGATGTCCCCTCAAGCTACTGGGGATATCCTTACATCACCAAGGCGGCCTCCAACGGACTGGTTTCCGGCCTGGGAGACGGCCGGTACGGTCCTCAGGAGACGCTGTCCAACGCCCACTTTGTCACCATGGTGTGCGGGATGTTCTATGAGGATGAGGTATCTGCCCAGAGCAGTTCTTCTGACTGGTGGCGTCCCTATCTCAACGCGGCCTATTCCGCCGGCATCCTGAAAGGCACTCAGGCCGCCCAGAAGCGGGCCTCTGCCGGGGATTGGACGGCCTCCGTCGCCAACGCCAGGATCAGCCGCTATGATATGGCCCAGATCATGTACAATGTGGCAGCCGCCCAGGGCTTTGAGGACCCCTCTGCCGCATCTCTGGCTTACGCCAGCATCCGGATCCGGGATTTTTCCTCGGTTCCCTCCAACTACCAGTATGCGGTGCTCTATTCCTATGCCAAGGGCTTCCTCAGCGGCGATGAGAACAGCCGCTTCAACGGCGGAAACAGCACCACCCGGGCGGAGGCCGCCGTGGTCCTCTGCTCCCTGTTCGAGGAACAGGAGTCCCTCCTGTCCCCCACCTACAACAACTCCAACCGCCTGACGGACAACTCCGCCGTCACCGAGGAGAACGTGTCCGACCTGCTGCGGAAGCTGGAGTCAGAATACCCCTCCTTTGACCTTTGGAACACCAGCCGGGTCTACACCTCCAAGGTACTGGGCCGCGGCTCCGGCGACGCTGGCTTTGCCTATATGCTCAGCGACCGGGTGTTCGGAGCCCTCTCCTCCTATGAGCTGGACGACCCTGAGGACCTGCGGGTGGGTGACCTGCTGAAGCTGGACAGCGGCAGCACATACGGTGTGGTGGTCTCCCGGGACGGGAACCGCTTCACCTATGCCTCCTGTGACGAGGACGGCTGGATCTCCTGGAGCAGCACCAAATCCCTGGATGACCTGGACCGCTCGGACACCGTGTACTCCCGCTATCTCACCAAGCCCTCCGGCGGCAAGCTGGCCAACGGCGACGCCGCCACCGAGCGCAACGTCTCCAGCCTGCTGGACGACCTCAAGAAGGACTATGGGCAGGGGGACTCCTGGAACAAGGATAAAAAGTACACCTCTGACGTCCTGGGCTCCGGCTATGAGGACAAGGCGTTTACCTATTTCCTCAGCGACAAGGTCTTTGACGACTTGGAGGACTCCTCCGTCCGGAAGGCCGAGGACCTCCGGGCAGGCGACCTGATCTATGACGATTACGAGGAAAAGTACGGCCTGGTGCTGTCTGTGGACACCCGGAATGAGACGGTGGACTATGTCACGGTAGACGACGACAATGAGATCGACTGGAAGGGCTGGTGCGACTTTGATGACCTCTCCGATATGATCACCCGCTATCCTGATGAGGAGGAGGATGGGGACCAGGGAGATAACGAACTGGCCAACGGAAAGGCCGCCACAGAGCGGAATGTCTCCAGCCTGCTGGACGACCTCAAGAAGGACTATGAGCCGGGCGACTCCTGGGATGAGGATGATAAGTACACCTCCGACGTCCTGGGCTCCGGTTACGCGGACAAGGCCTTCGCCTACTTCATCAGCGACAAGGTGTTCGGCGATCTGGACGACTCCTCTGTCCGCAGAGCAAAGGATCTCCGGGTAGGCGATGTCGTCTATGACGACAATATGGAGCGCTACGGTGTGGTCCTTCAGGTCGATACCAGCGACGACACCGTTCAGTACGCCACCGTGGAGGATGAGAAGCTCAAATGGGGCTATTGGTGTGAGTTTGACGACCTCACCGACATGGTCACCCGCTATCCCGGCGACAGCGGAACCCAGGGGGATGACGAGCTGTCCAACGGCAAAGCCGCCACCGAGCGCAACGTCTCCAATCTGCTGGATGACCTCAAGCGCGACTATGGTCAGGGAGATACCTGGAACAAGAATAAAAAATATACCTCCGATGTCCTGGGCTCCGGCTATGAGGACAGGGCCTTCACCTACTTTATCAGCGATGAGATCTTCGGCGATCTGGAGGACTCCTCCGTCCGGAAGGCTGGGGATCTCCGGGTAGGCGACCTGATCTATGACGACTATGAGGAGAAGTACGGTCTGGTTCTGGCTGTGAATACACGGAATGAGACGGTGGACTATGTCACGGTAGACGACGACAATGAGATCGATTGGAACGCTTGGTGCAGCTTTGACGATCTTTCTGACATGACCACCCGCTATCCCTAACAGAAGCAAAAAAGGGCGGGGGGGCTGCAAAATGCAGTCCGCCCGCCCTTCTTTTTTGTCACAGAAACAGCGCGATCAGCGAAGTGAAGATCCCGCACACACAGATGGCGATGGAGCTCATAGCCCCTTGGAGCTCACCGATCTCCATAGCCTTTGTGGTCCCAAGAGCGTGGCTGCACGCGCCGATGGCCAGCCCCTCCGCCACCGGGTCGGTGATATGGAACCACTTGGCAAACAGAGGGGCGCACACCGCCCCGGTGACACCGGCCACTGCCACGGCGGCGGCCGCGATCCCCTGGACGCCGCCCCGGCTCTCCGCGATCCCCACCGCGATGGCGGTGGTAACGCTTTTGGGCAGCAGAGAGGCAGTCAGCAGATCCTCCATCTGAAACAGTCGGCACAGGGCCAGCACGCTGAGCAGGCTGACCGCGCTCCCTGCCAGGCAGCCCGCCAGCACAGGAAGAAAATGCTCCCGCAGGATCTCCCTCTGGCGGTAGATATTCAGGGCCAGCACTGCCGTCACCGGCCCCAGCATCAGCTTGATCATGTCGCCCCCAATATTATACTGCTCCAACGGAATGTGAAAGGCAGCCAGGAAGGCGATGATCAGCAGTCCAGCGATCAGCAGCGGGTTGCACAGCACCCATCCGGTTTTTTTCTGGACCCACAGGCCGGCACACCAGGCTGCCGCCGAGAGACCCAGCCCGAAAAACGGGGAATTCAGCAGCCCCTCTGTCAGTTCAGCCATGATTCTCCTCCCCTTTTCTCCGGAACAGCCGCAGCATCAACTGCACCGTCCAGCCGGTGGCCAGATAGACCACCGGCGTGGTCAGACCCACAATGACCAGCAGGGGCACCACCTGGCTTTTTAACATCGCCCCGTGCTCCATGGTGCCCACCAGGGATGGGATAAAGAAGAACGCCATATTGGCGATCAGGAAGTGTGAGACCGACTGGATCTGCCGCTCCTTGACCGCTCTGGTCAACAGCAGGACCATCAGCAGGATCATACTGATCACACTGGCCGGAAAAGACACCGGGAGCAGCGCCGCCACGCCCTCTCCCACCAAACTGATCCCAAAGATCAGAGCCAGTTCTCCCATCACATTCATTGGTCCGCTTCCTCTCCTGTCAAATCTCCTGTTGCGCTTACTCCCAAATCGCTGTGGCGAAATAGTCCTCTGCCGCTGCCCGGAAATGGACAGCGCCATTTCCGGGGCCCCGGTTTTCTTGATTGCTCGGCGGAACTGAATTCCGCCTCCGTCAAGGTTTTGCCTCCGGCAAAACGCTTGTACGGCGCTTCCGCGCCGCCCCATCTGCGATGGGGCCGCCGAAACGCCACGGCGGCTGATCGCTCAGACTGCCCCGGTTCGCCTTACTCCCAGATCGCTGTGGCGAAATAGTCCTCTGCCGCTGCCCGGAAATGGACAGCGCCATTTCCGGGGCCCCGATTTCCTTGATTGCTCGGCGGAACTGAATTCCGCCTCCGCCAAGGTTTTGCCTCCGGCAAAACGCTTGTACGGCGCTTCCGCGCCGCCCCATCTGCGATGGGGCCGCCGAAACGCCACGGCGGCTGATTGCTCAGACCGCCCCGGTTCGCCTTACTCCCAGATCGCTGTGGCGAAATAGTCCTCTGGCGTTTCGGCTCTCCGGATCAGGCGGGCGGAGCCGTCCTCCTGAAGCAGCACCTCCGCCGAGCGCAGGCGTCCGTTGTACTGATAGCCCATGGCGTGGCCGTGGGCCCCGGTGTCATGGATCACCAGCAGATCGCCGATCTCCACCTCCGGGAGCATCCGGTCGATGGCAAACTTGTCGCTGTTCTCACACAGGGAGCCGGTCACATCGTACTTGTGGTCGCAGGGTGAGTTCTCCTTCCCCATGACGGTGATGTGGTGGTAGGCCCCATAGATGGCCGGCCGCATCAGATTGGAGGCGCAGGCGTCCACCCCCACATACTCCTTGTAGGTGTGCTTCTGGTGGAGCACCCGGGTCACCAGATGCCCGTAGGGGGCCAGCATGAAACGCCCCAGCTCGGTACACAGGGAAACATCCCCCATCCCCGCGGGGACCAGGATCTCCTCGTATGCCTTCCGCACCCCCGCGCCGATGGCGGCGATGTCATTGGCCGGCTGCTCCGGGCGGTAGGGCACCCCCACACCGCCGGACAGGTTGATGAAGGTGATGTGACAGCCGGTCTCCTCCTTCAGCTCCGCCGCCAGCTGGAACAGTACCCGGGCCAGAGCCGGATAATACTCATTGGACAGGGTGTTGGAGGCCAGGAAGGCGTGGATTCCGAATTCCTCCGCTCCCAGTTCCTTCAGCCGGCGGAACGCCTGGGCGATCTGGGGCCGGGTCATGCCGTACTTGGCCTCTCCCGGGTTGTCCATGACCTGAAAGCCCTCTTTGCTCTCTCCGACCTGGAATACTCCGCCCGGATTATACCGGCAGGAGATTTTTTTAGGGATATACCCCAGCGTGTCTTTCAGAAATTCCACATGGGTAATGTCGTCCAGATTGATGGTCGCCCCCAGCTTCTCCGCCAGGACAAACTCCTCCGCCGGGGTGTCATTGGAGGAGAACATGATCTCCCCGCCCCGGAAGCCGCAGCGGTCAGACATCATCAGCTCGCACAGGGAGGAACAGTCCACCCCGCAGCCCTCCTCCCGCAGGATCTTCAGGATCTGGGGATTGGGGGTGGCCTTCACTGCAAAATACTCCGTATAGCCCGGATTCCAGGCAAAGGCCGCCTTCAGCGCCCGGGCGTTCTCCCGGATGCCCCGCTCATCATACAGGTGGAAGGGGGTGGGGTACTGACGGGTGATCTCCTGGAGCTGCTCCAGGGTGACAAACGGTTTTTTCACATCCATCGCTCCTTGTCTCTCTTTAACAGTCTGGTCCGCGCCCCCTGTCGGGGCGGAGAAAAAATCAGATTTAGTTTATCCATTTTTACCGCCAAAGTCAACCATTACGAGTGCCAAGGTCTGTCCCGGCCGCCCCCTCTCTTTTGCCGTTTCAGAAAAAAGGGGGAAAAGGCCGATTTTCCTCTTGCGCTTTTCCCCTCTGTCTGATACAATGGTTCGAGATTTGGAGCAAAGGATGGTGCCATTATGGAAAGCCGGCTGTTTTTCGCCCGTGTACCTTTGTTTCCTTTGTGTGTGGACAATCACCTGTTGATTGTCTTTTTTTCTGCGCAAAATACCACCAGAAGTTGAGAAGGGAGAACGAAAGAATGAATCCAAATCAAGGTATCTATGACGCCCGCCAGCTGGGCCGCCCCAAAATGCTGATCCTGGGAGTCCAGCATATGTTCGCCATGTTCGGCGCCACCGTGCTGGTCCCCGCCCTCACCGGGCTGTCCGTGTCCGCCACCCTGCTGTTCGCCGGGCTGGGCACACTGCTGTTCCACTTTCTGACCAAGGGAATGGTGCCCGCCTTTCTGGGCTCCTCCTTCGCCTTCATCGGCGGCTATCAGGCCATTGCCCCCATGCTCACCGACAGTAACGGAAACGCTGTCGCCAATACAGAGATGCTCCCCTACGCCTGCTTCGGCGTTATGCTGGCCGGACTGATGTATGTCCTGCTGTCCGCCCTGTTCAAGGTTTTTGGCACCAAGAAGGTCATGCGCTACTTCCCCCCCATCGTCACCGGCCCCATCATCATCTGCATCGGCCTGACCCTCAGCTCCACCGCCATCTCCAACTGCCGCACCAACTGGGCCATCGCCCTCATCGCCATCGCCATTGTGGTGGGGTGCAACATCTGGGGCAAGGGAATGATCAAGATCATCCCCATCCTGCTGGGCGTGGTGGGCTCCTACGCAGTGGCCGCCATCTGCCAGATCAACGGGATGCAGGTCATGGACCCGGCCAAGGTCCAGGCCCTGATCGACGCCCCCTGGATCGGTCTGCCCTTCCAGTTCCAGAATACACTGTTTGGTCTGTTCAGCCGGCCCGACCTGGACCACGGGATGCTTCTCACCGCGGCGGTGACCATTATGCCCCTGGCCCTGGCCACCATGGTGGAGCACATCGGCGATATGTGCGCCATCTCCTCTACCTGTGAGCGCAACTACCTGGAAAACCCCGGCTTCCACCGCACCCTCCTGGGCGACGGTCTGGCCACTTCCCTGGCCTCTCTGTTCGGCGCTCCGGCCAACACCACATACGGCGAAAACACCGGCGTGCTGGCCCTCTCCAAGGTCTATGACCCCCGGGTGATCCGCATTGCCGCCGGTCTGGCCATTCTGCTCTCCTTCTCCCCCAAGTTCGCGGCTCTGGTATCCGCCATGCCCACCGCCACCATGGGCGGCGTGTCCATGGTGCTGTACGGTATGATCTCCGCCGTGGGCGTGCGCAACGTGGTGGAGAACCAGGTGGACTTCACCAACAGCCGCAACGTCATCGTGGCCGCCATCATCATGGTGCTGGCCATCGGCGTGAACTACTCCGGCGCCGTCACCTTCACCGTGGGCAACGCCACCATCAGCCTGTCCGGCCTGGCTGTGGCCGCCATCACCGGCATCGCCCTCAACGCCATCCTCCCCGGCAAGGATTACGAGTTCGGCCACGACCAGAAGGGCGACACCGCCGTCAACTTCAAGGTCTGATCCGCTGAGAGCCGGCTCCCTCCGCCCGCCGTCCCGCCTGGGGCGGCGGGCATTTTTTGAACCTGCTTCCGTCATTCTCCCTCTCCGGAGGAAAGATGAAGGTTCTGTGGAAGAAATTTAAAAAAACCATTAAATCCGCCCCGAAGTCCTTGCACCCACCGGGAAAATCAGTTAGAATGGAGCCAGTCCACAGGAAACTGTATCAACCAGGAGGTACCTATTATGGGATTTTTGGATAATCTGACCGAAATCGCCACTGATCTGGCTCAGAGCGGCGCTGCCGCCTCCAAGCATCTGGCAGAGACCAGCATCGCCACATCCAAGCGTCTGGCTGAGATCGCCAAGCTGAAAACATCCAATCTTGCCGAAGAGGGCAACATGAAAAAGGCCTATGCAGAGCTGGGCCGCCTCTACTACGCCGAACACGGGAACACCCCCGAGGGCGCCTACGCCGCCGCCTGCGAGCGGATCACCGTCTCCAAAGAGCTGATCCAGGCCAACAACGACCGCATCGCTGAACTGAAGTCCGCCGCCGAGGCGGAGGGCGAGATCATCGTGGACGCGGACTTCCAGGACATTCCCGAGGAAGCCGCCCCCGCTGAGGAGGCCGCCCCCGCTGAGGAGAACAAGGCAGAGGTCTGATCCGACCCAATGCAGAAATGGACGGAGCCGCAATGGCTCCGTCCGTTTTTTGTATGCTTTTCTCTCTCTCCGTCCAAACTGAGGGCGGAGGTGTTTGATTTGAAGCAGTATTTCCGCCTGCCCCAGGACGTGGTGGGGCACGACGCCCAGCTGCTCTCCTACTGGGACACCCTTCCGCCCCGCGTACAGCTCCGCCTGCTGGAGAGCACCATCTCCGTGTCCACTCTGGGGGAGCTGAAGCTGCTGGAGGAGGGGTTCCGCCGGGAGCCGCCGCCCCCCACATAGAAAACGGCCCGCCGCAGCTGCGGCGGGCCCTCTGTTATGTCGATACCTTGCTCATGTGGGCGGAGGCGGATTTCAGCATCAGCCGCTTGGTGCCCACGTTGTCAAAGGCGATCTCCACCAGGGCGTCTCCCCCCATCTTCTGAATGGAGAGGATCATCCCCCGGCCAAAGGCCTTATGCTGCACCATGTCCCCCTTCTGGAAGCTGGCCGCCGGAGCAGCCGGGGCCGCGGGAGCGGCAGGGCGGGCAGCCGCCCTTCTCCGGTCCTCCCCCGCCATGGCCTGGACAAAGCCGCCGTAGGCGGGCTGGCTCCCGGTATACTGGGGCCGCTGATCGTATGGGCTGCGGCCTCCCTGGGCCGCCCGCGTCCCATAGCCGCCGTAGCCGGAGGTCCGGCTGGGCATCCCGCCCCAGCCGTCATCCAGGAAGCTGCGTCCGGACCGCTCCAGATGCTCCGGCGGGATCTCGTCCAGAAAGCGTGAGGGCCGGTTGGAGCTGGTGCGCCCGAACAGCATCCGCTGACCGGCACAGGTGAGGTACAGCCGCTCCTTGGCCCGGGTCATGGCCACATAGCACAGCCGCCGCTCCTCCTCCATCTCATCCTGCTCGCCGATGGCCCGGATACCGGGGAAGATGCCCTCCTCGGCTCCCACCACAAAGACCACAGGGAACTCCAGCCCCTTGGCGGAGTGCATGGTCATCATCACCACGCAGTCCTGGTCCGGGTCGTGGTTGTCCAGGTCGGTATACAGGGCGATCTCGTCCAGGAAGCCCGCCAGCGACGGCTCCTCCCCCGCGTTCTCCAGATAGCCGTTGATGGAGGTGAGCAGCTCCCGCACGTTCTCAAGCCGGGTGCGGTCCTCCACGGTGTTCTTTGTCTCCAGCATAGCGGCGTAGCCGGTGCGCAGGATCAGTTCCTCATAGAACTGGTCCAGAGGCAGCTGAGTGAGCAGAACGGACAGCTCCCCCATCAGATTGGTGAAGGCCGCCAGCTTGGCCGCCGCCCGCTCCAGCTCCGGATACATCCGGGCGTTGTCGATCACAGCGTACAAAGAGCTGCCGTCCCGCCGGGCGATGGCCTGGGCGGTCTCCACCGTCCGCGCCCCGATCCCCCGGGGCGGGTTGTTGATGATCCGGGTGAGGCGCAGGTCGTCCTCCGGATTGTTGAGGACGGCCAGGTAGGCGATCATATCCTTGACCTCCGCCCGGTCAAAGAAGCGGGTGCCCCCAATGATCCGGTAGGGGATCCCGTTTCGTTTGAAGGCCTGCTCCAGCTGGTTGGACTGGGCGTTCATCCGGTAGAGGACCGCGTGATCCTTCCAGGACCGGCCCTGGCTGTAATCCTCCATCACCTGCTCGGCCACATACCGCGCCTCGTCGTTCTCATTCATCGCGGTGTACAGGTGGAGCTTCTCCCCCTCCCCCGCCCGGGTCCACAGTTCCTTCCCCTTGCGCCCCTGATTGTTGCGGATCACAGCGTTGGACGCCTCCAGGATGTGCCGGGTGGAGCGGTAATTCTCCTCCAGCCGGATGGTGCGGCAGCCGGGATACTGCTTCTCAAAGGAGAGGATGTTTTCGATGGTGGCCCCCCGGAAGCGGTAGATAGACTGGTCATCGTCGCCCACCACGCAGAAGTTTTCGTACCCCCCCGCCAGGGTGGAGGCCAGGAGATATTGCAGGTTGTTGGTGTCCTGGTACTCGTCAATCAGTACATAGCGGAATTTTCTCTGGTAATACTCCCGTACGTCATCAAACTGCTGGAGCAGGCGCACGGTGTGGAGGATGATGTCATCAAAATCCAGCGCGTTGGCCTCCCAAAGGCGGCGCTGGTACTCCACATAGACCTGGGCGATCCGGGTCAGACGGTAGTCCCCTGCCTTCTCGCACTCAGCCAAATACTGGTCGGCCAGCTTCATGGCGTCCTTGGCCCGGGAGAGATAGCCCAGCACCGTCCGGGGCGGAAACTGCTTCTCGTCCAGATTCAGGTCCTTTAGGCAGTCCTTAATGACCCGCAGGGAGTCGTCCGTATCGTAGATGGTGAAGGAGGAGGCGAAACCCAACCGCTCGATGTCCCGGCGCAGGATACGCACACAGGCCGAGTGGAAGGTGGAGGCCCAAATATCCTCCGCCCCCGGTCCCAGCAGGGCGGCCAGGCGGTCCTTCAGCTCCCCGGCCGCCTTGTTGGTAAAGGTGATGGCCAGGATGGACCATGGGACCGCCGGGTCCAGGCGGCACAGCCGCTCCTGCCGTTCCCTGTCCCCCTGCCCTGTGGCGGCGTATTCCTCCAAAAAGCTCAGGTCATCCCCGGTCGCCCACCGGGGGACCTCCGGGCTGTCGGAGCCCCGGCCGTATTTCATCAGGTTGGCGATGCGGTGGATGAGCACGGTGGTCTTACCGCTCCCCGCCCCGGCCAGCAGAAGCAGCGGCCCCTCGGTGGCCAGCACCGCACGCTGCTGTTCCGGGTTCAGCCGGGCAAACTCCCGGGCGATGGCCGTCCGGCGCGCCTTGCAAAATCGAAGTTCCTGTTCGTGGTCCAGCATGGTATCTCTCATTCCTTCATCCAGTATGGTATCGTCCCATTGTACCCGAAAAGGGGCCCGCGGTCAACCGCGGCGCCCTCAGGGCCGACACATGGTCAGTCCGATGCGCCCCCGCTTCTCCTCCACATCCACCACCCAGACGGTGACCACATCCCCCACGGCCAGCAGTTCAGAGGGGTGCTTCACCCGCCGGGGCAGGCGGCTGATGTGGACCAGGCCGTCCTGATGGACGCCGATGTCCACAAAGACGCCGAAGTCGATGACATTTCGGACGGTGCCCTGGAGCTCCATCCCCGGCTTCAGGTCCTTCAGCTCCATCACATCGGTGCGGAGGATGGGGGCGGGAAGCTCATCCCGGGGGTCCCGTCCGGGCTTCATCAGTTCCCGGATGATGTCCGCCAGGGTGGGGGCGCCCGCGCCGCAGGTCTCCGCCAGCCGGTCCAGTCCAATGGACTCCGCCCGGGCCTTCAGCTCCTCCAGCCCGCCCGTCTCCACGTCCTCCCGGGTATATCCACAGGCGGCCAGCAGCTTTTCCGCCGCGCCGTAACTCTCTGGATGGACGCCTGTGTGGTCCAAAATCGAGGGGCTCTCCGGCACACGGAGGAAACCGGCGCACTGCTCATACGCCTTAGGCCCCAGCTTGGGCACTTTCAGCAGCTGCTTCCGGGCGGTGAATGCCCCGTACTCCTCCCGATACTTCACCAGATTCCGGGCGGTTGCGGCGGTGAGGCCGGACACCCGCTGGAGCAGGGAGGGCGACGCGGTATTCGCGTCCACCCCGACGGCGTTGACGCAGTCCTCCACCACGCCGTCCAGCGCCTCTCCCAGGCGGGCCTGGGGCATATCGTGCTGATACTGGCCCACGCCGATGGCCTTGGGATCGATCTTCACCAGTTCGGCCAGGGGGTCCTGGAGCCGCCGGGCGATGGACACGGCGCTTCTCAGATTCACATCGTACTCCGGAAATTCCTCGGCCGCCAGCTTGCTGGCGGAGTACACAGACGCCCCCGCCTCGCTGACGATCATATAGCTCAGCCCGCCCCCCAGGCGGCGGATGAGCTCCACGGCCGCCTGCTCGGTCTCCCGGCTGGCCGTCCCGTTTCCGATGGCGATGTGCTCCACCCCGTGCTTTCGCACCAGCTGGGACAGCCGGGCGATGGCCTCCTCCCTCTGCCGCGGGCCGTGGGTGGGATAGACCACCGCAGTGTCCAGCACCTTTCCGGTACCGTCTACCACCGCCACCTTACAGCCCATGCGGTAGCCGGGGTCCAGGCCCATGGTCACCCTGCCCTTCACCGGGGGCTGCATCAGCAGGGGCTTCAGGTTCAGGGCAAAGGTGCGGATGGCTCCCTCGTCAGCCTGCTCCGTGAGGTACGCCCGGAGCTCCCGCTCCAGCGAGGGCTGAATCAGCCGCTCCCAGGCGTCATCCGCCGCTCCCCGGACAAATTCCATGGCGGCGGTCCCCGGGACAGTCCTGCGCCGGACCGCCACCCTGGCGGTCTCCTGGTCCAGCTCCACAGACACCTTCAGCAGCTTCTCCCGCTCCCCCCGGTTGATGGCCAGGGTCTGATAGCCCTGGATCCGGCTCACCGGGCACTTGAAATCGTAATACAGCCGGTAGACGCTGTCCTCCGGCTCCTTGTCCGCCGCTTTGGAGGTCAGCACGCCCCGGCGGAGGTACAGCTGGCGCAGCTCCTTCCGCAGGTCGGCCCGGTCGGAGATCTCCTCCGCCAGGATGTCGCTGGCCCCCTGGAGGGCGGCTTCTACCGTCTCCACTCCCTTTTCCGGGTCCACATAGTCCCGTGCGGCCCGCTCCAGATCCACCGCGGGCCCCCTGGCTGCGGCCAGAGCTGCCAGAGGCTCCAACCCCCTCTCCCGGGCCATGGAGGCGCGGGTGCGCCGTTTCTGCTTATAGGGGCGGTACAGGTCCTCCACCTCTGCCAGCGTGGCGGCGGCGTCAAGGGCGGCGGACAGATCGCCGGTGAGCTTGCCCTGCCCCTCGATGGCGGCGCGGACCTCCTCCTTCCGGGCGGCCAGTCCCCGGAGATATTGCAGGCGGTCGGCCAGCCGGCGCAGCAGCTGGTCGTCCATAGAGCCGTGCAGCTCCTTCCGGTAGCGGGCGATGAAGGGGATGGTGGCCCCCTCATCGATCAGACGGACCACATTTTCCACGTGCTCCGGGGTGGCGTCCAGCTCCCGGGCCAGCGTTTGTATCAGATCATTCATGGGCGATGCTCCTTTGCTTTACTCCCCCCTAGTTTAACGGAGGGCGGCCAAAAAGTCCAGCGCCTCAGCCGCAAAATCCCCCGGAGAAGCGCCTGTCTATTTCTTCAGCAAATTTTAAGAAATTGTTCGCAAATTTTCCATTTCTCTGTGGTATGGTATGAAAGAACGACAGGCGGCTCTGCCAGCTCTCCCCGGTCGAGCCGCCGAAGCACAAAGAGAGGGTTCGATCACGAATGAAACGATGGTTCAAATGGCTGTTTCTGCTTCTCACCGTCCTTCTGGGCATCGGCGGTGGGCTGTTTCTGTGGCAGAGCGGTTTTTTTGCCGCTGCCGGCTCCCAGGAGTCCCTGCGGGCGTATATCGAGGATTTTTCTCCTTACTCCCACCTCTGCTTCTTTTTGATCCAGTTCCTGTCCGTCATCCTGGCTCCTATCCCCAGCAACATCTCCGCACTGGCCGGTGGAGTGCTCTTCGGCACATGGGTATCCTTTCTGCTCACCTTTTCCGCCGTCACTGCCGGTTCCCTGCTGGTGTTCTCCCTGGCCCGCAGCCTGGGCCGCGACGCAGTCACCCGTCTGGTGGGGCGTAAGGTCTCTGAAAAATATCTGGATGTGATCCACGCCAAAACTGACATCTTTCTGGTACTGGCCTTTCTGTTTCCCTTCTTTCCCGACGACGTTCTGTGCATCCTGGCCGGACTGACCCAGATCTCCTTCCGCCGGTTCGCCGGCATCATCCTCTGCGCCAGACCCTGGGGCCTCCTCTTTGCCAGCGCCCTGGGCGGCGCCTCCTTCTCTATCCCAACCTGGGGCATGGCCCTGATCGGCGCCGCCGGCCTCCTCCTCTTCCTGCTGGGAATGAAGTACGGCGACCGGGCGGAGGCCGCCATTCTCCGCCGCCTCCGCCGGAACAGCCGCTCCTGAACCTCTGCACAAGGCGTTCAAGCGCGGCTCTGCCTGCCTTCTCCGTCCCATGCTGCATCGGGCCCCTCTGGGCCCGATATTTTTTTATTCTTTTTTCATTTTCCCTCTTTACAAATGCCTTCTGATATGCTATTATCTAGTTGCAAACAAGAATTACTACTGTTTAGGAGGAGAACCTGTGGAACGCGCAACCCGATACAGCAAAAAACGGGAAGCTATCCTGACCGCGATCCGCAGTTCCGACGCCCACCCCTCCGCTGAATGGATCTACCACACGCTGAAAAGCACCCATCCAGATCTCAGCTTGGGGACCGTGTACCGCAATCTGCTGTTCTTTCAGCAGAATGGGACCATCCAAAGCGTTGGTGTGGTCAACGGGCAGGAGCGCTTCGACGCCGTTACGACCCCGCATAGTCACTTTGTTTGCACTTCCTGCGGCGCAGTGATCGATCTGCATCGGATCCCCGTGGATCCAGCACTGACCGCCGCCGTCAGGGAGCAATATGGGTTCGAGGTCCAGCGCCACGAGCTCACCTTTTATGGAAGATGTCAAAATTGTATGCAAAAAAGAATACATGAGGAGGATTTATTAGCATGAAGAAGTTTGTTTGTTCTGTCTGTGGTTATGTTCACGAGGGCGAGACCGCTCCTGAGTTCTGCCCCATCTGTAAGGCTCCCAAGGAGAAGTTCGTGGAGCAGTCCGCTGATCGCACCTGGGCTGCTGAGCACGTGGTCGGTGTGGCGCAGGGCGCTCCCGAGGAGATCCTCCAGGGTCTGCGTGAGAACTTTGTCGGCGAGTGCACCGAGGTCGGTATGTACCTGGCGATGGCCCGTGTGGCTCACCGCGAGGGCTTCCCGGAGATCGGCGAGTACTGGCGCCGGGCCGCTCTGGAGGAGGCCGAGCACGCCGCCAAGTTTGCTGAGCTGCTGGGCGAGGTCCTGACCGACTCCACCAAGAAGAACCTGGAGATGCGTGTGGACGCCGAGAACGGCGCTACCTTGGGTAAGTTCGAGCTGGCCAAGAAGGCCAAGGAGCTGAACCTGGACGCCATCCATGACACCGTCCATGAGATGGCCCGCGACGAGGCCCGCCACGGCAAGGCTTTCGAGGGCCTGCTGAAGCGCTACTTCTAATCACATAAATCTAATTCGAACACCTTGGGAGAGGGAATCGGGAAACCGGTTCCCTCTCTTTTGCGTCGTTTCGTTCATAGGGTGTGCAACTTGTGTGCAACATTTCCCTCCTTTCTGCCCTATCTGCGTTATATACGTGTAACCTCAAATGTGCTGCACGGTACGAAGTGGGTTACCCACCTAATACCAAATTCACCAGCGGCTTTTACGGAGTATAGCCCTGTATGAAAGCCCACTCATCATATACAAAACCGCCGCAGAACAGCAGTTCTGCGGCGGTTTGATGTTTGGATGGTGTTTCAGATCACAGGGTCGGGACCTGGTCCTCCTCAGAAGCAGGGGACTCCAGTTCCAGAACTCCAGTCTCCTCCAGTTCCACAAGCTCAGCCGTCTCGGCGTTCTCCTCCTCGCCGTCGGCCTCCAGGGCGTCGGCCACGATGGCGCCGGACTTCTGACTGGTCAGGTTGCCCTCCTCGTCGAAGGTGTCAAACTTCCGGTACTGGGTCAGACCGGAACCGGCGGGGATCAGCTTACCGATGATAACGTTCTCCTTCAGGCCCAGCAGGTGGTCCACCTTACCCTTGATGGCAGCCTCAGTGAGGACCTTGGTGGTCTCCTGGAAGGAAGCGGCAGACAGGAAGGACTCGGTGGCCAGAGACGCCTTGGTGATACCCATGAGCAGGCGGGTGCAAGTGGGCAGGCGCAGGTCCTCGCCCATCTCGTTCTTCTCCCCGGCGTCGATGCGGGCCTGGACCGCCGCCTCGGCGTCCAGGAACTCCACGATGTCGATGGTGGAGCCGGACAGGAGCTCAGAGTCCCCGGCCTCCTCCACACGGACCTTCCGCATCATCTGGCGGATGATGACCTCGATGTGCTTATCGTTGGTGTCAACGCCCTGCTGGCGGTACACCTTCTGCACCTCGCGGATCAGATAGTTGTGGCAGGCAGACAGGCCGCGGATGCGCAGCACCTCGTGGGGGGACAGGGCGCCCTCGGTGAGCTGGAAGCCCTTCTCCACCGTGTCGCCGTCCTTCACCCGCAGGCCGGCGGCATAGGGCAGGGCATAGGTCACCACTTCCCCGTCGTCGGCGGTGATGGTCACATTGCACATGACATTGCGCTTGGTCTCCTCGATGGAGATGCGGCCGCCGATCTCAGCCAGCTGGGCCATCTTCTTGGGCTTGCGGGCCTCGAACAGTTCCTCAACTCGGGGCAGACCCTGGGTGATATCGCCGCCGGCCACGCCGCCGGTGTGGAAGGTACGCATGGTCAGCTGGGTACCCGGCTCACCGATGGACTGGGCGGCGATGATGCCCACCGCCTCACCGGCGCCCACAGGCTCGCCGATGGCCAGGTTGATGCCGTAGCATTTGGCGCACACGCCGCTGCGGGCCCGGCAGGTCAGCACGGAGCGGATCTTCACCTCGTGGATGCCGTGGGCCTCCAGGACCTCGGCGTTCTCCTTGCGGAGCATGGTATCCCGGGTAAACAGGACCTCGCCGGTGGCGGGATCCACCAGGTCCTGGGCGGGGTAGCGGCCGTGGATGCGCTCGGCAAAGGTCTCGATGACCTGGCCGTGCTCCTCGATCTCCGCCACCAGGATTCCGTCCGTGGTGCCGCAGTCGTCCTCCCGGATGATGACCTCCTGGGACACGTCCACCAGACGGCGGGTCAGGTAACCAGAGTCGGCGGTACGCAGGGCGGTATCGGCCATGCCCTTTCGGGCGCCTCTGGAGGAGATGAAGTACTCCAGCACAGACAGGCCCTCACGGAAGTTGGCCTTGATGGGGATCTCGATGGTGCGGCCGGAGGTGTCGGCCATCAGGCCGCGCATACCGGCCAGCTGACGGATCTGAGCCATAGAACCACGGGCGCCGGAGTCCGCCATCATAAAGATGGGGTTATAGCGGTCCATGGACTCCTGAAGGGCGGAGGTCACATCAGCAGTGGTCTTTTCCCAGGCCTGGACGGACAGGCGGTAGCGCTCGTCGTTGGTGATCAGACCGCGGCGGTACTGGCGGTCGATCTTGATGATCTCCTTCTCCGTATCCGCGATCAGGTCGTACTTCTTCTGAGGCACCGTCATATCGGCGATGGCAACGGTCAGAGAGCCAATGGTGGAGTAGTGGTAGCCCAGATCCTTGATGGCGTCCAGCATATCGGCGGACTTGGTGAAGCCGTGCTTGGTGATGCACTTGTCAATGATCTTGCCCAGCTGCTTCTTGCCCACCACAAAGTTGATCTCAGGCTCGAACATGGCCTCCGGATCAGAGCGGTCCACGAAGCCCAGGTCCTGCGGGATCGCCTCGTTGTAGATCAAACGGCCCACGGTGGTGTCCACCAGCTTATAGCGGGTCACACCATCGATCTCCTTGGACAGGCGGACCTTGATGGGGGAGTGCAGGGTGACCACACCGGAGTCATAGGCCATCATGGCCTCATCCTTATCCGCAAAGACGTGGCCGGTGCCCTCTTCCTCACGGCTGAAGGTGAGGTAGTAGGCGCCCAGGATCATATCCTGGGTGGGGATGGTGACCGGGCCGCCGTCCTGAGGCCGCAGCAGGTTGTTGGCGGACAGCATCAGGATGCGGGCCTCGGTCTGGGCCTCGGCGGACAGGGGGACGTGGACGGCCATCTGGTCGCCGTCGAAGTCGGCGTTGAAGGCGGTACACACCAGGGGGTGCAGCTTGATGGCGCGGCCCTCCACCAGAACAGGCTCGAAGGCCTGGATGCCCAGGCGGTGCAGGGTGGGGGCGCGGTTGAGCATCACAGGGTGCTCCTTGATGACGAACTCCAGGGCGTCCCAAACGGCGGGCTCGCCCTTCTCCACCATCTTCTTGGCCGCCTTGATGTTGTTGGCGGAGCCGTCATCCACCAGCTTCTTCATCACGAAGGGGCGGAACAGCTCAATGGCCATCTCCTTGGGCAGACCGCACTGGTAGATCTTCAGGGAGGGGCCGACCACGATGACGGAACGGCCGGAGTAGTCCACGCGCTTACCCAGCAGGTTCTGACGGAAGCGGCCCTGCTTGCCCTTGAGCATATCGGACAGGGACTTCAGCGCCCGGTTGTTTGCGCCGGTGACGGCGCGGCCCCGGCGGCCGTTGTCGATGAGGGCGTCCACCGCCTCCTGAAGCATCCGCTTCTCGTTGCGGACGATGATGTCCGGGGCATTGAGCTGGATCAGTCGCTTGAGGCGGTTATTGCGGTTGATGACCCGGCGGTACAGGTCGTTCAGGTCGGAGGAGGCGTACCGGCCGCCGTCCAGGGGGACCATGGGCCGGATCTCCGGGGGGATGACGGGCAGCACGTCAATGATCATCCACTCGGGCTTGTTGCCGGACAGCCGGAAGGCGTCCACCACCTCCAGGCGCTTGACGATGCGGGCCTTTTTCTGGCCGGAGGCGTCCTTCAGCTCCTTCCGCAGCTGCTCGGACAGTTGCTCCAGATCGATCTGCTGAAGCAGCTTCTTTACGGCCTCGGCGCCCATGCCGGCGTCAAAGTCGTCCTCATACTTCTCCCGCATATCCCGGTATTCCTTCTCGGACAGGATCTGATTCTTGGACAGGGGGGTGAAGCCGGGGTCAATGACGATATAGCTGGCAAAGTACAGCACCTTCTCCAGGATCCGGGGGCTGATGTCCAGCAACAGGCCCATCCGGGAGGGGATGCCCTTGAAGTACCAGATGTGAGACACAGGGGCGGCCAGCTCAATGTGGCCCATGCGCTCCCGGCGCACCTTCGCCCGGGTGATCTCCACGCCGCAGCGGTCGCAGACCTTGCCCTTATAACGGATCTTCTTGTACTTGCCGCAGTTACACTCCCAGTCCTTGGTGGGGCCAAAGATCTTTTCACAGAACAGGCCGTCCTTCTCGGGCTTCAGGGTGCGGTAATTGATGGTCTCCGGGCGCTTGACCTCACCGTAGGACCAGGCGCGGATCTGCTCGGGGGAGGCGATCCCGATCTGAATGGCGTCAAACTCAGCGTAACTCATATATTTCAATCTCCTCCCTTATCACTCATAATCCTCGTCGGAGGACTGACCCTCCTCAGAGCTTTCCTCCAGCTCCAGCGTCAGGTCGTCGTCATCGCTGTCACCCTTGAAGGTGAAGCCGCCGGCGGAGGCGAAGTCGGAGTCCTTGTCATAGCCGAAGTCCTCGTCGTCCTTGTAGTAGTCGTCCCGGGCTCCAGGCTGATAGGTGTCCTCATCGTCGTCCTTCAGTTCGATCTCGTTGCCCTGGGCGTCCAGAACCTTCATGTCCAGGCACAGGGACTGGAGTTCCTTGATGAGCACCTTGAAGGACTCAGGCACACCGGGCTTGGGCACGTTGTGGCCCTTGACGATGGCCTCATAGGTCTTGACACGGCCGGTGACGTCGTCGGACTTGACGGTGAGGATCTCCTGAAGGGTATAGGCGGCGCCGTAGGCCTCCAGGGCCCACACCTCCATCTCACCGAAGCGCTGGCCGCCGAACTGGGCCTTGCCGCCCAGAGGCTGCTGGGTGACCAGGGAGTAGGGGCCGGTGGCGCGGGCGTGGATCTTATCATCCACCAGGTGGTGCAGCTTCAGGAAGTACACATAGCCCACGGTGACGGGGTTGTCGAACCGGCGTCCGGTACGGCCGTCATACAGCCAGTTCTTGCCGTCCACCAGGCGCAGCTGCCCGGCCTTCTGCCATTCCCGCACCTGGACGGAGTTATCCATCTCCTCCTGGGAGAGGGCACGCATCCCGTTCTCTGCCGTCTCGTCCGCCAGATAGAGCTGCTTGCCGATGAGGGGCTCGTCATAGCCCACCTCGCGGGCCAGGCCGGCCATCTTCATGCACTCCTGGATGTCGGCCTCGGTAGCGCCGTTGAAGATGGGGGTGGCCACCTTCCAGCCCAGGGTCTTGGCTGCGTAGCCCAGATGGACCTCCAGCACCTGGCCGATGTTCATACGGGAGGGCACGCCCAGGGGGTTCAGCACGATGTCCAGGGGGGTGCCGTCCGGCAGGAAGGGCATATCCTCCTGGGGCAGGATGCGGGACACGACGCCCTTGTTTCCGTGACGGCCGGCCATCTTGTCGCCCACAGAGATCTTACGCTTCTGGGCAATATAGACCCGGACACACTGGTTGACGCCGGGGCCCAGTTCGTCGCCGTTCTCACGGGTAAAGATCTTCACGTCCACGATGGTGCCGCTCTCGCCGTGGGGCACCTTCAGAGAGGTGTCGCGGACCTCCCGGGCCTTCTCGCCGAAGATGGCACGGAGCAGCTTCTCCTCCGCAGTGGCCTCGGCCTCGCCCTTGGGGGCCACCTTGCCGACCAGATAGTCGCCGGCGTGGACCTCCGCGCCCACGCGGATGATGCCGTGCTCATCCAGATCCCGCAGGGCGTCCTCGCCCACGTTGGGGATGTCACGGGTGATGGTCTCGGGGCCCAGCTTGGTGTCACGGGCCTCCAGCTCATACTCCTCGATGTGGATGGAGGTGAACACATCCTCCCGGACCATGCGCTCATTGAGCAGGACGGCGTCCTCGTAGTTATAGCCCTCCCAGGTCATAAAGCCCATGAGGATGTTCCGGCCCAGAGCGATCTCGCCCCGGTCGGTGGAGGGACCGTCGGCCAGCACGTCCTGGAACTCCACCCGCTGGCCCACGTCCACGATGGGGCGCTGGTTGATGCAGGTGCCGTGGTTGGAGCGCAGATACTTGGTCAGGCGGTACTCCTTGGTCACGCCGCTGTCGTACTTCACGGTGATATAGCGGGCGGACACCCGGGTAACCGTACCGGGGCCCTCAGCCAGAATGGCGACCTCAGAGTCAATGCAGTTCTTGTGCTCCTGGCCGGTGGCCACAATGGGGGCCTCGGGGCGGAGCAGGGGCACGGCCTGACGCTGCATATTGGCGCCCATCAGGGCGCGGTTGGCGTCGTCGTTCTGGAGGAAGGGGATCATGGCGGTAGCGATGGACACCATCATCTTGGGGGACACGTCCACATAGTCCACCTGATTGGCAGGCACCGAGATGATCTCGTTCCGGCGGCGGCAGGTAATGCGCTCATTGACAAAGCAGTTGTTCTCGTCCACCGGCTCAGTGGCCTGGCAGATGGTGTACTGGTCCTCCACGTCGGCGGTCATATACTCGATCTCCTGGGTGACCTGGCCGTTGGCCTTGTCCACCTTGCGGTAGGGGGTCTCGATGAAGCCGTAGCGGTTGATGCGGGCGTAGGAGGCCAGGTAGGAGATCAGGCCGATGTTGGGACCTTCCGGGGTCTCAATGGGGCACAGGCGGCCGTAGTGGCTGTAATGGACGTCGCGGACGTCGAAGGAGGCACGGTTACGGGACAGGCCGCCGGGGCCCAGGGCGGACAGACGGCGCTTGTGGGTCAGCTCGGCCAGAGGGTTGGTCTGGTCCATGAACTGAGACAGCGGGCTGGAGCCGAAGAACTCCTTGATGGCGGCGGTGACCGGCCGGATGTTGATGAGGGACTGGGGGGTGACCACGTCCAGGTCCTGGGTGGTCATACGCTCCCGGATGACACGCTCCATGCGGGAGAAGCCGATGCGGAACTGGTTCTGGATCAGCTCGCCCACGCAGCGCAGACGGCGGTTGCCCAGATGGTCGATGTCATCAGGGGTGCCCACGCCGTGAGCCAGACAGTTGAGGTAGTTGATGGAGGCCATGATGTCCTCCCGGGTGATGTGCTTGGGGATCAGGTCGTCCAGGTGCTCCCGGACGGCGTCCTTCAGCTCCTCACCGCTGAACTGGTCCAGCAGCTGGCACAGGGCAGGGAAGAACACCATCTCCGTGACGCCGCACTCCTCCGGATCGAAGTCCACGAAGTTCTTCATGTCCACCATGTTGTTGGCGAAGGCGCGCACCTGCTTGCCGTCCACGTCCAGGACGACCTCGTTGACGCCGCGGTCATCCAGCTCCCGGGCACGCTCCCGGGTCAGGTTCTCGCCAGCCTCGGCGATGATCTCGCCGGTGCGGGGATCCGCCACAGGCATGGCCAGGGTGTGGCCCACCAGGCGGGTCCACAGGGCCATCTTCTTGTTGAACTTATAGCGGCCCACCGCGGACAGGTCATAGCGGCGGGTGTCATAGAAGGTGGCGTTGAGCAGGCTCTCGGCGGAATCCACCGTGGGGGGCTCGCCGGGACGCAGCTTGCGGTAGATCTCCAGCAGGGCCTCCTCATAGGTCTTGCAGGGGTCCTTCTCCAGGGTAGCCACGATGCGCTCGTCCTCGCCGAACATCTCCAGGATCTCCGCGTCGGTCTTGGGCCCGATGGCACGGATCAGGCAGGTGATGGGCAGCTTGCGGTTCTTGTCGATGCGGACATAGAAGATGTCGGACAGATCGGTCTCATACTCCAGCCAAGCGCCGCGGTAAGGGATGACGGTGGTGCCGTAGGTGTGGTTGTCCGCCTTGTCCCGGGTGTCGGTAAAGTACATACCGGGGGAACGGGTGATCTGAGAGACGATGACGCGCTCGGCCCCGTTGATGACGAAGGTGCCGGCCTGAGTCATAATGGGGAAGTCCCCCATAAAGATCTCCTGCTCCTTGATCTCCTCCGTCTCCTTGTTGCGCAGGCGCACCTTCACCTTGATGGGGGCGGCGTAGGTGGCGTCCCGGGCCTTACACTCCTCCACATCGTACTTGGGCTTCTCATCCATGGAGTAGTCGATGAAGGACAGCTCCAGATTGCCGGCGTAGTCCGTGATGGAGTCCACGTCCTTGAACACCTCACGCAGCCCGGTGTCCAGGAACCACTGATAGGAGTTTTTCTGGACCTCCAGCAGGTTGGGCATATCCAGGATCTCCTCGTAGCGGGCAAAGCTTTTGCGCAGGGTCTTGCCGTAGTACACGTCCTTGACCATTCTAAAAATCAACTCGCTTTCTTCTTCACTAAACGGGTGGATTCCCTCATTTTCCGGTCCGTGCGCGGGGAAAACTGCCCTTTTCTTTGTTGAAACCGCACAACTGCAAGGGAAGGCCAGCTTTCCGCACGCCCGGACGCGTTGTTAAATCTATTTTCATGCCTCTTGCCTTTTTTCCGGCTGTATGCTACACTGCTTCTGCACTGTGGGGAGTTTGCCAGTTTCTCACAAGGACATGAAAGCATTTTATTGTACCATGGTTGGCTCTTTTTTGTCAACCCTTTTTCCGTTTTCCCGGAAGTTTTTTCCCACTGTTCCGGCGGTCCCTTCGGGGACCGCTTTTTTGTATTTCAGCAGCAGAGCGGCGGCAGACCACGTCTGCCGCCGCTCTTTTACTCTGCGATCTGTTGAACGCCGTCCCGGTCAGTCCTGGACCTCCCGCAGGCGCTTGACTGCCGCGGAATCCTGGATGGTACGGACCTTGGCGTCGGCCACATACTTGCCCACCGCCGCGGTGCTCTTCTTCACCGGGGTGATGGTGCCGGCGCCGGCCACACAGCCGCCGGGACAGCCCATGCCCTCCAGCAGGTATCCGTTGTACTTACCCGCCTTGGCCATCATCAGCATCTTGCGGCACTCCCGCAGGCCGTCGGCGTGCTCGATCTTGACCTCACGGTCCGGGTCGATCTCCTTGATGGCCTCCTTCACCGCGTTAGCAACGCCGCCGGTGACGGCAAAGCCGCGGCCCAGAGAGGTACCCGTGCTGAACTCCTCCTCGGGGTCCACCGGCATCTCGGAGGGGACGATCCCCTTGGCGTCGAAGATGCCCTGCATCTCCTCAAAGGTGAGGACGAAGTCCACATCGCTGCGGATGGTCCGGCGGGAGGCCTCCAGCTTCTTGGCTGTGCAGGGACCGATGAACACGATGCGCACGTCCGGATGGTCCTTCTTATACAGCCGGGCGGTGAGCACCATGGGGGTCATGGCCATGGAGATATAGTCCTTGAACTGAGGGAACAGCTTCTTGGCCATCACGCTCCAGGAGGGGCAGCAGGAGGTGGCCATGAAGGGCTGCTCGGCGGGGACCTTCTTCAGGAAGTCCTCGGCCTCCTCGGCGGTACACATATCGGCGCCCACCGCCACCTCGATCACCTTGTGGAAGCCCACCTGACGCATGGCCTCCCGCATCTGGGAGGAGGTGACGTTCTCGCCGAACTGGCTGACAAAGGCAGGGGCCACAGCGGCCACCACCTTATCGCCCCGCTTAATGGCCTGGATCAGCTGGAAGATCTGGCTCTTGTCCGAGATCGCGCCGAAGGGGCAGTTCACCAGGCACATACCGCAGGAGACGCACTTGTCATAATCGATCTTGGCGCGGCCCAGCTCGTCGGAGCCGATGGCGTCCATGCCGCAGGCCTCTGCGCAGGGGCGCTCGATGCGCAGGATGGCGCCATAGGGGCACTCGTCGGCGCACTTGCCGCACTTGATGCACTTATTCTGGTCGATGACGCTCTTGCCCTGGACCAGGGAAATGGCGTCCTTGGGGCACACCTCCATACAGGGGTGGGCCAGGCAGCCCTGGCACATATTGGTCACCCGGACCTGCTTGGTGGGGCAGGCGTTACAGGCGTAGGAGATGATATTGATCAGCGGGGGCTCGTAGTATTTCTCCGCGATCACGCTGTCCTCCAGCTGTGCATCCGTGGGCGCATACTCACTCAGGTCCCGCAGGGGCAGGCCGATGGCCAGACGGATGCGCTCGGTCACTACGGCGCGCTCCACCAGAATGTTCTGGCGGTACTTGGCCACCTCGCCAGGGATGATTTTGTGGGGCAGACGGCGGATGGTCTCGGCATAGTTGCCGCCCTCAAAGGCCATTCGGGCCACCTCTGTAAACACCTGCCGCCGAATGTCGTTGATGAATGTGTGGACACCCCGCATAGTTACGTTTCCTCCTTCATATTTGCAAGAAATCTTTCATATCTAAACGTCCTTATCTTATCATAGCCGCTCCCGTTTGGCAACCGTTAGCTCCCTCAGGAAAGCAGAGATTTCTTTCCACATTTTCCACTGGGAATCAGGCATTTTGCCCGAACCATGCCCAAAAGCGTCCATTCCGCAAATGCCTCCCCTCCCCTTTGGCCCAGGTTTTCCACACAGCCGTCTTTTGTCCTGACGGAGCCGATGCATTTGCTCCCCCGTACAGAATGAGGCCGGAACCCATTCGGGTCCCGGCCTCAGCGCGTCGGCGTCGGTGATCCGCCGTTACTTCTTGTTTTTCTTGTAGATGGCGTACAGGCCCTTCAGCAAAAGGTCTTTTTCCACCATCATCTTCCGCCGGCACAGGGGGGCGATGAACTGCGCCATCCCACCGGTCACCACGACCGTGGTCCTTTTCCCCAGTTCCTCCTCCATCCGGTCCAGCATCCCGTCCAGCATGGCGGCTGCCCCGTACATGATCCCGCTGCGCATACACTCCACCGTATTCTTCCCGATGACGCGCTTGGGCTTATCCAGCTGGATGCCCGGCAGCTGGGAGGCTCGGCTGGACAGGGCCTCCGCCGACACCCGGACCCCCGGGATGATGCAGCCGCCCAGATAGGTGTTCCCGTGGTCCACCACCTCCATGGTGGTGGCCGTCCCCATGTCCACCAGGATAATGGGGGGCTTGTACTCCTGGAGGGCGGCCACCGCGATCACAATGCGGTCGCTGCCCACCGAAGCCGGGTCGTCCATCTGGATGTTCAGTCCGGTCTTGATGCCCGGTCCCACTACGATGGGCTCCATCCCGGTCACCTTGACCACGCCGGTACGCACCGCGTTGAACACCGGCGGCACCACGGAGGAGATGATGCAGTCCTCCACCTCCTCCACCGGCACATGGAACAGGTCCAGCATATTCTTGATCTCGACCCCGTACTGGTCGGAGGTCTTGATCCGGTCGGTGGCGATCCGCGCCTCGAAGCGGATCTTCTCCTTGTCGATCCCTCCGATCACGATGTTGCTGTTCCCAATGTCGATGGCAAGAAGCATCCTGTTCACCTCAAACTCTATCTTTCTATATACGAACCTCTGTAAAACAGCTCCACAGTCCGGACTTACAGCTCCGCTGCGCCGCTCTTTCCAGCCAGACCGCGCTGGAGAGCCGTCCCGGTCAGCCGGAGCAGGGCCTTGCCCACCGCCGTGACCAGCACCGCGGCCGCAATGGCCTCCGGAATGCCGGCGGTGGTGACTGTGGCCATCACCAGGCCGAACACCGCGTCCAGCGCCACATTTTTCACCTCGGCATACTGCTGAGCCAGTAAGAAATAGATGCTGCCCATGACCAGCACCGTGTTGGTCATGGCCCCAGCCACACCCACCACAGGCAGGGCGATGTAATCATTCACCCGCACCCGCTTCAGGGCGATCCACAGCCAGCCGGACACCACGCCGATGAAGATGCGGCAGCCCACCGCGATCCACACCGCCTTCAGCGCGCCGGGCAGTCCGGTGGTGCTCATAAAGGGGGAGAAAGCAAAGGCCAGCAGCCCCGGGGTCGTGGTATTGATCCACATGGAGCTCAGGCCAAACACCGCCCCCAGGATCCCGCCGGCCAGCGGACCCAGCAGCACAGCCCCCAGGATCACTGGAATGTGCAGGGTCGTGGCCTTGATGACCGGCAGCGGGATCAGGCCGATGCCCGTGGCCACCAGGACCAGTTCCACCGCCACCAGCATGGCCAGCAGCGCCATCCATCGGGTGTCTTTCTTACGGTTTTTCATATTCAATTACCTCCTGCTGTCGCTCTCCTCAAGGAAGATGCAACGCATTTTTGTCAGAGAGCCGGTTTCCCAGTCTCTTAACCGAATCATTATAACGAAACTGCCCCCCGATTGCAAGACTCAGATTTTCTAAAACTTTGCAGATGTGGACCAATTCCTTTACAATCCGCGCCGTTTGTGTCATAATTTCCATGGACGCGCTCTGCGTATTCCAAATCACACAGCTTATCCATCCTATTAAAAGGAGGTTTTTGCTCCATGCTCAGCGGAAAAACAGTCCTTCTCGGGGTCACAGGCGGCATCGCCGCCTACAAGGCCGCCGCCCTGGCCTCCGCCCTGGTCAAGCAGCACTGCCATGTGGAGGTGATCCTGACGGAACACGCCACTCAGTTCATCACGCCTCTCACCTTTGAACAGCTCACCGGGAACCGCGCCATGGTGGACACCTTTGACCGGAATTTCTCCCATCAGGTGGAGCATATCGCCCTGGCCCGCCGCACCGACCTGGTACTGGTCGCCCCCGCCACCGCCAACGTGTGTGCCAAGCTGGCCCACGGTCTGGCGGACGATATGCTCACCACCACCATCCTGGCCTGCCGGTGCCCGAAGCTCATCGCGCCCGCCATGAACACCGGGATGTTTGAAAACCCGGTGACCCAGGACAATCTGGATCTGCTCCGGAAATACGGCTGGGAGGTCATCTCCCCCGCCTCCGGCCGGCTGGCCTGCGGCGACGTGGGGGCGGGCAAGCTCCCGGAGCCCGAGACTCTCCTTCAGTACGTCCTGCGCCGGCTGGCCCTCCCCCACGACCTGGAGGGCAGGCGGGTGCTGGTCACTGCCGGCCCCACTCAGGAGCCGCTGGATCCGGTGCGCTACCTCACCAACCACTCCTCCGGAAAAATGGGCTACGCCATCGCCCGCATGGCCATGCTCCGGGGCGCCCAGGTCACCCTCATCTCCGGCCCCACCGCCTTAACGCCCCCGCCCTTTGTAGAGGTAGTCCCCGTGGTCTCCGCCCAGGATATGTTTGAGGCGGTGGCCGCCCGACAGGAGCAGGCCGACTTCATCTTCAAGGCCGCCGCCGTAGCCGACTACACCCCCGCCGATTACAGTGACAATAAAATGAAGAAGAAGGACGGCGATCTGTCCATCCCTCTCAAGCGGACCCAGGATATTTTACAGCACCTGGGCAGCCACCGCCGTCCCGGCCAGGTGATCTGCGGCTTCTCCATGGAGACCCAGAATATGCTGGAAAACAGTCAGGCCAAGCTGGTAAAGAAAAATGTGGATATGATCTGCGCCAACAATCTAAAGGTAGCGGGAGCCGGCTTCGGGGTGGACACCAATGTGATCACCCTCATCACCGCTCAAGGAGCAGAGGAACTCCCCCTCCTGTCCAAGGAGGAGGCCGCCAACCGTATTCTGGACGCTGCCATGGCCCTGGCAGAGCGCTGATTGCATTAAGAATACCGGTACCCAGCACAAAAGAGAACAAAACAGACCCGGAGGATCGCTCCTCCGGGTCTGTTGTCATTCAAATCTTGTTGACGCCGCGGAATCAGGCCAGGGCCTTCTTGGCGGTCTCGGTCAGCTGGGTGAACGCAGCCTTGTCGCTCACAGCCAGCTCAGCCAGCATCTTGCGGTTGATCACGATGCCAGCCTTCTTCAGGCCGTTCATAAAGGTGGAGTAGTTCATCCCGTTCATCTTGCAGGCGGCGTTGATCCGGGTGATCCACAGCTGACGGAAGTCGCGCTTCTTCAGCTTGCGGCCGGTGTAAGCGTACACGCCGGACTTCATCACGGCCTGGTTGGCCATCTTGAAGTGCTTGGACTTGGAACCCCAGTAGCCCTTCGCCATCTTGAGGATCTTATTTCTTCTCTTGCGCGTCATCATCGCGCCCTTCACTCTTGCCATTGTACTCTGCCTCCTTCTCTCTTACTTGTACAGGATCATGCGCTTGATGGCAGCCTCGTTGGTCTTATCCGCGTAGCCGCCCTTGCGGAGGCCTCTCTTCAGCTTGGTGGTCTTGCCGTGGCCGTTCAGCAGGTGGCGCTTACCGGCGTGGGCGCGCTTGACCTTGCCGTTCTTCGTGAGAGCGAAACGCTTCTTTGCGCCGCTGTGGGTCTTGATCTTCGGCATAACAGAAAACTCCTTTTCGACTTACTTTTTGGTGTCCTTCGCAGGCTTGGGCGACAGGAAGATGGACATATGGCGCCCCTCCAGCTTCGGACTTTTATCCATCACGGCGGTCTCGCCGCAGGATTCGGCAAACTTCAGCAGCAGCTCCTGGCCGATGTTGGTGTGCGCCATCTCACGTCCGCGGAACCGGACCGTGATCTTGCACCGGTTGCCGTCCGCCAGGAACTTCTGCGCATTGCGCAACTTCACATTGAAGTCGTTGACGTCAATGCTGGGGGACATCCGGATCTCCTTGATCTCCACCACGCGCTGGTTCTTGCGTGCTTCCTTCTCGCGCTTGGTCTGCTCGAAGCGGTACTTGCCGTAATCCATCAGCTTGCATACCGGGGGCACAGCGTTGGGAGAGATCTTCACCAGATCCAGATTCCGTTCCTCCGCCAGGCGCAGAGCCTCCTGAGAGGACATGATGCCCAGCTGTTCGCCGCTCTCAGAGATCAGGCGGATCTCCTTATCCCGGATCTCTTCGTTTGTTTGATGACCTGTGTTAGCGATGGGAAAGCACCTCCAAACAAAAAATAAAACGCGTCTGCCCGAATGGCACCCGCGTCACAGCAAAACTGCGCCGGCTCTCCGGCGAAGTTCGTACGTTGTTGACCCTTTGGCTCTGGCCTGGGGTGAGGACGGGGCACCGTTCCTGCTTTCTTGTTCCCGGGTATTTTACCAGAGCCGGTCTCCGCTGTCAACCCCTTTTTGAAATTTTTCTCCGCAGCGCCGCCGGCTCCGGGTTTTATTCATTGACATAACCTACTCTTATTGATCTCACAGTACAAAAAGTTATACACACTTTCCACACGTTTTTCCACATAAAGCCGAAATGTTTTCGTCTATCTGTTTATTTTCTCCACTTTCTTTCCTTTTATGTTAAAACAGCAGAGATCAACTCCGTTTTGTAAGGTTACATAACGCCAAATTCCGCATGATTTCTCCACTCTTCGGATAGAGCAAGGCCCCGGAGCACATCAGCCTCCGGGGCACACAGCCTGGACCCGATCCCTTCGGGAACCCAACGCGCAGCCGTTATCCCAGGGAGATGTTCCGGTTGGCGTACGCGTTCAGCTCCATTCCGGCGGTGTGGCCCGCCTGGTACTCATAAAAGCCCTGACAGCCGATCATGGCGGCGTTGTCTCCGCAGTATTTCAACTCCGGGAGATAGAGCCTGTCTCCGCTTCGGGTGCAGGCCGCCTGAAGATCCGCCCGGATCCGCCGGTTAGCGGCCACGCCCCCGGCCACCGCCACCTGGCCGTAGCCCTTTGCCCTGGCCGCCGCCATGACCCGAGGCACCAGGGACTCGCTCACTGCCCGTCCGAAGCTGGCCGCAAAATCCCGCAGATCCAGCTTCTCCTCCTTCTGCTCTGCGTTGTGGATCAGGTTCAGGCTGGCAGTTTTGAGTCCGGAGAAGGACATATCCAGCTCATGGCCGGACACATGGGCCCGGGGCAGCTCATAGCGGCTGTCGTCTCCACCGTCTGCAAGGCGGTCCATAGGGCCTCCGCCTGGGTAGCCGATGCCCAGCACGCGGGCCACCTTATCAAAGCACTCCCCCGCCGCATCATCCCGGGTGCCGCCCAGCACCTCCATCTCCGTATAGGAGCGCACATCCACCACCAGAGTGGTCCCGCCGGAGACACACAGGCAGACAAAGGGGGGCTTTAGGTCGGGGTGGGTGATATAGTTGGCGGCGATGTGCCCCCGCACATGGTGTACCGGGATCAGAGGAAGATCCAGGGCCATCGCCGCCCCCTTGGCAAAGTTTACCCCCACCAGAACCGCGCCGATGAGGCCGGGACCATAGGTGACCGCCACAGCGTCCAGCTCCCGCTTGGTCAGCCCCGCCTGCTCCACCGCCTGATCAGCCAGGCCGGTCACCGCCTCCACGTGCTTCCGGGAGGCGATCTCAGGAACCACGCCGCCGTAGATGGTGTGCATCTCGATCTGTGACGCGATGCAGTTGGACAGCACCGTCCTCCCATCCCGCACCACAGCGGCGGAAGTCTCGTCACAGGAGGACTCAATGGCTAAAATATTCACAAAAGGCTCCCCTTTCCCATGTTTTTCCTCAATACAGCTCTTTCATATATTCTAATCCTGCAATCAGCGCAACTTTTTGAAGTCTCTGGTCATAATGACCGCATCCTCTTTCGGCTTGGTATAATAGTCCTTCCGGCGGCCCGCCTCCTCAAAGCCGTGCTTGCGGTACAGGGCGATCGCCGGTTCGTTGGACGCCCGTACCTCCAGGGTAAGGAAGGCCAGATTGGCTGCGCCGAACCGGCAGAACACATCCAGCAATTCGTCTGCCACGCCGTGGCGGCGGGCGTTAGGCTCCACAGCAACATTGTCGATGTATCCCTCGTCCAGCACCACATGGAGACCCGCATAGCCCAGCAGGCCCCCGTCCTCCGACTCAGCCACGATAAAGCTGGCCTGGGTATCAAAGAGCACCTCAGTGAGCATGGCCTCGCTCCACGGGGTAGAGAAGCACTCCCGCTCCAGTTCCGCGATCTGACCGACATGGCTGCGGTCCATAGGCACGATGGTATATTCCATAATAACTCCTTTTTTCAAGATTTCTTAATAATTTCCGCCTTGTCTTTTCCCCTGCAATCCGGTACAATGGATGGACAATCGGTATGCTGTCCCTCTGATTATATCCGGACAGCCCTCCTTTGACAAGTCATCTTTCGCCGGCCGCCCCCTGCTGCGGCCCGCGTCCGCCAGAAAGGAATTCCTGATGAAAAAAATTCTCTCCATCCTGCTCTCCGCCGTGTTCCTGTCCGGACTGCTGGTCACCGGAGCGGCGGCCGCCACCCTTCAGAGCAACCAGGCCGTCTACCAGCTCTCCCAGGATCCTCTGGGCACGGAGCCTTTCCCCTATTCCGCCACTGAGACCCACTCCGCCACCCTGGTCCCCGTGGGGACCGCCATCCAGAGCGAAGGGGACGGGCTGCTGCTGGTGGAGGTATTCCTCTACCAGCAGGCCGAGAAGCACTGGAGCCTGGACTCCATGCTCTCCGGACAGAGCCAGCTCACCATCCGGGACGGGGACCACATCTATCACATCTCTACCATGGATCCCAACGGAACTGAGCCCAATGCCGCCCTGGATCGGGGCATCTGGGTCAAGGGACAGAGCACCGGCGAGGTCCAGCCCGTCACCATCACCGGGGAGCCGGTGGACGACTGGGCGGCAAACCTGGTCAATGAAGCCATCGCCAAAGACCTCTTCCCCTCCCACCTGAAGGGGCAGGACCTGCGGGAGCCCATCTCCCGCACCCAGTTCGCCGCCCTGGCCGTCCGCCTGTATGAGGCCATGAGCGGTCAGACCGTCCCCGCCTTCACAGGGACCAATCCCTTCACCGACACCACCGACCCCGAGGTGCTCAAGGCCTACTCCATGGGCTTTACCTCCGGTGTGAGTAGCACCGCCTTCGGCGCTGGGACCCAGCTGAACCGGGAGCAGGCGGCCACCATGCTCTCTGCCGTCTATCGGAAGCTGGGCGGAAATATCTCCCCCCAGGAGGCTGCCTCCTTCTCTGACCGCAGCGCCATCTCCGCCTGGGCCAGGGACAGTGTGTGCTTTGCCGCCTCCAAGGGCGTTATCTCCGGCTATGAGGACGGCCGCTTTGGTCCGAAGGACCCCGCCCAGCGTCAGGCCTGCCTCATCATGGCCCTGCGGATGCAGCAGAAGCTGGGCAGCAGCACCGCCATCTGAGCGGACCACAGGATTTTTCACAACACAGGGGCTCCGGATCACTCCGGAGCCCCTCAGTTTTTATGTCAGGCTCAGTGGGATTCCGCCCAGGAGCGGCCCGCGTGGGTCTCTGCCAGCAGGGGGACAGACAGGGCGGCAACGCCCTCCATCTCCTCCTCCACCAGCTTACAGACCGCCTCCGCCTCCGATTCCGGGCACTCCACGATCAGCTCATCGTGGACCTGAAGGACCAGGCGGCCCTCCAGCCCCTCCGCCTTCAGGCGGTCCCGCACCCGGATCATGGCCAGCTTGATGATGTCAGCCGCAGTGCCCTGGATGGGAGCATTGAGGGCCACCCGCTCGCCGAAGGAGCGGGTATTGAAGTTGGAGGATTTCAACTCCGGCACCCAGCGGCGGCGGCCGTACAGGGTGGAGACAAAGCCCTGCTCCTTGGCCTGCTCCACCACCGCGTCCATATAGGCCCGCACCCCGGCGTAGTGGGCAAAATACTTTTCCATATACTCCTTGGCCTCGGCCACGGTGACCCCGATGTCCCGGGACAGAGAGAAGGGAGAGATGCCATACACGATGCCGAAATTCACCGCCTTGGCGCTGCGGCGCATAAGGGGGGTGACCTCCGACCGCGCCACTCCAAACACCTGGGCAGCGGTGATGGTATGGATGTCCTCTCCGCTCCGGAAACCGTCGATCATAGCCTGGTCTCCGGCGATGTGAGCCAGCAGCCGCAGCTCGATCTGGGAGTAGTCCGCGTCCACCAGCACCTTCCCCGCCGGGGCCACGAACATCTTCCGAAGCTCCGCCCCCAGCTCTGTACGGACAGGGATGTTCTGAAGGTTCGGCTCCGTGGAGCTGAGCCGTCCGGTGGCGGTGACGGTGTTCTGGAAGGAGGTGTGGATCCGTCCGTCGGGGGCGATCACCTTGCCCAAGCCGTCAGCATAGGTGGATTTCAGCTTGGTGAGCTGGCGGTACTCCAGGATCTCTTCGATGATGGGGTGCTGTCCCCGCAGCTTCTCCAGCACCTCCGCATTGGTGGACCACCCTGTTTTGGTCTTTTTCACCGGCGGCAGGCCCAGGCGCTCAAAGAGCACCTGGCCCAGCTGCTGGGTAGAATTGATATTGAAGGTGTCCTCTCCGGCCAGAGCATAGATCCTGGCCTGGACCTGCCCGATCCGTTCAGACAGCATCTCTCCGAACTGCACCAGGGCACCCCGGTCCACCAGCACGCCCTCCCGCTCCATCTCGGCCAGCACAGAGCAGAGCGGCAGTTCGATCTGCTGGTACAATTCAAATAAATCCAGTTCCTCCAGCCTCCTGGTGAGGGTGGTGCGCAGCCCTCCGATCAGAACGGCGTGGGCCGTCAGGGCGGCAGCGGGAGCCGCCGGATCGGACAGCGGACCAAAGGCCCCCTCGTCCAAGTAGTCGGCCGCCCTGGGAGGCTGGAAGTTGAAATAGGCAAGTCCCAGCTTCTCCAGGTCATAGCTTCCGTCAGTGGGGGCCAGCAGATAGGCGGCCACCTCCGTATCAAACCCGAAGCCGCCGGGGACGATCCCCTCCGCCAGCAGGGTCCGCCACAGAGACTTCAGCCCGTGTACGGCCTTCCGGATGCGACCATCAGAGAACAGGGTCCGCAGAAAATCGTTGTGGCAGTTCCATTGGTCCGCAAAAAACAGGGCCGCGCGGCGTTCTCCCTCCGGCTCCTCCCACGCCACGCACACCACATCCAGAGAGGGCAGGGCCAGCACGCTCACCCAGTCCCGCTCCCGCCAAAGGTCCAGAAGCTCCTCCATCCGCTCCCGGCTGTCCACTCTTTCACTGACACAGGAGCAGTCGAATGTCTTCCCGGCATTTTTCTTCTCTCCCTGGGGCGCAGTGAGGCCGTATTTATCAATGAGTTTGGCAAACTCCAGATCCAGAAACAGCTGATACAGGGCGTCGTTGTCTGCTCCCCGTCTCAAATTCTGCTCCGGAGAAAAGTCGATGGGGGCGTCGGTGTGGATGGTAGCCAGGTCATAGGACATCCGGGCCATCTCCTCCCCCTCTGCCAGCTTTTTCACCACACCGGGCTTGGCCGGAGTCCCGGGCGCCATCTCCGGGGCGGGCATGGCGGCATACAGGGCGTCGATGGAATGATACCGCTGGACCAGGGCCATGGCGGTCTTTTCCCCCACCCCCTTGACCCCGGGGATATTGTCGGAGCTGTCCCCCATCAGGGCCTTCAGGTCCACGATGTGGATGGGATCGAAGCCGTACTGTTCCCGGAAAGCGTCCGGGGTCATATCCTTGGTCGTGGTGCGGCCCATACGGGTGGACACCAGCTTGACGGTGGTGGCGCCGGTGACCAGCTGGAGGGAGTCCTTGTCCCCGGTGACGATCACAGTCTCCCAGCCGGCGGCGGCGTCCTTTACGGAGATGGTACCGATGAGGTCGTCGGCCTCCCAGCCGTCCAGCTCATACATGGGGATGTTCATGGCCGCCAGCACCTTCTTCAGCAGAGGCATCTGGCTGGCCAGCTCATCAGGCATCCCCTTCCGCTGGGCCTTATAGCCCTCATAGGCCAGATGGCGGAAGGTGGGGGCCTTTCGGTCAAAGGTGACGCACAGGGCATCCGGCTGCTCCTCGTCCAGCAGCTTATTCAAAATATTCAAAAACCCAAGGATCGCATTGGTGGGCTGTCCCGTCCGGGTGGTGAGATTCTGGCTCACCCCATAAAAGGCCCGGTTGACAATGGAGTTGCCATCCAGAACCATCAGCTTTTTCATGTGGGTATCCTCCCTTTTCCGCCGTACGCGGCCAAGTCGTATCGACCATAGTATATCAGCTTTCCCGGGACCGGGCAAGGAAAACCGGGGGCCGCGGCTCTGCGCGGTCCCCGGTCCGGAGCATAGCTTATCGTGGCGGTCTCTCAGCCTTTCAGCTTCTCCGCCAGCGCCGCAGCCCGGTCCTCCGCCGCCCGCAGGATGGCCTCCGGGTCATTTTCCCGGACGTCCAGCCCCTCGGCGGACAGGCAGTGAGCGGCCGGGATGCCGAACATCTTCCCCAGCCCCCTTATATAGTCGAAGCCGAAGTTTTTCCCCTCCAGAGGGCCCCCGGCAGTGGTGATATAGACCAGCTCCTCCGCCCGGCACAGCCCCTCCTGGACCCCTTCACGGGTGTAGTGGAAGGTGACCCCCAGGGTGCAGGTCCACTCCAGGTAGATCTTCAGTGCCGCCGGGAAGGTCATATCCCAGTCCGGAGCGGCGATCACCACCAGATCGGCCTGGGCCATCTCCCGAGCCGGCTCGAACATAGGGCCGGCGGTATCCATCTCCGCCTTCCGGTCCCGCTCCTGGGCCAGCGCCCCGGTGAGCACCGGCAGGTCACAGCCCGTCAGGTCCCGCTCCTTGACCACTGCCTCCGGCCAGCGGGTCCGGCAGGCCGCCAGAAACGCCTGGCTCAGCCGCCAGGTGCGGGACTGCTCCGGCCCACGCATACACGCGTTGACAAATAAGATCTGCTTCATTTCTATTACTCCTCCTAACCCGCGCGCCCAGTGCTCAGGGCGCTCCGGGCCGTTTTCACCAGATATTCCATCGCCTGCACCGGATAACGGCCCGCCGCAGTCTCTCCGGTCAGCATCAGGGCGTCAGAGCCGTCCAGCACCGCGTTGTAGATATCGCACACCTCCGCCCGGGTGGGTACCGCCCGCTGCTCCATAGACCACAGCAGTTGGGTCACCACAAAGAAGGACCGCCCCGCCGTCCGGCACCGGGCGGCGATGCCCTTCTGCGCGGCGGGCAGCTCCCACAGCGGCATACTGTTCCCCAGATCGCCCCGGGCAATACAGATCACATCGGATGCATCTATGATCTCGTCCAGCTTCTCTATGCCCAGCTGGTTCTCGATCTTCGCCATCACCCGCACCCGCTCCAGGCCGCGCTCCGCAAGGGCCCCTCGCAGCACCGCCAGATCCTCCGCCCCCCGCACGAAGGGCTGGAGCACGTCGGTCACTCCGCACCGGGCCGCCCAGTCCAGATTCCACCGGTCCTCCTCCGTCAGGGCAGGGGTGTCCGGCTGGACTCCCAGGATGGCCAGGCTCTTCCTGCTCTTGAGCAGTCCGCCCCGTTCCACCCGGCACAGCAGGGCGTCCGCGCGCCGCTCGGCCACTGTCAGCAGCAGCGCGCTGTCGTCCAGAGAGATCTCATCCCCCGCCCGGGCAGCCGCCACCGCGGCGGCAGGCACAGGGATCCCTCCCGCACCCAGCAGGACCTCCGTCCCCTCATCCATGCTGACCGGCTCCTTCAGTGTCCCCACCCGCAGCTCCGGGCCCTGGAGATCCACGATCAGCCGGGCCTCCACCCCCGCCTGCCGGGCTGCGGGCCAAAACCGCTCCTCCAGCAGGGGGGCGCACGCCTCCAGTGTGGTGTGGGACAGGTTCAGCCGCGCACCTGTCATCCCTGTCCGGAACAGCGCCTCCAGCGTCTCCCGCTCCCAGCAGGCGCCTCCAAGCGTACCATAAAACTCCATATTTCCTTCCTCCCGCCAGTTTAGCTTTTTCTCTATTATGTCCCACTTTCCCGCCGCCGTCAACCAGGCTCGCAGACAGAACGGGCGGAGCCGCCGACTCCGCCCGTTTCATGCTGTTTTTCCATTCAGGCCAGGACTGCCTCCAGCGCGGCCCAGCCGTTCCGCTCCCGCTTCCGGGTCACCCGCAGTCCGCTGCGGGTCAGAGCCGCCTCCACCTCGTGGGCCCTGCTGTCGAGGATGCCGGAACAGAGGAACACCCCGCCCTCAGCCAGCAGGCCGGGCACCTGGGGCGCCAGGGGGATGATCACATCGGCCACAATGTTGGCCAGCACCAGCTGGTACCGCTCTTGGGCCAGCTCCGCCGCCAGGGCCCGGTCGGTGAGCACATCCCCCGCCCGGACGGTATAGCGGTCCTTCCCGATCCCGTTGAGGGCGGCGTTCTCATAGGCCACATCCACCGCCTTGGGGTCGATGTCCACCGCGGAGGCCCGCTCCGCCCCCAGCACCAGGGCCGCGATGGACAGGATCCCGCTGCCGCAGCCCAGGTCCAGAACCCGGTCGCCCTTCCGAGTGTGGGCCTCCACCCCCTCCAGGCACAGCTGGGTGGAGGCGTGGGACCCTGTCCCGAAGGTGAGCCCCGGGTTCAGATAGAAGGGGACCCGCCCCTGTGGGACCGGCTCCTCCCGCTCCCACTGGGGGACCACATAGAGGCGCTCTCCGATAGACAGCGGCTTATAGTATTTCTGCCAGCTGTACGCCCAGTCGTTGTCCACCAGGGTCCGGGTGGTGTACTCACACTCCAGGCCCCGGGTGTACTGCTCCAGCTGGGCCCGGCCGTCCGCGTCGTCGGTGACGTAGAACTTCACCCGGGTGACCCCCCGCATCCGCTCCATCAGCTCCTGGTCCACATAGTCCCAGTACTGCCGGTTCTGCTCCAGGAACTGCTGGAACTCCGCCTCGTCCTCAATGACCAGCCCGGTCATCCCCGCCGCAGTCAGCTTGGCCGTGATCTCATCCAGCCGCTCCGGAGTGGTGTTGATGGCCACCTCCAGCCACTTGATCTCATCCATAGCACGATTCCTTCCCATGTCATAGTAATGCTCAGCGCTCCGTTCCCAGATAGAACAGGGCCAGCGTCCCCGGCCCGGAGTGAGCTCCGATGACCGGTCCAATATAGTTGATGTGAATCTCCTGGGTCCCGAAACGCTCCCGCACCATCTCCGCCACCTTGTCCGCGTCCCCGCGGCAGTCCCCGTGGCTGATGAACACGGTCTCCCGTCCCTCTTCTGTCACCGTCTTTTCCATTTGGTCCACCAGAGCCTTCAGGGACGCATGGCGGCCCCGGGCCTTCCCCACGGTGGTCAGCTTCCCCTCCTGGTCCACATGGAGCAGCGGCTTGATCTGGAGCATGGACCCCAGCACAGCTGTGGTGGCCGTGATCCGCCCGCCCCGCTTCAAGAACTTCAGGTCCTGGACGGTGAACTGGTGGCACACCGCCTGCTTATGGGCCTCCGCCCAGTCCCGGACCTCCTCAATGGTGCGTCCCTTCTTCTGCTCCCGGGCGGCCAGCCATACCAGCAGGCCCTGTCCCAGGGAGGCGCACAGAGTATCCACCACATAGAGCTTCCGCTGGGGATACCGCTCCCGCAGCTCCTCCGCCGCCACCTCGGCGGAATTACAGGTCGTGGACAGCCCGGAGGAGAAGGCCAGGATGAGCACATCCTTCCCCGCCTGGAGCAGCGGCTCCACCATCTCGGTGTATTCCGCCACATTGACGGCGGAGGTGGTAGCCAGCTCCCCCGCCCGGAGCATATCGTAAAACAGTGCCGGGTCCATCTCCCGGTTGTCCGGAGTGTTCTGATAGGTCTCCCCCTGGATGGCAACGCTCAGGGGCAGGACGGCCACACCGGCCTCCCGGACCATCTCCGCGCTCAGGTCGGCGGAGGAATCGGTCAGGATCACATAATCAGGCATTGCACAACCTCCTTGATCGTATCGGTCATATCAAAGGGCCTGCGCTCCGCCGGAGGCAGAGCGCGTCCCATCACTTTTTCCCCTTGCCCCGGTGCTCCTCCTCCGGGGGCTGGAGAATGTCCAGCAGCCGGGCACAGGCCAGCTGGGCGGCGTAGCTGCGCAGCGCCAAGTCCAGGGCCATCCGGGCCAGGTCCTCCCGCTGGGCGTCTGGGTCAATGGAGGCCGCTGTATCTGTGAGCGCCCGGTCCAGGGCCGCGCAGAAGTACTGGTACAGCTCCTCTGGCGTCTTGTCCCGCGCCTCTCCCGCCGCGATGAGGATGCCCATATCCCGGACGGACAGTACTTTTTTCAGGGCGCACACCGCCGTCAGGTATCCCAAGTGGATGGGGCCGTACCGCTTTCCCGCCGCCCGGGGCACCAGCCCCTCCTTGATATAGTTGTTCACCATGGCGGAGGTCAGGGCCTCGCTGTCGTCAAAGTGGATCAGCTGGCGGGGCAGATAGGAGATGATCTGATCCATATACAGGGCGATGTCCGGCAGCTCCCGCCAATCGGCCGGGCGCTCCTGCTCCAGGCGCCGCTTCAGGTCCAGCAGTTCTTCCATATCCTTCTCCCCTTTATCTCTGGCTTCTCTCCCGTCTCCGTCCGGTCGCTCCGGGCCGTCCCTGGGAAGATCTGATGATCATTATGCTATCACGTCATAACGAAAAAAGCAATTCTCAATTTCCCCGGCGCTCCAGCCGGCGGCGCAGACGCTCCAGGGCAGGCTGGTGGGCAGTAGACCGCATCCCCGGAAACGCCCGCAGCAGACGCCGCTGCCCGAAGATGCGGCTCTGTCTGGCCTCATCCAGCCGGGCCCGCAACTCCCGCAGCTCCTGCTCCCGCTGCTCCAGCCACTCCGCCTGATCCATCCGGAGCTGGAATCTGCGCTGGGCCAGGGAGTCCTTGGCCTCGTCCAGGGCGTCCCGCACATCTTCCAGGCCATCCTGAAGCTCCGCTCTGCGGGCAGCCAGCACCTCCCGCAGGTCGTCCAATTCCTCCTGGAGGTCCGCCCGCAGGCCGTCCCCGATCTCCGCGGCGTCCAGCACCCGGCCGGCCAGATTCGCCCCCAGTTCGTTGGACATCTCCTTGATGCCGGAGGCCAGCTCATCCAGCTGGCTCAGCTGGCGGTTCATCCGGGCAATGGTGCGCACCGTGGCGGCCAGATCCACCGCCATGACCGCAGAAAAGAATCCCAGCAGCCCCACTCCCAGGGGATGTGGGACCGCCCGGACACACCACAGGACCGAGGGGTGCAGCAGCTTGACCACAAACAGGCAGGCCAGCCCCCAGGCGATGGAGAAGCGCAGGCAGATATATCCCCCAAGGTTAAAGGGCTCCTGGGAGTAGTCCCACCACCGCTGATGAAACAGCCGCTCCAGCACAAAGCCGGTCAGCCACTCCAGCAGGGAGGTCAGGGCCACCGACCCGAGGAAGAGCAGCAGCAGGTTCCCCCGCAGAGGTTCCAGCACCCACAGTACAATGACCACACCGAAGCCATAGACCGGGCAGACCGGCCCGTTGAGAAAGCCCCGGTTGACGAAGCGGCCGGTCTTGAGGGCGGCATAGCTCACTTCCGTGCACCACCCCAGAAAGGCGTAGATGAAAAAGATCCAAAGCAGCTGATACATGGGGCCTCCCTGCCGCGCCGGACGCATCCGGAACCAGTTCAATTCGTCATAGTATAACGCCAACTGGGAGAAAAGTCCAGTATTTTGTGACGAACGCCCCGGAATAGGCATGAAAAAAGACCGCTGTGCAGCACAGCAGTCTTTCTTCCCGCAAATCACTGGGCCTCAACCTGGCCGAAGGAACGGCCGTTGTAGGTCAGGCAATTTTTGCACATCCGGTGAGGCAGCCGATAGGCACCGCACTTGGGGCAGGTCACGATACCGGGAGTCTCCAGCTTCCAGTGGGAGCTGCGCCGCTTATCGCGCCGGGCCTTGGACACTTTTCTCTTAGGAACCGCCATTGGTGACACCTCCTTCGGTTAATGTGCTGTCATCAGCACGTTTGGACTACTCAGTTTCATCATCCAACAGCTGCGCAAGCGCCGCCAATCGTGGATCCACTTCAGGTCTGCACCCGCAGGGGCCGAGGTTCAGATCGGCACCGCACTTGGCACACAGCCCTTTGCAGTCTTCTGAGCAAAGGTTCGTTGTATCCATTGCGAGGACGAAGGCCGTGGTGACCACCTCGTCCAGATCCAGCTCGTTTCCGTCCAGCAGAAAAATCTCGTCCTCACTGTCCTCGTTCTCCAGCTCCTCAGCCAGCAGACTATCCAGCGGGACGACCTTCTCCCGGGAAAATTCTTTCCCACAGCGGTCACAGACCAGATCCAACTCCGAGCGGGCCGTTCCGTTCAGCACCAAGGCGCCCGCGTGGTTACTCACGCTGCCCTCTGCCACAACAGGCCGGGTAATCGGCTTTCTCCCATAAAAGTCCAGCTGGGACAGGTCCAGCTGATACCGGAAGGGCTTTTCCGCGTCTGGCTTATGGATGACATCTCGCAGATCCAGCCGCATCGGTTACCCTCCTCCGGGGATACAGACCCCTTACTCGCATAATGGTACGGAAGATATTATACTGATTCTCCGGAGAAATGTCAAACCTTTTTTTATAGTTGACAAATATATTTTTTTATGCTGGAATTGCAGTAGAATGCTCAAATCAGACAAAAGGATCGGTGCGCCATGAAAGAATTCACCATTGGAAAGAACGACGCCGGCCAGCGGCTGGACCGCTGGCTGGCCAAGACACTCCCCCTGCTCCCCGCCCCTCTGGCTCAGAAGTACATCCGGCTCAAGCGGGTCAAGGTCAACGGAAAGGGCTCCAAGCGGGATGTGCGTCTGGCCGTGGGCGACCTTCTTCAATTATATATCAATGATGAGTTTTTCGACCGCCCCACGCCGGAGAACGCCTTTCTCTCCCTCTACCAGCCCAAGCTGAATATTTTATATGAGGATGAACACATCCTTCTGGTTGACAAGCGCCCCGGCCTGGTGGTCCACCCAGATGAGAGCGAGCGGGTCAACACTCTGCTCACCCACATCCAGGCCTACCTCTATCAGAAAAAAGAGTGGTCCCCCTATTGGGAGAACTCCTTCGCCCCCGCCCTGTGCAACCGCATTGACCGGAACACCGGCGGCATCGTCATCGCCGCCAAGACCGCCGAGGGACTGCGGGTGATGAACCAGAAGATCAAGGACCGGGAGCTGGAAAAGCGCTATCTCTGCGTGATCCACGGGACGATGCCTCAGCGGGAGGGGAAGCTGGAGGGCTATCTCTGGAAGGATGAGGTGAAAAAGCAGGTCTATGTCCGTTCCAAGCCCGTCCCGGGGGCCAAGACCGCCGTCACCCTATACCGCACCTTGGCCGTCCGGAACGGCCTTTCTCTGGTTGAGTGCCAGCTGATCACCGGCCGCACCCATCAGATCCGCGCCCAGTTCTCCGCCGCCGGCCATCCCCTGCTTGGGGACGGAAAATACGGCAGCGAGCGGGACAACCGGAGATATGGCCGCCACGGACAGGCTCTGTACTCCTATCGGCTCTCCTTCTGCTTTACCACCGACGCCGGCCCCCTGGAGCCCCTCAACGGCCGCAGCTGGCAGGTGGAGGAGGTGGATTTTGTACAGGAGTATTTTCCCGGTTTCTCCCTGCCGCGGACACAGGGATAGCCCCCCGGCATTTTTCCCTGTCCTGTCAGGCGTTTTCTCCCTGTTTGCCCCGCAAAATTTCCCCTATATTTTCGACAAAATCCATTGACATTTCTAAGGTAAACAGATATAGTTGATTGCGCTATCCGTGAATCCCCGCACAGGCAGTCCTCTGTCCCTCCAGGGCGGACTCCGGCGGGAACTAAACCGAGGGAGCTGACATCTTTTATTGAACAGAAATGGGGGAGGATCTATGCCGAAAGAGCTGATCCGTCTGGCCAACTGCACCATGGCGTTTGACGGCGAGGTCGTGCTGGACAACATCAATCTATACATCAACGATCAGGAATTCCTCACGCTGCTGGGTCCCAGTGGGTGCGGCAAAACCACCACGCTCCGTATCATCGGCGGTTTTCAGACGCCCACACAGGGGGACATTTTTTTTGATGGCGTGAGGATCAATGATATTCCGCCCCACAAGCGGGCTATCAACACCGTATTCCAGCGGTACGCCCTTTTCCCCCATCTCAATGTCTTTGAAAATATCGCCTTTGGCCTGCGTATTCCCAAAGTCGATCCGGAGACCCGCCGGAAGATCAAGGTCCCGGAGTCCGAGATCCAGGAGCGGGTTCTGGAGATGCTGCACGTGGTCAACCTGAAGGGCTTTGAGAAGCGCTCCGTCTCCTCTCTGTCCGGCGGCCAGCAGCAACGGGTCGCCATCGCCCGGGCTCTGGTCAACCGGCCCAAGGTCCTGCTGCTGGACGAGCCTCTGGGCGCACTGGATCTGCGTCTGCGCAAGGATATGCAGATCGAACTCAAGCGCATCCAGCAGGCCATGGGCATCACCTTCATCTACGTCACCCACGACCAGGAGGAGGCCCTGGCCATGTCCGACACCGTGGTGGTCATGGATGAGGGAAAGATCCAGCAGATCGGCACCCCTGAGGACATTTATAATGAGCCCAAGAACGCCTTTGTGGCTGACTTTATCGGCGAGTCCAACATCATCGACGGCATCATGCGGGCCGACGGCGTGGTGGAGATCTTCAACCGCCGGTTCCAGTGCCTGGACAAGGGCTTCGCCCAGGATGAGCCGGTGGATGTGGTCATCCGTCCGGAGGATGTGGACATCGTCCCTGAGGGACAGGGCCAGCTGAAGGGCACCGTCACCTCTGTCACCTTCAAGGGGATGCAGTACGACATCATCGTGGACTTTTACGGCTTCAAATGGCTGATCCAGACCACCGATCTGTCCCCTGTGGGCTCCCGCATCGGGATCAAGATCGATCCCGACGGCATCCATGTGATGAAAAAGAGCCATTACTCCGGAATGTTCGGGGACTACTCCTCTTACAGTGAGGAGTATGAGGAGATCAGCGACGCCGACTACGATCCCGAGGCGGAGGATCAGGAGGCGGAACATGAAGAAGAATAAGCTGGCCCTGTTCTCCGCCCCCTATGTGCTTTGGATGGCCGTCTTTGTGGTCATCCCCATTCTGATGATTGTCGTCTACGCCTTCTCCTCTGCCAGCGGCGGCTTTACACTGGAAAACTTCTCCCGGATCGGCGACTATATGGTGGTGTTCACCCGCTCCTTCAAGCTGGCCTTCATCGCCACCGCCATCTGTCTGCTGCTGGGGTACCCTGTCTCCTGCTTCCTGGCCCGGGAGGGCCCCCGCTTCCAGCGCGCGGCCATGATGCTCATTATGCTGCCCATGTGGATGAACTTTCTGCTGCGGACCTATGCCTGGATGTCCATTCTGGAGAATACCGGACTGCTGAACCGGTTCTTCGGCGCCATCGGCCTGTTTGACCTGATCAACGGCATATTCGGCACAGATCTGGAATATTTTAAAATGATCAACACCCAGGGGGCTGTGGTGCTGGGCATGGTCTACAACTTCCTGCCCTTTATGATCCTGCCCATCTACTCGGTGATCGTCAAGCTGGACCACCGGCTCATCGAGGCCGCCCGGGATCTGGGGGCCGACTCGGCCACCGTGTTCCGCCGGGTCACCCTGCCCCTGTCTCTTCCCGGAGTGCTCTCCGGCATCACCATGGTGTTTGTCCCCGCGGTCTCCACCTTTGCCATCTCCCAGCTGCTGGGAGGCGGCAAGCAGTTGCTGCTGGGCAACCTCATCGAGATGCAGTTCAAGGGCGCGGCCTATAACCCCCAGCTGGGTTCCGCCGTCGCCCTGGTGATGATGCTGGTGGTGGTAGTCTGTATGACCGTGATGAACCGCTTCGGCGAGGGTGAAGAACAGGCGGTGATGCTATGAGCCGGAAACCTTCTCTGTTCAGCCGCCTGATGACCGGACTGATCTTTCTTTTCCTTTACGCCCCTATCTTTGTGCTCATTGTCTTTTCCTTCAATGACTCCAAAAGCCGCTCGGTGTGGGCCGGCTTCACCCTGGACTGGTACAGCAAGCTGTTCCGGGATCAGATGATCCTGGATGCCCTGTATACCACCCTGGCCGTCTCTGTGCTGGCGGCAGTCATCGCCACCATCGCGGGCACCTTTGCCGCCATTGGCTTCTACAACATGAAGAAGCGCTGGCGCACCCCGCTGATGACGGTGAACAACATCCCCATGGTCAACGCAGAGATCGTCACCGGCGTCTCCCTCTGCCTGTTCTTTGTGGCCTTCTTCAATCTTTGGGGCGATTTCGCCCACTGGGCCAACGGCTCCTTTGGGCTCCATCTGCCGGAGCAGCTGTACCTCGGCTTCGGCACCATGCTCATCGCCCACATCACCTTCAATATCCCCTATGTGATCCTGTCCATCATGCCCAAGCTGCGCCAGATGGACAAGAATCTGGTGGACGCAGCCCAAGATCTGGGTTGCACCTGGATGCAGGCCTTCTGGAAGGTGGTCGTCCCGGAGATCAAGCCCGGCATCATCAACGGCCTGCTCATCGCTTTCACCATGTCGGTGGACGACTTCGTCATCAGCTACTTTACCGCCGGCTCCAGCACCGCAAACCTGGCCATGCGTATCTACGCCATGACCAAGAAGCGCATCAGCCCGGAGGTCAACGCAGTATCCACTCTGTTGTTTATCACCGTTCTGGTCCTTCTTGTGATCATCAACGTGCGGGAGGCCCGCCAGGAGCGTGCCGCCGCCAAACAGCGCCGCACCTGATTTTTACGGTGCTGCCACTGTAAAAATAAAATTCTGAACACCACAGGAGGAATGATACATTGAAAAAAACACTTTCCCTGACTCTGGCTCTCGTCCTCTCTGCCGGTCTGTTGGCCGGCTGCTCCGGCGGCAATGATCCTGCCGGCTCCGGCGGCTCCGAAAAGCGCGTGGTCAATGTGTGCAGCTGGGGCGAATATATCGATGAGAGCCTGATCGACGAATTCGAGCATGAGACCGGGATCGAAGTCAACTACCAGACCGTCCCCAGCAACGAGGAGCTCTACTCCATGCTGACTCTGGGCGGCGCCAACTATGACGTAGTGGTCCCCTCTGACTATATGATCTCCCAGCTGATCGAGGAGGGGATGCTGGCTGAACTGGATTATGACAACATCCCCAACTTTTCCCTCATTGACGACCGGTTCAAAAATCTGTCCTACGATCCGGAGAACAAGTACACGGTCCCATACACCTGGGGCACCCTGGGCATCATTTACAACAGCGCCATGATAGATGAGCCTATCACCAGCTGGGACGCCATGTTTGATCCTCAGTATGCCGACCAGGTCCTGATGATCAACAACTCCAGGGACGCCCTGGGCATCGCCCTGATGGACCTGAACCACTCGGTGAACACGGACAGTGAGGAGGAGCTGCAGGCCGCCTATGACCTTCTGGCCCAGGCCAAGAAGGCCGGCGTCTACCAGGCTTTCGTCATGGATGAGGTATTCGACAAGATGGAGACCGGCGAGGCCGCCATCTCCGCCTACTATGCCGGCGACTATCTCACCATGCTGGAGACCAACCCCGACCTGAAGTATGTGGTCCCCGAGGAGGGCTCCAACTGGTTTGTGGATGCCATGTGTGTGTTGAAGGATGCGGAAAACAAGGACGAGGCCGAGGAGTGGATCAACTTCCTCTGCTCCACAGACGCCTCTCTGAAAAACATGGATTATATCTGGTATGCCTCTCCCAACAAGGAGGCTCTGGAGCGCTATCCCGACTACTATGAGGAGACCTACGGCGAGGAGCTGGACCCTGAGCTCTATGAGATCATGGCCGCCCCCCAGGAGGTTCTGAAGAACTGTGAGTCCTATTTGGTCCGCCCCGCGGCCACCCGCACCCTGTACAATGACCTGTGGACCGATCTGGGTATCCTGGCCTGACATCATTTATACCAGCCAACAAAAATGCAGATCAGCAGCCCCGGGATCTCTGGCCCCGGGGCTGCTTCTTTCTCCCTCCGCTGTTCCTCCCGTGAAGAACATATCTCTGCGGCGGATTTACAAATTGTTCACGCTTTAGCCGAAATTTCGTGATAACTTTTCCGCCCAGTGTGGTATTCTATACTCGGATCAAGGATCCACAATGTTTTCCCCCTTTTCTGATTGGAGATCTCCTCCAGATCCCCCATCGGGCTCCCCGGTCCCGCACACCGGGGCCCCGCAGGTTCCGGTCCCACACAGGGTCCGGTCCACCTGACATTTTGGCGCTTTCGCGCTTCACTGCTACCCGGCCCGGACATCGGTCTGCTCCGGGTGGCAGACCAAACTTTCCCCGGCCTGAGCTTCAGGCCGGTTTTTTGATGCAGAAACCGGCGTCCGGAGAATTTCTTCTCTGGACGCCGGTTCGCTTCTCCCCCGCGCTCCCAAACAAAACCCCCTGCTCCCATGTGGGAGCAGGGGGTTGATGCCAGAACAGGCGGCAATTCTTACTTGGCAGCCTTGGCAGCCTTGATGGCCTCGATCAGCATGGGGGTGACCTTGAACAGGTCGCCGCAGATGCCGTAGTCAGCGATCTCGAAGATGGGAGCGGTCTCGCTCTTGTTCACCGCGATGATGCACTCGGAGTCCTGCATACCGGCCTTGTGCTGGATGGCGCCGGAGATGCCCAGAGCAACGTAGATCTTGGGGTGAACGGTCTTGCCGGTCTGACCGACCTGATGGTCGGCGGACAGCCAGCCAGAGTCGATGGTGGCACGGGAGCCGCCGACGACGCCGCCCAGCTCCTCAGCCAGCTCCTCGGCCAGCTTGATGCCGCCCTGGACGTCCTTGGAGATACCACGGCCCACGGAGACGACCACGTCGGCGCCGATCAGATCGACCAGCTTCTTGGCGGCCTTGACCACCTCGACCACCTGGGTCTCCATGTCGTTCTCAGTCAGAGCGATGTTGGGCTTGATCAGCTCGCAGGCGTCAGCCTTAGCCTGGTCAAACTCAGCCTTCTTCATCACGCCGGGGCGCACGGTGGCCATGGCGGGACGGAAGCGGGGGCAGATGATGGTAGCCATCAGGTGGCCGCCGAAGGCGGGACGGGTCATCTTCAGGTTGCGGTCCTCCTCGGGGATCCCGTCGATCATCGCGGGGGCCAGAGTGGAGGACTCACGCAGGAACTGCTTGTACTTGGGCACGTCGATGTCCAGGTGGGTACAGTCGGCGCACAGACCGGTGTGCAGACGGGCGGCGCAGCGGGGGCCCAGATCGCGGCCGATGTTGGTGGCGCCAATCAGCATGACCTCAGGCTTGTACTCCATGATGGTGTCGCAGATCACCTTGGTGTAGCCGTCGGTGGTGTAGTTCTCCAGCAGGGGGTGGTCGCAGACATACACGCCGTCAGCACCGTAGCCGCCCAGCTCCTTGGCGATGCCCTCGATGTTGTGGCCCAGCAGGATGCCGTACAGCTTGGTCCCCAGCTCGTCGGCCAGCTTGCGGCCCTCGGAGATCAGCTCGAAGGAGGTGGGCATCATGGTGCCCTGACGCTGCTCGCAGAATACCCACACGCCGCCATTGAAGGCAGCGATATCAGCACTGTTAAAAGTAGACATATTCTTCCGTTCTCCCTTCTATCAGATCAAATGCTTGGCAGCCAGAATGCCGGCCAGCTTGTCGCAGGTGTCTTTGTCGGCGCCTTCCAGCATCATGCCGGCACCCTTCTGGGGAGGCGTGAAGGACTTAAAGATGTTGGTGGGGGAGCCCTTCAGACCGATGGTGGTGGGGTCGATCAGGGGATCGTCCTTCAGAGTGTTGTAATCAAAGACCTCATAGGGCTTCTCATAGCACTCGAAGATGCCGCCCACGCTCATGTAACGGGGAGCGTTCAGCTCCTTGATGCAGGTGATCAGGCAGGGGGTATTGACCTTGATGGTCATGTAGCCGTCCTCCAGCATACGCTTGATGGTGAGGGTGCGGCCCTCCTTGGTGATCTCAGCAGCATAGGAGACCTGGGGCAGGCCCAGCTTCTCAGCGATCTGGGGACCGACCTGAGCGGTGTCACCGTCGATGGCCTGACGGCCGCACATCACGATGTCCTCCTCGCCCACGCCGATCTTGTTGATGGCGGCAGCCAGGATCTGAGAGGTGGCATAGGTGTCGGAACCGCCGAACTCACGGGCGGAAACCAGAACGGCGCGGTCAGCACCGCGGGCGATGACCTCACGCAGCATACCCTCGGCAGGAGGGGGGCCCATGGAGACGACCACGACCTCGGCGCCGGTCTGCTCCTTCAGGGTCAGAGCGGCCTCGACGGCGTTCAGGTCATCGGGGTTGGTGATGGTAGCCATGGAGGCGCGGTTCAGAGTACCATCGGGATTCACGGCCACCTTACCAGAGGTATCGGGGACCTGCTTGACACAAACAATGATTTTCATTTCCATCTGCCTCCTATCTTATTTCACACCCAGAGCACGGGAGATGACCATGCGCTGGACCTCGGAAGTACCCTCATAGATCTCAGTGATCTTGGCGTCACGCATCATGCGCTCCACGGGATACTCACGGGTGTAGCCGTAACCGCCGAACAGCTGGACAGCGCGGCGGGTCACGTCAGAGGCGGACTCGGCAGCGAACAGCTTCGCCATGGCGGCGTCCACGCCGTAAGGCTCGTGCTTCTCCTTCTTCATGGCAGCAGCGTACACCAAGTACTGTGCAGCCTGCATCCGGGTGTGCATATCGGCCAGCTGGAACTGAGTGTTCTGGAACTGAGACAGACGCTTCTTGAACTGGACGCGCTCCTGAGTATACTTGACAGCCTCGTCAATGGCGCCCTCGCCCAGGCCCAGGGCCTGCGCGGCGATGCCGATACGGCCGCCGTCCAGGGTCTGCATGGCGATCTTGAAGCCCTGGCCCTCCTTGCCCAGCAGGTTCTCCTTGGGCACGATGCAGTCCTCGAAGATCAGGTCGCAGGTGGAGGAGCCGCGGATACCCATCTTCTTCTCCTTCTTACCAACGGAGAAGCCGGGGAAGGTGCTCTCCACGATGAAGGCGGAGATGCCGTGGTTGCCGGCCTTCTGGTCGGTCATGGCAAAGACGACGATGGTGCCGGCCACGGTGCCGTTGGTGATGAAGCACTTGGAGCCGTTGAGCACATAGTCGCCGTTCTCGTTCTTCACGGCGGTGGTCTGCTGGCCGGAAGCGTCGGTGCCGGCGTTGGGCTCAGTCAGGCCGAAGGCGCCGATCTTCTTGCCGGACAGCAGGTCAGGCAGATACTTCATTTTCTGCTCCTCAGTGCCGTGCTCATAGATGGGGGCGCAGCACAGGGAGGTGTGAGCGGAGACGATAACGCCGGTAGTGCCGCACACCTTGGACAGTTCCTCAACGCACATGGCGTAGGACAGCACATCGCCGCCGGCTCCGCCGTACTTCTTGGGGAAGTAAATGCCCATCATGCCCAGCTTGCCCATCTTTTCGACGGTCTCCATGGGGAAGCGCTCTTCCTCATCGAGCTCCTCGGCCAGAGGCTTGACCTCGTTTTCCGCAAACTCACGGTACATTTTGCGGACCATCTCTTGCTCTCTAGTCAGATGAAAATCCATTTTCCAGTCCTCCTAAAATTTTTACTTCTTGGAATAATCGTAAAACCCCTTGCCGGATTTGACGCCCAGCAGACCACCGCGGACCATCTTCTTCAGCAGCAGGGCAGGACGATACTTAGAGTCGCCTGTCTCATTGTACAGGGTGTTCATAATGGCCAGACAGATGTCCAGGCCGATAAAGTCGCCCAGAGCCAGGGGGCCCATGGGGTGGTTGGCGCCCAGGCGCATGGACTTGTCGATGTCCTCCACAGAGGCGGTGCCGGACTCCACCAGGCCGATGGCGTCGTTGATCATGGGGATCAGCAGCTTGTTGACCACAAAGCCGGGGGCCTCGGCCACCTCGACGGGATCCTTGCCAATATCCTGAGCCAGCTTGTACACGAAGTCAAAGGTCTCCTGAGGCGTGTTCACACCCCGGATGACCTCGATGAGCTTCATGCTGGGCACGGGGTTGAAGAAGTGCATCCCGATGAGGGGGTGCTTCAGCCCGTGGCCCATCTCTGTGATGGACAGGGAGGAAGTGTTGGAAGCAAAAACCGTCTCCGGCTTGCACAGCTCATCCAGGCGGCGGAACAGTTCCTTCTTGGGACCCATCTCCTCCGCGATACACTCGACCACCAGATCGGCGTCCGCAGCGGCGGATTCTTCCTCCACCCAAACATTGGCCATCAGAGCGTCCTTGGCGCCCTGGGGCATCTTGCCCTTAGCCACCCGCTTCTGCAAAGACGCGTCCAGCTGCTCCTTGTGCCGCTGGGCGGAGGCGACGCTGCTGGCATACATCAAAGCAGTATGGCCGTTGGCGGCGAAAACCTGCGCGATGCCGCGGCCCATGGTGCCGGCGCCGAAAATTGCAACCTTCATTGTGTTTCCTCCTAAAAAAACGATTTGGGAGCGTCAAATCTCGCCGATTTGACGGAACATAGACAGTTTCGTTAGAAAATTAACAAATGATGACCAGAAAAATCGCAACACAGGGGACGCCCCCTCTTGTTGCGGCGTATATTTTCCAAGCGAACTGGTTATGTACTTCTCAAATTATATCGTTTTTCAGGGCGAGAAGCAAGGGGTTGGACACTGGCAAAATAAACAGTTTTTGAGAATTTATTTTGTCGCATTTACCAAAGCCAACGAGGTGCTCCGGCAGAGACAGAAACATTTTCCACAGCCGATGAAAAAACCGAATCTTTTGCAGAAAATCTTGGAATATCAAGGCTTTTCCGCGTCCACTCAGTGCGCGGAGGGCCCGGACCGCCGATTGCCGGTCCGGGCCCTCCGCCGTTCCATCCGTTCAGGATTCACTTGCTGGCCGTGAGGTATTTGAACATGACGTAGCCCTCATCATAGGCTCCGCCGCCGGTGGCATACTTGATCTTACACCAGCCGTTGCCCGCGTCCTCCAGAACTGTGACCGTGGCGCCGTCGGTGGTGCTGGCCTTGGGATCATAGTTCGTCCCCGGACCGGAGCGGATATTCAAGCCTCCGGAGGCGCCGGTGATCACGGCGTCCGTGTTGGGAGCCAGTGTCCCGGAGGTGACGGTGCCGGAGGATGTATCTCCGCCTTCAGGGGAGGTTGTCCCGGTGGGATCAATATTTTCTCCGGTCCCATCCCCAGTACACCGGACGGTGCAGGCCGCCGTCAGGCCGCCGGCGGAGGCCACGATGGTCACGGGGACCTCGTCCTTGCCCTTATACACATTGGTGATGTTGCCGTACTGGTCCACGGTGGCGATCTGCTCGTCGCTGCTGGTCCACTCCACTGCGACCTGGGCGTCCGCCGGGTCGGTGGTGACGGAGAGCTGGAACGGCTCGCCGGCCTGGAGTGAGAGCTGCGTGCGGCTGAGAGTCAGGACGTTCAGGGTGATCTCCGGATCCTGGATGCTCTGGCCGGAGGAGGACTGCCCGGAGCCCGAGCTGTCTCCCGAGGGAGTTTTGTGGAAGATCATGGGAGCCAGGCTGGTAAACACGATCACCACCGCGGTGATGATCAGAGCCAGAGAGATCACCAGCCCGGCGATCTGCATGGGATTTGGCCTGCGGCTCCGGCCTCCGGAGACCCGGCGGCCTCCTGCCGGGGTGCGTCCCCGGCTGCCGGGACGTTCATCGCAGAATGGGCAGCGTTTATAGGTAGTGGAGTATTCCTCTCCACAGTTCTCACAGCGGATCACGTCGGTATTCCGACGGGGCGGTGCTTTCTTGGTCGCCATAATTTGGAGTCCCTCCTAAAACAGGAAAATGGCCACAAAGCCTATGTGGTCTCAGTGTTTATTTTACAGGGATTCCCCTGCTCCGTCAACGGAAAAAGGCAAAATAACAGAAAGTTCACAATTTTTCCTCCCTTTCCCTTCGTCCATCCTGCCGGTATGCCAAAGGGAGGCCGTCCACCGGAATGCCGCCTTGACCGGGGCCGGAGTTTCTTTTATAATGGGAGCGTCTGGACCGGCCGCGCGCTCTGACGCTCCATGGCCGGGGAAAGGGAGGACATACCCATGAAGGAGAGCGTGACCGCCGCCGCGGCCCACCGGCAGTATCAGGAAGTGGTGGGCGCCTTTCGCCGGTGGATCCCGGATCCCACCCTGCGCATGGCATTCAGCCGGGAGGCAGACGGCTATTTCCGCCGCTGTGCCCTGGGTGTCTGGCAGGCGGACAACGCCGTGGGCATCACCCCCCGGCACGTGGAATTTTATAACGCCATCTACTCCGGGACCGGCCCCGCTCCCTCCGCCCTGTACTGGGAGGTAGCCACTGGCGTGGCCGACTATGACCTGTTCCAGCCCCCCGCCTTTTTTGCCGCCCTGCGGGATTACGACCGGCGGAAGGGGACCACGCTGGCCCGGCGCTTCATCGACCAGCTGACTCTGCTTCTCCTGCTTTTCGCCGCGGTGGACGGAGTGGTCAGTGAGGCGGAGGCAGGCTTCGTCAACGCCTGCTCCGACACGCTGCTTGCCCTGTGCGGGCAGGACGGCCTCAGCGGCGACCGTCCGGCGCTGAAGGCCGACGAGTTCGTGACCCGGGTCCCCCCTCCCACCCAGTCCCCGGCAGAGGCGTCCCCGGCATCAGAAAAGGAGGAGCCCCTCCCTGCACCGGAGCCATCTCTGGAGGAGCTGCTGGCCGAGCTGGACGGGCTGTGCGGCCTGGAGCAGGTCAAGCGGGATGTGAAAAGCCTGATCAATCTGGTGAAGGTGCGCCGCCTCCGGGAGGAGGCCGGCCTGCCCGTCCCCCCCATGTCCCTGCACCTGGTATTCCTGGGCAATCCGGGTACGGGCAAGACCACGGTGGCCCGCCTTCTGGCCAGACTGTACCACGCCATCGGCGTGCTGCCCAAGGGCCAGCTGGTGGAGGTGGACCGCTCCGGTCTGGTGGCCGGCTTCGTAGGGCAGACCGCCCTGAAAACTCAGGAGGTCATTCAGAAGGCCATTGGCGGCGTGCTGTTCATCGACGAGGCCTACGCCCTGGTGAACCAGGACAACGGGAACGACTTTGGGCGGGAAGCGGTGGAGGTCCTGCTGAAAAATATGGAGGACCACCGGAAGGACCTGGTGGTCATCGTGGCGGGCTATTCCCAGCTGATGGAGAAGTTCATCCATTCCAACCCTGGGCTGGAATCCCGCTTCAACAAATATTTCTACTTTGAGGACTATGACGGGGCCCAGCTGTTCACCATCCTCCAGTCCATGTGCGCCAAAAACGGCTACGTCCTCACGCCGGAGGGGGAGTCCCTGGCCCGCCGGGAGCTGATGGTCCTCTATGAGGGCCGGGACGAGAATTTCGGCAACGCCCGGGATGTGCGCAACCTGTTTGAACAGGCGGTGGCCCGGCAGTCTGACCGGGTGGCCCGGCTGGAGGCCCCCACCCGGGAGCAGCTGATGGAGCTGCGTCCAGAGGATCTGGAGGAGCCGGGAGCGGCCTCCTCCCCACAAGGACCCATGGAGGTTTGAGGGTGACTGTGTTATGAAGATCGCATTTTATACCTTGGGCTGCAAGGTGAATCAGTATGAGACCCAGGCCCTGGAGCAGCTAGCTGTCCGGCGGGGGCATACTCTGGTCCCTTTCGAGGGAGAGGCGGACGCCTATGTCATCAACACCTGTACCGTTACGGCGGTAAGCGATAAGAAGTCCCGTCAGGTCATCCGGCGGGCCCGCAAGACGGCTCCCGACGGGATCATCGCCGTATGCGGCTGCTACCCCCAGACCCACCCGGAGGACGTAGGCCGTCTGGGGGTGGACCTGATCGCCGGGACAGGGGACAGGACCGGCTTTGTGGATCTGCTGGAACAGACCTGGCGGGAACGCCAGCCCATCACCGCCCTGGACAACGCCTTCCACCGCCGGAGTTTTGAGACGCTTCCTGCCGGCGGCCTGGAGGGCCGCACCCGGGCCATGCTGAAGATCGAGGACGGGTGCGTCAACTTCTGCTCCTACTGCATCATCCCCTACGCCCGGGGCCGGGTGCGCTCCCTGCCGCTGGACCAGTGCGCCCATGAGGCCCGGTCCCTGGCAGAATCAGGTTATCAGGAGATCGTCCTCACCGGGATCGAGATCTCCTCCTGGGGACAGGACCTGGGAGGCAGCCTGACCCTCATCGACGCAGTGGAGGCCATCTGCCGGGCGGTCCCCGCCCACATCCGGGTGCGGCTGGGCAGTTTGGAGCCCCGGACCATCACCCCGGAGTTCTGCCGCCGTGCGGCCGCTCTGCCCAACCTGTGTCCCCACTTCCACCTGTCCATGCAGTCCGGGTGCGACACAGTTTTGGCCCGCATGAATCGGAAATACGATTCCGCACGGTATTATAAGAGTGTTAAATTACTAAATGAAGCCTATGAGGCCCCCGGGATCACCACAGACCTGATCGTGGGATTCCCTGGGGAGACCGAGGAGGAGTTCCAGCAGACTCTGGCGTTCATCCGCCGCTGTGCCTTCTCCGCCATGCACATCTTCCCCTATTCCAGGCGGCCGGGGACCCCGGCAGACAGGATGCCCGGTCAGATCCTCAACAGCGTCAAGGAGGAGCGGGCCCACAGAGCCCAGCAGACCGCCCTGGAGATGGAAGCGGCCTACCTGGACCGCTGGGTGGGGCAGACGGTCCCCGTGCTCTTCGAGGAGGAGCGGGACGGCCTGTGGCGGGGACACACCACCCGGTACAGCGAGGTGGCCGCCCCCTCCGGTGAGGCTCTGCACAATCAGCTCCGTCAGGTGCGCATCACTGGCCGGACCGGGAATATTCTCTGCGGGGAGCTGCACGAGGAACCGAAGAACTGAGAACACACTCAGCGAAGGGAGGTGAGAACCTTGACAAAGCAGGAATTTGACGCGCTGTTTGAGCGGTGCAAGGCCCGCTGCCTGCCCTCCGACCAGGGACAGATCCAGGAGAAGCTGGCCCGCTTCACCGATGAAAATGGGCAGGTATCGGCCCAGGCCCTGGCGGTGTTCACCTATGTAGAGACCATCCAGTACACCAATGAGCTGCTCTACTCCGTTCTTTCGGAGGCCCTGGACATCCAGGAATGAGCACCCCCCCGGCCACGCCCCCGGCCCACTCTGGCAGCCGGGGGCGGACCGGGAGAAATTGCGGAAATGTAGGATTGTGTCTCGACTTCATTCTACCAAAATTCTGCAAACCATGTCTCTTTTTATTTGCTTTAATTTGTGTAACCTATCTTAACCTTATCATGCTTTATAACTTGTCTTGCTTTTTCTTTCTCTTCACAAACTAAGAATGTAGCAAACGGCGAGGTATGGAAACCCTTTCGGGCTCCATACCTCGCTCATTTTTAACAGCTCATTCTGCAACGTGCTTCTTAAAATAATCATCGATAATATTTTCATTTGCTTTTAGTAATTGCTTACGAATGTTTTTCTGTGAAAACGCCTCAACAACCAATGTCGTGATCTCCTGAATAAAAAATTGATCCATCTTGGGGATGGCTATGTCCAATAGGCGACTTTCTCTCAAATGTGGAATCGTAGATGCAAACACGGCCCGTCGCCTTGCTCCATATAGACCAACTTCAGGCACTGCAAGGGCAACAAACAAATACTGTGGTGTAATACCTTTTGCCAGGGCATCCTCTTTTACGCGAAGAATCTCTAAGCCAGAAGAGAAGATCACAGAGTCAGACTCCACAACCATTCCAACTGCCCCTATTTTTCCGTCTTTCGTAAAAATGACATCATTGGGGCGGACATCTTGTTTGACTTGAGTACGGTCATCCGGGGAAACATAATAATCAGGATACAGATCTGCTTCATAATTTACTATGTCGGAAGTCCTAATAAATGGGATATCATGTGGCGCGCGGTCTTCATATTCAATATACGCATCACTTCCAACCTCATCCCCGTGGCAAGCATCTACAATCTCATTGAGCCTATAAATACCTGTCATTGCAATCATTGTATCCTCAATTCTTTGGAACAGGTTGTTGTACAGACTTACCGACCATATATTTTTTTCGAAAAGATTTGATGATTTTGTTAAAAAATACTTATCACTTTCCATTTTTCTTGGATCAAAGCCTAATCCCGAATAAAAAATTTCAATTGCTCGTTTGATGTTATGCTCAGCATTCTCCTCACACAATATAGCAGCTTTTTCAGTTGTAGCAATATTTTCCATAATATCTTCAGGCAAAATTGGAACTGAATAGTTTCGGATGCTTCCTAACGAAAATAACTGCTGAATATTGCCTGTCATAAAGCTTTTGATTTGAGCCTTCCCATATTTTGAACGAAAAAACGCAGTAAGATACTCCGGCGTTATGGGCGCATCACTTTTCAGCCGAATATTGGAAATATGTCGTGGTATTCCTGCAGTTCCTACATATGAAGATTTGTAAACAGCAGATTTTCCAACTGTGCCGTATATTGCAATCAGAACATCATTTTCAGAAATATGACATCGATTAAATATTTGATAATCCTCTCTGCTAATATAGGGGTCATCTGAAATTGGGTCAAAATCAATAACTCCTTCACGGATATTTCGGCCGTACAGATATCTGACCCCTCCCTTGCTATTGCGAGGAATTGCAGAGTGCTCACCATCTGAAACTACACTATAATCGCCAAGACGGATGTATTTCCCACCATGCGCCATACAATCTTGTTTTACAACTTCGTTGTAATAATAGAACTGCGGCACAAAAGTACCATGTTCAACAATACTACTATTATTTACAGAAAAAACTCGCATCAGTCTTCCCTCTCTTCCAGAGGATGATCTTTCATCCATTTATGATATTCTTCAGCAACATTCCGAATATCATCACTGGCGATTTCATTTCCACGTCTATCATGTCCGCATGTATCAGCAATTGCCATAAACACCTCATAATCTTGAGGTATTTTATTTTTGGGTAGCTTTTGGAAAAATAGGACACTCGTTTTGGTTGCCGTATGAGGCTGGAAGGTTTCGACAGGGATATCCACAATGGCCAAAATTCGTCCTCGTTCACTTAACCAATGACGAATATAACCAAAGGTTTCATTGCCAAACACTCCGTCAGGGAGTACGATGCCCATTTTCCCATAGTCGGCAAGTAATTCAAGATCACGTTCTATAAAGAGCACTTGTGGAGATTCCGAATCTTTCAATCCTCCCTTCGTCCAGTTACCCGTCTTCCTATCCTTTTTCCATTTGTAGGCAAGGTCATACTGTTTTAACTTTTCTTCGCCACTCACGGGTATTTTAGATCCAAACGGGGGATTGGTAAGCAAAATATTGTACTTTCCGAGTGCGATATGAACCCTTGTTTCGGCTTTCCATGCCTCTGGCTTTTCCAAACTATCCTCGCAGTAAATACAACTATTCCCATATCCAAAAATCGCCATATATGCACGAGCAACTTTTGAAAGAAAATAATCTTTATCAATTCCATTGATGTGATTCACAACAGCCCTCTTCTGTTCTTCCAAAACCGCGGCACTCCAACCATATTTTTCGCGATCTTTTTCAAGCTGACTGAAGTTATATCGCAAAGCCTCCTCAAGAAAACCACCACTACCACACGCCGGGTCAATAACATAATCTTTGGTCGTAGGTCTAAGAATGTCTACCATCATTTTAACAACATTTCGCGGAGTGAAAAATTGCCCCTGTCCCCCTTTGAGTGCGTGATCAATAAATGTTTCAAATGCATCAGCAACACTGTCTCTCGGGGCGTTCACCAGGCTATATCCCTGTAATTCACCAACAACATAATAGACAGAATTTTCATCGAGAGTAATCGCATCTATTTTATCAATTACATTGGTTTCCCATTCCCTTACCTCTTTGAAAAGATCATCAATTCGCTTTTTTACGACTTCCGGAGTTTTGTTCTCATGCTCTTCTGCTCTAAAACGCAGAGACTCATCGTTCGGTGTGTAATTTTCATCGTAAATCTTACAAAAAATGATGTTAATCATCTGCTGAGCCAAGACCTCATCACGAGTCACTCCGACAGCATTCGCCGCAAGATGATTCCTGATAGCTCGGAAAGTAGCTTTTAAGTGTGGTGCCGGCGCAAGCATCAGATCCCCTTTTTTCAGTTTTCCAATATCAGCTATAGTCTGGCCATACTTAGGAATGTTGGGAATTGGGCGAAAAATCACTTTCCCACTATCATAATATTTCCTAATGTAAGCTCTTTCTTCTCCATTATACCATACACCGATCTCTGCTTCTGAAAATCTCAAATAGTCTTTCAGTTGCTCCAAACCATCTTTGCGAGTGGTTTTTTTGCATTCAACGATAATTCTTACTTCACTATCATTTTTCGTGTCCGATTCAAATACCGCAATGTCCACAGGATATTCTTTTTTCGTGTCGCTCGGTCTTGCGCGAACATGAAATTGTGGATGTGCACTAATCACACTCTTGGGATATCCATAATCTTCAACCAAAACCCTACAAAAAGGCTGCACAGCCTGCACTTCTTCTGGTGTAGCACGCACTTCACTTCCACTGATATAATCAATCATATAGCCGTCTTTCATTTATATTACCCCCTTATGTCTTCTCCCATATTATACACATGGCATTTTATCCTGTCAAACTATTTTGCCGATTATTTCTTGTTTAGATAAAATGCCATATCTCTCATTAGGCGCCCCCCACTGTCTCGTATATGCTGCCCCTTTAAGAAAATCATATTATTTCACATTTAAAACACGGTTTACACCTTTTGTCCCGTGGGTGTCACTTACTCTTGACTTTCACGTCCAAAATTTATACAATAAAGCTTACGAGTTTTCCAATCTCATTCATTTTTGAACATAAAGGACTGAAACGATATGGCCAAGGATTCCAACAAGAAACAGGTGGAGCAGATCACCGACATGGAGGTAGACTTTGCCCAATGGTACACCGACGTGTGCCGGAAGGCGGAGCTGATCGACTACTCCTCCATCAAGGGAATGTTCATCTACCGCCCCTATGGCTACGCCATCTGGGAAAACATTCAGCACGAGCTGGACCAGAAGTTCAAGGAGACGGGGCACGAGAACGTGTACCTGCCCATGCTCATCCCTGAGTCCCTGCTCCAGAAGGAGAAGGACCATGTGGAGGGCTTCGCCCCCGAGTGCGCCTGGGTCACCTACGGCGGCAGCGAAAAGCTGGAGGAGCGCTACTGCATCCGTCCCACCTCTGAGACCCTGTTCTGCGAGCACTACAAGAATATCATCCACTCCCACCGGGACCTGCCCAAGCTGTACAACCAGTGGTGCTCCGTCCTGCGCTGGGAAAAGACCAGCCGCCCCTTCCTGCGCCACCGGGAGTTCCTGTGGCAGGAGGGCCACACCATGCACGCCACCGAGGAGGAGGCCCGCGAGGAGACCATGCGGATGCTGAACATCTATGCGGACTTCATGGAAAACGTGCTGGCCATGCCCGTGGTCCGGGGCCGCAAGACGGACAAGGAGAAGTTCAACGGCGCGGAGGAGACCTACACCGTGGAGTGCATGATGCACGACCGCAAGGCCCTTCAGGCGGGCACCAGCCACTACTTCGGCGATGGCTTCGCCCGGGCCTTCGACATCACCTTCACCGGCAAGGACAACCAGCTCCACCACCCCCATCAGACCAGTTGGGGCGTTTCCACCCGCATGATCGGCGGCATCATTATGACCCATGGCGACAACAGCGGCCTGGTGCTGCCTCCCCGCATCGCCCCCATCCAGGCCATGGTCATCCCCGTGGCCCAGCACAAGCCCGGTGTTCTGGACGCTGCCAACAGCCTGCTGGCCCGCCTGAAGGCCGCCGGCATCCGGGCCGCCATGGATGATTCCGACCAGTCTATGGGCTGGAAGGCCGCCCAGTACGAGATGAAGGGCGTGCCCCTCCGCGTGGAGATCGGCCCCAAGGATATGGAGAAGAACCAGTGCTGCATCTGCCGCCGGGACTCCGGTGAGAAGGTCTTTGTCTCTCTGGACGACCTGGAGACCGTGGTGCCTCAGCTGCTGGATGCCGTTCACGACGGCCTGTACCAGCGCGCCAAGGAGAATCTGGAGGACCACACCAAGGTGTGCATGACCCTGGACGAGGTCAAGGAGTTCATGGAGACCGAGGGCGGCTTCGCCAAGACCATGTGGTGCGGCGATCTGGAGTGCGAGCTGAAAATGAAGGAGCAGGCCGGGGTCTCCTCCCGGTGTATGCCTCTTCAGCAGGAGCAGGTGAGCGATGTGTGCGTCTGCTGTGGAAAACCCGCCAAGCACTCTATCCTCTGGGGCGTGGCCTACTGAGCCACTCCCAGAGCCAACCAAGCAAACGAAAAACAGAGGGGCGCGCCCAGCGCGTCCCTCTGTTTTAAATTTTGTCAAACTCCTTCCGGAAATAGTGGAGCAGAAAGGCCGCCGACACCAGAAAGGCGATCAGATCGGAACACATTTGGGTCATCTCCAGCCCCAGCAGCCCAAACCGCATGGGGAGCAGGTACACCAGGGGGATGAAAAACATCCCCTGCCTGCACAGGGCCAGCAGCGACGCCCGCCAGGACTTGCCCAACGACTGGAACAGCATATTGGCAAAGACCAGCACCGCCGCCAGGGGCAGCGAGACACACTGGAATCGGAACGCCTGCGTCCCTACCGCCACCACTGCGGGGTCGTTCCGGAAAAACTGTACGATCTGAGGGGCAAACACCGCGCCCACCACAGCGGCCGCAGTCAGAAGGGTGGTGCAGAACTTCAGGGAGAAGGACACCGCCTGACGGACACGCCCCAGCTCCTTCGCACCATAGTTATAGCCCACCACCGGCTGCATCCCCTGTCCAAAGCCGATGACTGCCGACAGCAGGAAGTTGAATACCTTGGTCACAATGGCCATGGCGGCTACCGCCGCATCCCCATAGACGCCGGCATTGAAGTTCAGCGCCATGGCGGATACGCTGGCCATGCCCTGACGGAAGAAGGAGGGCATCCCGCTTTTGAAAATGGTGAGATAGACCCTCGGCGAGGTGGAGACACACCGGATGGAGACCCGGATCTCACTCTGACCCCGCAGGAAGAAGGAGGCAAGGATGGAGGCGCTGACGCACTGGCTCAGCAGGGTGGCAATGGCCGCCCCGGAGATGCCCAGCTCCAGCCCGAAAATGAAGATGGGGTCCAGCAGGATATTGAGCACTCCTCCGATCCCCAGCCCGATCACTGAGCGGTTGGCCTTGCCCTGCCAGCGCAGCAGGTTGTTCAGCGTAAAGGCCAGACACATCACCGGCGCGCCCCACAGAATGTAGGTGGCATATTGGAGGGCATAGGGGTATATGGTCTCGGTAGCCCCCAGGATCCAGACGAACCGCTCCAGCGACAGCAGGCCGGCCAGGGTCAGCAGGCTGCCGCACACCACCGCAGTGACCACCGCACTGGAGGCGATCACCGCCGCCCGGTCCGGCAGCCCCTGTCCCAGCAGCCGTGAGGAAACACTTCCCGAACCCATCCCGATGGTAAAGCCCACCGCCTGAATGATGGCCATGATGGAGAACACGATCCCCACTGCACCCGAAGCGCTGGTATTGATCTGGGATACAAAATAGGTATCCGCCATATTGTAGATCGAGGTGACCATCATACTGATGATCGTCGGTACCGCCAAAGTCAGCACCAGGCGCGAAACTGGCTCTTCCAGCATCCGGGTCCGCTGATCCCGGCGCAGACCTTCTCTGGGCAAGGCCGACATAGACGTTCCTCCTTCCTGGGGCGGACCTGCCGCCCGCCTGTCATAGTTCTATTTTACACCATCGTTTGCTTCTCTGGCAATGCAGTCAGGGGACAGATCCGGACTTTTTTGTTCCGCCGGCGCTGCGCCGGCAGCCCTCCGGACCCAAAAGGGGCGCTGCAAAAATTGCAGCGCCCCTCGGCGTTTGAAAACGGTGTCAAACCCGCTTTTTTTGATTTTATCCCAGCAGCGCCTCCACCGCCGGGGTGTCGGCAGAGACTGCCAGCAGCACCGTGCTCCCCTCCTGCCGCAGGACCGCGTCCTCCAGCTTGGGGATCTCCCCGGGGCGGTAGTCCCGGTTGTTCTCGATCTGGCTCTGGAGATAGGACTCCAGTGCCCCCTGGGCAGCCTCAGCGGAGCTGCTGTCCCCGAAGATCAGCAGGGACAGTTCCTCGCAGGTAGCGCCGGCGGAGCGGTAAATGACGCCGTCCGTCAGGTCCTCCCGGCTGAGACCGGCCTCCTCCAGCTGATACAGGGCCCAGGCAGTATCGCAGTCCAGCTCATCCAGTTCATCGGTAAACGCACCGCTGTCCAGGATCCCCTGGACCTGTTCTCTGGTGTAGCCCGCTTCTCCGCTGCTTTGCACTTCTCCGCTCTGTCCGCCGCAGCCGGCCAGAGCCAGCAGGCACGCTGCGGCCGCCGCCAATCCGATCAGCTTCATTTTTTTCATACAGCTCCCCCCTGCTCCGGATATAAGGTTTCATAGTCCACGGTGTGGGTCTTCAGATAGTCCAGCCATCTCTCGCAATAGGCCTTGCGCAGATGGACGCCGTCCTTGCTGGCATCGGCGGGCAGCTGTCCGTCCGCCCCGGTAAATTCCGGATTCAAATCCAGAAACACCACCTGCTTTTCCTCCGCCGCCTTCCGCATCAGGTCATTGTACACCAGCAGATGCTCGTTGGTCAGATAGCTGGGGCCGCCCGACTGGGCGATCACATCCTCATTCAGGGGGATCAGCCCCTGGATGTAAATGACAGCATTGGGCTGGCTGGCCCGGATGGCGTCAATGGCATTGCAGTAGGCGTCATAGAAGCCCTGGTCGTTGTAGTAGCCCAGCTCGTTGACCCCCAGGGACAGATAGACCTTTCCATACTGCTTCAGGGCAAGCGCCTCCAGCAGGGTATACTTCTGTCCGTCGATGGTCAGCGCCTTTTTCTCCTCCAGCTTAAAGATGGACAGGCCGTTGGAGGTCAGGTTCTCTCCACAGCCGATCCCGCTGTAAATCATAAATCCGTCGGTCCGGGAGTCGCCCACAAAGGCGGCGTCCTCAAAGTAACTGTTGTCCACCGCCTCCCGCTCCGGCGCGGGCTGGGAGAAGTCATAGGCCGCGGCCTCGCCGCTCCCGGATGCCTCCAGGTCCTGGCTCCCATCCACCGGGCTGCTCCCGGCAAGAACGCTCTCACCGCCCTGCTGGGATGCGTCCGGCGCAGAGCCGCTTCCCGCCGCGGCGGAGACATCTGGCCCGGCGCTGCCGCTCCCCTCAGGAACAGGCGGCTTAGATGTGCAGCCGCTCAGCAGGGCCGCGCTCAGCAAAAGGCCGGCTAGCAGCCGGCGCTTATATTGAAAGTACATGGAACACTCCTCCAAATTCTCAATCAACGGTCTTGTCTATCATAGTTGTCTCCAGCTGTGCCGCCCGTCATCCGCCGTTTCTCTGCCCTCCGTGAAAATACGGGAGCAGCAGGCGCAGCACGGTGGAGGTGAGCATCGCGCCGATGGCCAGAGATGCCGCCATGCCAAAGGTGTTCAGCAGAGTGGACAGAAACTGCTGGTTATCTCCCGCCACACAGTAGCGCATGGCGTAGTAGATGCCGGAGCCCGGAACCAGGGGGAGCAGCGCCACCTGGAGGTAACCCGTCACGGGACAGCGCCGCACCCGGGCCATCCACTCGGAAAATATGGTGATGGCCACCGCGGCCAGGAAGGCCGCCACGATGCTCCCCACCCACAGCCGGGCGATCAGATAGACAAACCAGCCCAGGGCGCCGCCGAAGCCGCAGATCAGGATCCCGGCCCCCTGGATATTATATACCAGCCCAAAGCCCACGCAGGCCAGAAAGGCCCACAGAGAGGGCATCATCAGATCTGCGATCAGTTCCATAGCGCCTCCTAGTTTTCGATGGCCAGCGAGACCATCACGCCCAGCGCGATGGCGGTGGCAGTCAGGATCGACTCCGCCGTCCGGCTCAGGCCCGAGAAAATGTCACCCACCATGAACTCCCGCATGGCGTTGGTCAGAGCCATCCCCGGCACCAGCACCATCAGGGTGCCGATGGTGATGGCCTCCAGTTGACCGCCGATCTTCATGCGCACCAGGATCAGCGCCATCAGCGACGCGATGGCCGCCCCGATCAGAGTTTGAAACAGGTTGTTAAAGCGCAGCCGCGGGCTGGCCCACAGCATCCAGACGCCTACCGACAGGCCGCACAGGCCGCCGCACAGGGTATCCAGCAGAGTTCCGCCGTAAAAGGCAGTAAAAAAGGCGGCTGCGGCCGCATAGCCCAGCAGCAGGACCCGGGTGGGGTAGGACCTGTGCGTCTGTCCCAGCCGGCCCACCAGCGCCGCCGCCTCCGACAGCGGCGGAACCTCCCGGCACAGCTGGCGGCAGAGCGCGTTGCACCGCTCCAGCAGCTCTATATCCGTCCCATGGGGCGCGATGCGCCGCATCTGAGTGATCGGATGGCCTGTCGGCGTATTTACGCTGACGATCAGACAGCTGGGCAGGGCAAACACCTGGGGCTGGAGCCCATACGCCGTCAACAGACGCTGGACAGACTCCTCCACCCGGTAGATCTCCGCACCGCTGAGTGCCAATTTATATCCCAATTCCGTGCCCAGATCGAGCAGGGCGTCATAATCCATCTCATCCGCCTCCTGGAATCAGGATACCACGTTTCTGCAAAATGACAAGCAACAATTTCATTACAAAATTCGGCAAACTTCCGCCCGTTCTTCGCCTTTTCAACCAATAGACGGGGAACGGCGTGTTTCTTCCCCCGTCCTGCGTCCGTCGCCTCCTTTCTCTTTCTCCTGCGCGCTCAGGCTGATACGACAATTAGACGCGGCGCCGGACCAAAAGGTTTCCGGCGCCGCAGCTTTTTTTATTCTTTTTTCGACTCTGGGGGACAGATCTCCCGGCGGAGAAGCCCCACCCCGATGGGGGTGGGTCCGGTGTGGACCCCAATGGTCACCCCGATGTGGAAGGGGTACTCATACCGGGCGGGCCAGCCTCTCTGCTCCAGCTCCTCGAACAGCTGCTCTGTGAATGTCCGGTACTCCTCCTCATCCAGACCGCAGCCCGTCACCACATAGTACTGCGACAGATCCAGCCCCTCCCGCTCCACATAGCGGCAGAAGAGCTCCCGCACCCGCTGCATGGAACGCTTTCTGCCCTGGGCGATGCCATCGGAGATCAGACCTCCGTCCCGGTAGCCGATCAGCGGCTTAACATGGAGCAGCGTTCCAGCCGCGGCGGCAGCCCGGCCGACACGCCCCCCATGTTTCAAATACTCAAGGTCATTTGCAGTGAAAAAAATACGTCCCGTTTTTCGGTTGGACTCCAGCTGAGCGGCCGCCGCCGCCAGAGAGACCCCGGCATCCCGCAGATGGACCGCCTCCAGCACCAGAACCCCCTGAAGCACGGTGGCGAGCTGAGAATCCAGCACACAGACCTCGGCACGGGGGAACTCCTCCAGCAGCAGCGACCGGGCGTTCCGGGCGGCCTGGAAGGAGCCGCTGAAGGGCGCATTCAGACAGACGCAAAGGACCGGCTCCTCCCGCTCTGCCAGGGGGCGAAAGACCGTCAGATAGTCCTCTACTGTGGGCATGGAGGTCCGGGGAAAGACACCGGGCCGGTCGGCCATCTGCTGATAAAATTCCCGGTTGGTGATGTCCCGCTCCTCCCGGTAATAGGTCTCGCCGTCAAATGAGACATAGAAGGAGACCAGCGTCACCCCAAGCTGTTCCGCCCGCTCCCGGCCCAGGTCGCAGGAGCTGTCGCTCACGATCTGAAATCTCGCCATATTTGGATCTCTCCTCGCCCGGCGGGGGCCCGCTGCCGCCACAGGCTCCAGCCCCCGCACACATTTTTCTGATGTAATAGTATACTCTTTCTCCCCAAAAAGCAATCCGAAGGGCCGGAAGTTCACAGGATGTTCAAAATTGAACCTCTTTGGCCGCAAAAAGCCGCCGCGGGACAGATCCCGCGGCGGCTGAAGTCTGTCGTCTGGGCAGCAGCCTCGCTTTACAGGGCGGAGAGGCCATAGCTGTTGGCCAGGGCATTGATCCGCTCACCAGCCCGGCACATGGCGCAGTTCTCCGGGGCGTAGGTGGCATATCCCGGGATGTCCTCCGGCGTGAAGAGGCTGTAAATGGGAACCCCCTCCATCTCCTCCAGAGTGCTGAACCCCGCAGCGATCCCCTGCACCTTTCCGCCGTAATACTGTACGCACTCCACCACGCGGCGGATGCTCTTGCCCGAGTTGACGGTGGAAATGAGGATCAGAACATTCCGGTCCGTGACCATGGGGATCAGATTGTCCCGGAACAGAAGCTGTCCGTTGGAATCGTACTCCGGGGTGATGACGTTGATATTCTTGTCGCTGTTCACCGCAAAGAGGGTGTTTTTCGCCAGATGGCGGGCCAGAAACGCACCCAACACCTCGCTCCCGTCCAGGCAGACGATGGTGTCCACCCCCTTCTCATAGGCATAGCGCTGGGCCAGCGTCATCGCCGCCTCCCGTGCCATGGTGTGCTCGTGCTTCATGCGTGTGATGTCGATGTAGTGATTGTTGTGGGAATGGCGCGTGGCAAAATGTCCCGCGATCACAGATACCTCCAGCCGTGGGTTCAGTCTCGAACGGATGGTCGTTCCTTTCATAATCCCGCCTCCTATTCGTCATAGTTGCCAACTCTCCGTATCTGTATTATACTATTTCTTGTCCAAAAAAGCAATACACCACACATCCATCCCCGAGCAGAAAATTTTTCTCCAGCTGAAATGAAACTGGGCGCTTTGTACGTCTAATGGGTGAAACACAAGTGGAAGGAGGGCACAGCCTTGAAGGAATCGGAATTCGCCCAGCGGGCCATGGCGGAAAAGGAGCGGCTGTACCGCACCGCCCTGATCTATCTGGGGGGCGAGGCAGCCGCCCTGGATGCGGTAGACGAGGCAGTCTACCGGGGCCTGCTGGCCTGCGGCCGCCTGCGCCGCCCCGAATTTTTCTCCACCTGGCTCACCCGGATCCTGCTGAACGCCTGTGCGGATGAGCTGCGCCGCCGGCGGCGGGAGATTGCCTTTGCCCAGCCCCCTGAGACTGCCGCCCCGGACTACGATGCGCTCCCTCTGCGTGACGCGGTGGCCCGCCTCCCCCAGGAGCTGCGGGCAGTGGTGGTGCTGCGCTATTTTTCCGGCTATACCCTGGCGGAGACGGCAGAGATCCTCTCTCTGCCGGCAGGGACCGTCTCCACCCGCCAGAGGAAGGCCCTGGCCCTGCTCCGTCTGGAGCTGTGTGAGGAGGTGTGACCATGGACCGGAAGCAAGAATATGACACCCTGATGCAGGAACTCCGGCAGACGCCCCCCGCCCTGGATGGGACCCTGGACCGGGCCCTGGACCGGCGCCGGGCACGCCGGAGGAAACTGCGCCCCCTGCGCTCTCTGGCTGCTGCGGCGGCAGTCTTTGTCCTGCTGGTCAATGTCAGCATCCCCTTTGCACAGGCCTGCACCCACATCCCGGTGCTGGGCTGGCTGGCCCAGGCGGTGTGTTTTTCCCACAGCCTGTCCTCCGCAGTGGAGCACGACTGGGTGCAAAAGGTGGAGCAGACCCAGCGCGACAACGGCTATACCCTCACACTGGAGGACCTGATCGTGGACCAGAAGCAGATCCACCTCTTTTATACCCTGGCCTGGGAGGACCCGGCGTGTGAATATGCTATGGTTCTTGTGGACGGCGATCGCCTCTCTCCCCGGCCCACGGTCCTGTCGGACAATGTGGAAGGCCCCCAGGATGCCGGACACATCGTGCTGGACTACCGGGAGGGACAGGTGCCGGACCGTCTGGACCTGGTCCTCACCGTCCGCCCCAACGGGGACGGCTCTCCCGCCGCCCGGTTCCGTTTCCAGGTCGCGCTGGACCCATCCCTCACCGCTGTCGGCCAGGTCCGGCCGGTGGAGCAGTGGGTGGAGCTGGACGGACAGCAGATCTATGTGGACTGCCTGGAGATCTATCCCACCCATGCCCGGCTGCTGCTGAGAGACCACCCGGACAACACCGCCCGGCTGTTCAGCCTGCTGTGTCATCTGGAGGACGAGACGGGGCGGCGTTATGAGCGGGAGGGCGGCCTCAGCAGCTTCTCCGACCCGGACACCGGCTTTCTCACGGAGCTTCGGCTGTCCAGCCCCTATTTCCAGCAGCCGGAGCGGCTGACCCTCTGCATCACGGGGGCGGCCTGGCAGGACCCGGGTGAGGCGGAGGTCACGGTGGACCTGACCGCCGGAACTGCCGCCGGCCTCCCGGAGGGGGTCCGGCTGATCCAGGTGGACCAGGAGCCCGACCGCACCGTGCTCTACTTCCAGTCCTCCGCCCCATCGGCGCTTCTGCCCCAGCGCTTCTCCTGGACCTGCCGGTCCCCGGAGGGGGAGTGGCGCGTCACCGAGGGGGGCTCCAGCACCAACGAGGACGCCGGACTAAAAACGGAGGATCTGCACCTGATCGGCTACCCATGGGACCAGATCACCCTGACCCTAAACTGGACCCGGTTCACCCCTCTGGATGTCTCTCTGCCTCTCCCCGCCGCGAATCAAAAATAAGCACCCCGCCAATACACGAGCCGCCCGCCGGAGCTTCCGGCGGGCGGCCTTTGATCATTCCACTGTGCTCCGGTTCTGACGGCGGTACTCAGTGGGCAGCTGATGGGTGTAGGCTTTGAATGCCTCGGTAAACTTTCCCTGGCTCTCATAGCCCACCTGGGCGGCGATCTCTGCGATGCTCTCCCCGCCCTGCCGCAGCAGCTCCATGGCCCGGCGCAGGCGGTACTCCTTCATATAGGCCCCAATGGGCTGGCTGTACACCGCCTTGAACACCGCCTTCAAGGTCGCGGTGTTGATGAGATACCGCCGGGACAGCTCCTCGATGGTGTACCGCCGCCCCAGGTCCCCGGTGAGCAGGGCGTGGATCTCCTGGATGGTCTCCACCTGCCGGGAGTAGTACCGGTCCAGCCGCTTCTCCCGCTCCGGCTCCAGCGCCTCCAGGAACAGCAGCAGCTCCAGGGCCTTGAGCCTGCAATAAGGCAGCCGCAGACGCTCCGGAGCTGTATAGAGCGGGTCAAAGATCCGGGCAGAGGCCGCCCCGGCGGGCAGGGCCAGTGGCTCTCCCCCAGGGCAGAGCCTGTCCAGCAGGGCGCAGGCATCGATCCCCGCCTCCTCCACCAGGGGGAGGGGCGTCCGCTCCAGCTGTTCCAGATCCAGGGCCACCGTGATCCCCTCGTAGTACCCCAGCGGGAGATTGATGGTGGACACAGCGCAGCAGTCCATGGTGTGGACGTCCAGATCCCCGGGCCCCAGATAGACCGATGTGCCCCCCTTCATGTCCCAGCCGATCCGGCCCCTGCGGCAGTGGTTGACCTCCAGGACATGGGCCAGGGGCGCGTGCTCCGTCTCGATCCGCGGGGCGTGGAAGCGGATCCAGGAGAACTCCACACCGGGAAAGGGCTCACAGTGCTCCAGACCGCCCCGAAGCAGCTCCTCCTCCGGCGCATGAAACAGACTTCTATCCACGGCCGCCTCCCCATCCATCCCGGGGACAGGAGATCTCCACCATCTCCTCGATCATGTGGTGGAGTGCCTGGGCCTGGGCGGTGTCCGCAGCCCGGTAATACACCTCTTTTCCCTCCCGGCGGCTGACCAGCAGGTGGCTGGAGCGCAGCAGCCGCAGGTGGTGGGCCACCGCCGGGGGCGTCATCTCCACGATGGCGGCCAGCTCCGTCCCGCAGGCCTCACAGTGGCACAGCAGCCAGAAGATCCGCAGGCGGCTGGCGTCGCTGAGCTGCTTGAACAGGGCGGACACCGTCTGAAGCTCCTCCACCCGCGGAATATGCTCCGGTGGGAGGGACTCCGGCCGGTAGGGACGCTGACTGTCTGACATGGCGCATCCTCCTCTCTGTGTCACCAGTATACCACGCGCCCGCAGGTTTGCAAGCGGTGTAAGCCCGACCTCCGGAGCCATTTTCCCCCGATCGGGAATGAATTTTTCCCAATCAGAAAAAAATACAGCAGAGCGGTTGACTTCTGCCGTCCCTCTGCTTATGATAGAAGCAGAAACGATTAAACAAACTTTTAATCAAGTGAGAGGAGCGAGCCCAGCATGAAAAAGACCTATCAAATCGAAGTGGACTGCGCCAACTGCGCCAATCTGATGGAGAACGCCGCCCAAAAGACTGCCGGGGTCCGAAGCGCCGTAGTCAATTTTATGACCCAGAAGATGATCGTGGAATTTGAAGACGGGCAGGAGCCCAAAGCCGTTATGCAGGCCGTCCTGAAAGCCTGTAAGAAGGTGGAGCCCGACTGTGAGATCGTGCTGTAAGGAATCCGCGCCGCGCCCCGGAAGCCGCTGGGCAGAGGGGCGCGTTTTCTTCCTCTTACGATTCAACGTATGCTTAATGGTTGCTTTTTGAAGGAGGTATCACCGTGAGCAAAAAGCAGAAAAAGATGCTCACCCGGATCATTCTGGCTGCGGTCCTGGTAGTCGTTCTGGGCCTGCTCCCCGTCCGGGGGCTGCCCCGGCTGGTCCTGTATCTGTTCACCTATCTGGTGATCGGGTCCGATATTCTGAGAAAAGCCGGCAGGGGAATTTTAAACCGGCAGATCTTTGACGAGAACTTCCTCATGGCTGTGGCCACCATCGGCGCCTTTGCCCTGGCCATCGCCTCCCGCAGCGGGGACTATACCGAGGCCATCGCGGTCATGCTGTTCTATCAGGTGGGCGAGCTGTTCCAAAGCTACGCCGTAGGCAGGAGCCGGAAGAATATCAGCTCCCTAATGGACATCCGTCCGGACTACGCCAATATCGAGCGGGACGGAACGCTGGAACAGGTGGATCCGGACGAGGTGGCCGTGGGCAGCATCATCGTGGTCCAGCCCGGCGAGAAGATCCCTCTGGACGGCCAGGTCATCCAGGGCAGCTCCACCCTGAATACCAGCGCCCTCACCGGCGAGAGCCTTCCGCGGGAGATCCAGGCGGGGGAGACGGTCATCAGCGGCTGCATCAACATGACCGGCGTACTGAAGCTCCGTACCACCAAGGAGTTCGGAGAGTCTACCGTCTCCAAGATCCTGGATCTGGTGGAGAACGCCAGTTCCCGCAAGTCCAAATCTGAGGACTTCATCTCCAAGTTCGCCCGGATCTACACTCCGGCGGTATGCTATGCGGCCCTGGCGCTGGCCATCCTGCCGCCGCTGGGACAAATGCTGCTTCTGGGCGCGGCCCCTGCCTGGGGCATCTGGCTCTACCGGGCCCTCACCTTCCTGGTCATCAGCTGCCCCTGCGCCCTGGTCATCAGCATCCCCCTGAGCTTTTTCGCCGGACTGGGCGGGGCCAGCAGGGAGGGCGTGCTCATCAAGGGTTCCAACTATCTGGAGACGCTGGCCCAGACCCGCTATGTGGTCTTTGACAAAACGGGCACCCTCACCCGGGGCGTATTCGAAGTCAACGACGTCCACCACAACAAAATGAGCCAGGAGCAGCTGCTGGAGTACGCAGCTCTGGCGGAGAGCGCCTCCTCCCACCCCATCAGCAGGAGCCTCCAGCGGGCCTATGGGCAGGAGCTGGACCGCAGCCGGGTTACGGACATCCAGGAGATCAGCGGCCACGGAGTCACTGCACAGGTGGACGGCATTCTGGTGGCTGCGGGCAACGACAAGCTGATGCGTCGGCTGGGGCTGGAGCCCATCCCCTGCCGCAGCGTGGGCACCATCATCCACATCGCGGTAGACGGGGTCTACGCAGGCCACATCGTCATCTCCGACGTCGTGAAGGAGCACTCCGGCGAGGCCATCCGGAAACTGAAAGCCACAGGGGTAAAGCAGACCGTCATGCTGACCGGCGACGCCAGGCAGGTGGCCGAGGCAACAGCCGCCCAGCTGGGCGTGGACCGGGTATACAGCGAGCTGCTACCCGCCGACAAAGTGGCAAAGGTGGAGGAGCTGCTGGAGCACAAGGGTCCAAAGGAACGGCTGGCCTTTGTAGGGGACGGCATCAACGACGCCCCGGTGCTGTCCCGGGCGGACATCGGCATCGCTATGGGGGCCATGGGCTCTGACGCCGCCATTGAGGCTGCCGACGTGGTGCTGATGGACGACGACCCTTTGAAGATCGCCAAGGCCATCCGGATCTCCCGCAAGTGCATCCGCATCGTCTATCAGAATATCGCCTTTGCCCTGCTGGTCAAGTTTTCCTGTATGGCCCTGGGAGCCGTGGGCATCGCCAATATGTGGCTGGCCATCTTCGCCGACGTGGGCGTGATGGTGCTGGCCATCCTCAACGCCATCCGCGCCCTGTTTGTACACAGGCTTTGAGAGGCAGAAAAACCTCAGTTCTGAGCAGCGAGCCATCAGATTCAGGATCGTTTGACCGAAGAAGCGGCAGGCCATGTCATGTTGATGCCTCTCTTTTATTCTTCGGGACAGCGTCGTTGAGGAACGACGCCAGATGCTGGGTGGTGCAAATGGGCAAAAGTCTACCTCTTGCACCACCCGGCAGTATTGTTCTGTGTTCTTGTAGTTCTCCATATTGCCACTTATTTTTAATCTCCGTTCAACTGGGAGAAATTGCGGAAATCTCTTGACTTCTCTGCAAAAATCCGCTAAAATATCAGAGCATCCTGTAAACAGAGATGCGCTGGTGTGGCTCAATGGCAGAGCACATCACTCGTAATGATGGGGTTGTGGGTTCGATTCCCACCACCAGCTCCAGTTCGTTGCAAGCGATCTTCCGCTTGCAACGAGCTTTTTTATTTCATCAAATACGCCTCTTGTCCTGCTGTTCCCCGGCGTGTCGTTTGTTTTCGCTCCCACTCCCGCCGGTCGCTCTGCTGCCGGCCACTCCCGTACCGGGCCTCCGGCCCGGCAGTCCGAATGGAGCTGATCTCTTTGTCTCTCGATCTTCAAACGGTTTTTCTCAATCTGCTGGAGTTGTTCCTTCTCATCGGAGCAGGCTATGGTGTGGTCCGCTGCGGAGCCCTGCCTGCCTCTGCTTCCAGCGCGTTCAGCGGACTGCTGATGAATGTCACCCTTCCGGCGACGATCCTCACCTCTCTGGTCCGGCCATACGACTCTGCCTTCATCCGGGACGGCGTTCTTACCGCTGTGCTGGGCGCGGTCCTGATCCTGGGCTACGGTCTATTCTGCATTCCCGCTCTGCATCTCTTCCAGGTCCCAAAGGGGCGCAGAGGTGTCTGGATCCTTTGCTGTACCTTCTGCAACAATGGATTTATGGGCTTTCCCATCACTCTGGCCCTGTTTGGGGAGGAGGGGCTGGCCCTGGCAGTCTTTTTGGCCATTCCCTTCAATCTGCTGATCTATACAGCCGGCCCCAAGCTGGTCTGTCTGGATCGGGGTGTCTCTGAAACCGGCCACTCCCTCTCCTGGAGGGCGATCCTGTTCACCGCCACCAACCTGGCCACTCTGCTGGGCATCCTGCTCTATGCCCTCCGGATCCCACTGCCGGCCGTGCTGTCTGCTCCCCTGAACTATCTCTCGGACATTACCACTCCACTGTCCATGGTGGTCATCGGTATGAACCTGGTGGGCCAGAGGCTGTCCGGCATCCTCCGGGACCGGGACGTCCTCTCCGCCTCTCTCCTGCGGCTCCTGGTCCTCCCCATTTTGACCTGGGTCTTGCTGGTCCTCCTGCCCATCTCCAATCCTCTGGTGGTAGGAGTGATCGTCATCATTATGGCTATGCCCTGCGCTGCCGTCACCTCCATCCTGGCGGAGAGCTACGGAGGAAGTACCGAGTTCTCCTCCAAAAGTGTCTTTCTCTCCAGTCTGTTCTGCCTGGTGACCATCCCACTGATCTCCCTGCTGCTGTAAGACCAGCTTAGGGCAGCAAAAAAGCGGGCCCTTCCGCCCGCCATACAGATCTTTTCAGAAAAAGAAATGACCCTTGACTGCCCGTTTTGTAATCCGTTGCAGCCAAGGGTCATTTCTGGTGGTTCTTGTTATCTAACATCATATGGTTACCTCTCTTTCTATTGATTCACCGCACTTACACATTCCGCACACAAGGAACTGCCTCGTCTGTCCAACGTCTTTTGATGCGCTCTCTGGCTGCATCCCTCATACATGAGGTCCTGTTCTGTTGCATGATCTTGCCTGATTCCTGTGGCTTTTTGCAGTTGCGGTGTGCTCCAGATCTCAGCCTCTCCGCCGGCGTCTCTTGTTTGGAACAGGTTTCACAGAGTATTCTCAAGGTCTCTTTCAAATGGAATCGCTCAGGCCTGCTTGAATCCATACGGTTCTTTGCTTACCTAGTGTTTCAAGTGATTCAGATTCCGAGGTTCTGTTCTTCTGCTTCCGTTTTCCTTTCAGCTGATTTTTCCTCTTGGGGAGTTCACTTTCTATTTTACTTAGCCGGTCTGAGGGTTCTCTGGAGATCCAGGTTGTTTACCACATCGGTATCACCCTTTCTGGCTATAATATAGCATCAGCTTTCGATTTTGTCAACGGTTTTTAGAGGAAATTACAATTCTTTTTCCGCCCTCTCTGAAAAATTTTTGCAGTTCCGCCTGACACCATACGGATCGAAAAATGGATGTCACAACGCAAAACCCGGACCTGTGTTTCTTCAAGTCGGCCATACCCTCGCTGCCGACCGCAGAATACCTGCTCCCCGGTGTCCGGCTCCCAGACGTCTGAATCCAGCTTTTCTTCTGTGCAAAAATGTTGGCATTTCATTCCGCTCTCTCCCTGTGATTTCGTTGTGTGGCTGCTCTGTTCTGCCGGAGAACCGCATAAACTGCTATCTTTTTTCCTAAAATACCGCACTGGGCGGCATAAGTTATCCTCCTGCAGCAATACAGGGACATTAAGCCGCCTCAAAATACATGGAAATGGGCTGTCTCCTGTAGGTATTACAATGATGTGTGACAGATAGAAAAAAGAAAAGCGAATAGGAGTGACCTGTGTTAAGGTTAAGTTGCTGAGACAAAACCGAAAGGCAGGTGTCACCCTATTCGCCATGAATAAGA
>JBMNQB010000005.1:0-112574 GCA_050943915.1 Lawsonibacter sp.
GTGAGGAGGACCAGGGCATACGCCGCCGCCCGGCGGGCACAGCGGAGGGCGGCGGTGACGGCGGGGGAGCGTCCCTGCCGCCGGATCAGCCGCTCCATCCGCCGCCGGAATTTTGAGGAGAAGGGATGCTCCGGCACGATGTCCGGCATCTCTGCCGCCAGCCATCCGGCCCCCGCCTCCGGGGCGTACCGGTCCAGCAGCGCGTCCAGCGCGTCCTTCATACCTCGATCCCCTCCTCTCTCAGCCGCTCCCGCAGCTTCTCCTTGGCTCTCTGGAGGGCCCGGGACACCGCCCCCGGCTTCATCCCCAGCAGTCTGGCGATCTCCCGGTCGGAAAACCCCTGCCAGTGCTTCAGCAGGATCAGCTCACGGTCCCGGGCGGGCAGGGCGGCGATGGCCCGGGCCACCGCGTCCCCCTCCTCCAGCCCCTCCGGGCCCCAGGCCCCAGAGGCCCCCAGCGCCTCCTCCTCCAGGGGCAGGCCCCTCCGGCGGCGCTGGCGGTTGTATTCGTTGATGGCTGTCCTCTCAACTATTAGAACCACGAAGGCCCGCGTTTTTGGACACACCGGCTCAGAAATTTTTTCGATGTGCTCCGCGATCCTCACAAAGGCGTTGTGGACCGCGTCCTCCGCGTCCCGTTCCTCCCGCAGGATACGATACGCAACGTAGTACATCAGATTTTTATACTGTTCGTATACGATCTCGAACTTATTTCGGTCCTCCGGGCCCTCAATCATGGACAGATAGACCAGCACCGTGTTCCCTCCCTCCGCCGGAAAACAGCCCCGGAGCGCGGCTGAACCTTCGCTCCGGGGCTGTGATCGATGATGTGGGGCCAGTCTCAGCGCTTGCGGCTGAAGATGCGCTCCAGGATGTCCCAGTCGTCGTCGCTGACGGCGGCCTTCTCCGGCTCAGCAGCCGGGACGGCAGGGGCCTGGTACTGGGCAGCGGCGGGGGCGGCGGGGGCGGCGGCGCGCTGCTGCTCCTCCACCTTGGCTCCGGCGGCGGAGAAGGGCTTGGCCCCCATGGCGGCGGGCTCCTCCTTCTCGTCAAAGCCGGTGGCGATGACGGTGACCTTCAGCTCATCCTCCAGATTCTCGTCGAAGGCCGCGCCGAAGATGATGTTGGCGTCGGGATGGGCCGCCTCCTGCACCAGGTTGGCGGCGGTCTCCACCTCCTCCAGTCCGATGTCTGTGGAGCCGGTGACGTTGATCAGAACGCCCCGGGCTCCGTTGATGGAGGTCTCCAGCAGGGGGCTGGAAATGGCCATCTTGGCGGCCGCCTCCGCCTTGTCCTTGCCGGCGGCGCGGCCCACGCCCATGTGGGCCCGGCCTGCGTCCTTCATCACGGCGGACACGTCGGCGAAGTCCAGGTTGATGAACCCGGTGTTCTTGATGAGGTCAGAGATGGACTGCACGGCCTGCTGAAGCACGTCGTCAGCGATCTCAAAGGCGTTCTGCATGGTGATCTTGGTGTCGCTGGCCAGCTTCAGCCGCTCGTTGGGGATGATGACCAGGGAGTCCACCTTGTTGCGCAGCTCGGCGATGCCGCCCTCCGCCTGCTTCATGCGGCGGCTGCCCTCAAACCGGAAGGGCTTGGTGACCACGCCCACGGTGAGGATGTCCTGCTCCTTGGCGATGTCGGCCACGATGGGGGCCGCGCCGGTGCCGGTGCCGCCGCCCATGCCGGCGGTGATGAACACCATGTTGGCCCCCTCCAGGGCCTTGGCGATCTGGGTGCGGCTCTCCTCCGCGGACTTGCGGCCCACCTCCGGGTCAGAGCCCGCGCCCTGCCCCTGGGTCAGCTTCTCGCCGATCTGGATCTTATAGGTGGCCGCCGACATGGTCAGCGCCTGCTTATCGGTATTCACCGCAATAAAATCAACACCCTTGGTGCCTGTATGCACCATCCGGTTGACGACGTTGTTTCCGCCGCCGCCCACACCGATCACTTTGATATTTACCACACTGTCGGGTCCCATATCCATTCCGAAGGCCATGGTCGTTCCTCCTAAGTATAAAATGAAATCCGGCACAAAAACCAGCCCTTGTGACCGGACTTATGATTCAAGACTATATCTTGGTTCATTGTATCGCTCTTTTCCAGGCAGGTCAAGAGAAAATGCTGGAAATCGGGAAACTTTCCGCCGGATCAGTCCGCCGCCGGAGAGAATCGGGCCGCATACTCCTCCTGGGTCAGATCCATGATCCCCGCGGCCTGCTCCCCCCGGGTCTGGATGGTATCCTCCACCGCCAGGGCCAGCACGCCCAGGGAGTGGTCCAGATCTTTTCCGAGAGGGATCCGGGCCTCGAACCGCTCCCGGTACACCATGGAGATCCAGGTGCTGTGGGTCAGGTCGATGGAGCCCACCTGCTCCAGCATCCCCGCCCGCTCCAGGGCAGACAGAAGCTTTTTCAGGGTCTCCAGCCGTTCCTGCTGGCTCTGGGGCACCGCCATCTGCTCCCCCGCCCTGGGGGAGAGAACGGTCAGCCCGACCACAGGTATGGCTCCGGAGTCCTCCCCGGCCTCCTCCAGCAGCTTGCCCGCCGCGTTGATGAGCCAGGGGACGGCGGCCGCAGTTCCCTGCTCCTCCGGGGTCTCCGAAGATTGGCTGGAGGATTCATCCCCCGCCTTCTCCCCGTCCGGGGTTGCCGCGGGCTCCGGGTCGGCATAGACCTCCACCCGGGCGGCGGCGGCCCACTCCTTCACCGTGAAGGTCAGGGTGCTGGGCAGGCCCCGCTGCACCGACACGTCCCCGATATAGGGCAGCTGCTGCCGGATCCGCTGGGACACCTGGTGCTTGTTCATACGGAACAGGTTGTCCCCCACCGCCACGCCGGAGGCCGTGATGACCTCCTCCGGCGTGTAGCGGCTGCTGCCCACCACCGCGATGGTCTCCACCTGGAAGAACACCGTGGCCCCCACCGTCAGGGCGGCCGCCAGGGCCGCCCCGCACAGCAGCTTGAACAGCAGGCCCATCCGCCGCCGGCCGTGCTTTCGTTTTCGGTTGTGTCGCGCTGATGCCATCGTTCTCTCCTGTCGCCCCGGTCCTCCCGGGGATGCGTTCATAGGTGGTCACAGCCGGGTCCGGATGTCCGCCCCCAGGGCGGCAAGGCTGTCGTCCAGTCCCTGATAGCCCCGGCGGATGTGGTTCAGGCCGCTCACGCGGCTGACCCCCTCCGCCCCCAGAGCGGCCACCACCAGGGCGGCCCCGCCCCGCAGGTCGGTGCTCCGCACCTCCGCGCCGTGTAGGCGGCTCCCGGTGACCACAGCCACCCGGCCGGCCAGCTGGATGTCCGCCCCCATGCGGGCCAGCTCATCCACATGGCGGTACCGGCTGTCGAACATATTCTCCACCATCATGGTGGTCCCCGTCCCCCCGGCCAGGGCCGCCATCAGAATGGCCTGGGCGTCGGTGGGAAAGCCGGGATAGGGCGCGGTGCGCACCGTCCGGATGCCCCGCATCCGGCCCGTGGCGGCGATGGACAGCCCCTCCCCGTCGGTGCGGAGGCGGCAGCCCGCCTCCTCCAGGCAGCAGCAGACCGCCGCCAGATCCGCCGGGTCCGCGCCGGTCAGCCTCAGCGCCCCGCCCGCCGCGCCCACGGCGCATAAGTAGGTGGCGGCCGCGATGCGGTCGCCCATCACGGTGTGCTCCGCCGGGTGGAGGGGCGCGCCCCCCTGAACGGCGATCACCGGGCTGCCCGCGCCGGACACCCGGGCCCCCATGGCGTTGAGAAACCGCTGGAGGTCCACGATCTCCGGCTCCCGGGCGGCCCCCACAATGGTGGTCAGCCCCCGGGCCCCGCAGGCCGCCAGCATGGCGTTCTCCGTGGCCCCCACACTGGGGATGGACAGGCACAGCTCCCGGCCCGCCAAGCCCTGTCCACAGGTGCAGGTCAGCCGGCCCTGCTCCTCCGTGATCTCCGCCCCCAGCCCCCGCAGGGCAGCCAGGTGGAGGTCGATGGGCCGCGGGCCCAGCTCACACCCCCCTGGATGGGACAGCTCCGCCCGGCCCATCCGGGCCAGCAGCGCCCCCAGAAAGATCACCGAGGAGCGCATCTCCCGCATCAGCCGGTCAGGGATCCCGCAGCCGGTCAGCTGGGAGGCGTCGATCAGGACGGCGTCCCCCTCCCGGACAGCCCTGCACCCCAGCAGGCGCAGGATCTCCAGGGCGGCAGTCACGTCAGACAGGTCGGGACAGTTGCGGATCACGCTCTGGCCCGGGGCCAGAAGGGCGGCGGCCAGGATGGGCAGGGCGCTGTTCTTGGCCCCCTGCACCCGCAGCTCCCCCCGGAGGGGCCGCCCGCCGCAGATCTCATAAAAGCTCATGGGATAGCCTCCGTTTTCTGGTTGGATTCAGGCTATCCTATGCCGGCAGGCGCTATTTGGTCCGCCGGACCTCCATGATCTCCCGCAGAGTCTGATAGATCTTCTCCCCCGCATCCGGGACGGCCATGGAGTTCAGCGCCCGGACCATCTCCTCCCGCCTGGGCCGGTCCCGGAGCAGGCCGTCCGCCTGCTCATACAGGGCGTCCCCCTGGCAGTCCTTTTCCAGCAGCAGCACCGCCGCCCCCTGGTCGGCCAGCACCCGGGCGTTCTTCTCCTGGTGGTTGGCAGTGACGTTGGGAGAGGGCACCAGGATGGAGGGCTTGGCGATGGCGGTCAGCTCGGAGATGGTGGATGCCCCCGCCCGGCACAGCACCACGTCGGCGGCGGCCATGACCAGAGGCATATCATAGATATACTCCCGGAGCTCCACCCCGTTGTCCCCCAGCTTCAGCCCCCGGCGGAGCAGTTCCTCCTGCATCCAGGCAAAATCCCGGCCCGCCCCGTGGATGTGGCGGTAGGGCGCTCCCTCATAGCACTCCTTGGCAATGAAGTCCGCCATGCGGCGGTTCATGGCCTCCGCACCCAGGGAGCCCCAGTAGGACAGAAGAAGGGGGCGGTCATCGGTGAAGCCCAGCTTCTCCCGGGCCTCCTGGCGGGTATAGCGGAAGAAGTCCCCCCGCACCGGGGTGCCCGTGACCACCACCTTCTCCGGGTGGTCGTAGTGGTCCCGGCTCTCCTCAAACCCCACCATCACACAGTCCACGACCTTGGACAGCGCCTTGGTGGTCAGTCCGGGGACGGCGTTGGACTCGTGGACTGCCGTGGGGATATGCCGCCGGGCGGCCTCCTTCACCACGGGGAAGGAGGCGTATCCCCCCGTCCCCACCACCAGGTCGGGGCGGAACTCATCCACGATCCGCCGGGCCTGCTTCTGGGAGGTATACATATTCCGCAGGGTGCCCAGATTGTGGGCGATGTCCGCCGGGGCCAGGGAGCGGTGGAAGTTGGTGATCCGCACCGTCTCGATGGGGTAGCCCTCCTTGGGCACCAGGCGGGTCTCCATGCCGCCGTCAGCCCCCACAAAGAGGACCCGGCAGCCCGGCTCCCGCTCCTGGAAGATCCGGGCCAGCGCCACCGCGGGATTCACGTGTCCCGCGGTCCCGCCGCAGGTAAATAGGATATTCAAATCGACCACCTCAGGTAGTATTTTTTATGATAACAACTCTTTGTATTCAAGTTCTTCCCTCAATCGTGCTTGGGAGGCGGGATCTGCCGGGAGATGCTCAGCACCATCCCCATCTCGCCCAGCTGGATCATCAGGGCGGTCCCGCCGTAGCTGAAGAACGGGAGGGAGATGCCCGTGTTGGGGATCAGGTTGGTGACCACGCCGATGTTCAAAAACACCTGCACGGCCAGCAGGGTGATGATCCCCACGATGGTGAGCGCCCCGAATTTGTCCCGGGCATTGAGTGCCAGCCAGTACCCCCGCAGGATCAGCAGGGCAAACAGGACCAGCACCACCAGTCCGCCCACAAAGCCCAGCTCCTCCACCACGATGGGGAACACAAAGTCGTTCTCCGGCTCCGGGATATACAGCATCTTCTGGACGCTGTTTCCCAGCCCCCGGCCCAGCATCCCGCCGGAGCCGATGGCGATGAGGGACTGCACCGTCTGATAGCCCAGGCCCTGCCGCTGGCTCCAGGGGTCCATCCACAGGTTGATGCGGTTGGTCATATAGGGGGTCATGGTGATGATGACCCACAGCAGGCCGCCCGCGCCGGTGATCCCGGCCACGAACCATCCCCAGTGGATCCCGGCAGCAAACAGCACCGACGCCCCTCCCGCCAGCACCAGGATGGTGCCCGACATATGTGGCTGCTTCAGCATCAGGGCGGCCACCAGCAGCAGAATGGCGCCATAGGGCACCAGCTCCAGAAAGCCGACACGCTCCAGGCGGTTGAGCATCCGCCCGGTGAAGGTCCGGTTTTTATAGTGCTTTCGCTTCTCCGTGTCCCGCTTGCTCAGCCGGGCGGCAAAGAAGAGGATGACCGCGATCTTGGCAAACTCCGAGGGCTGAAACTCGATCCCCAGCTTCAGCCACCGCCGGGCCTGGTTGTGGGTCACCCCCAGAGGGGTGAACACCAGGACCAAAAGGATAATCGAGCCGATGAGGGCAGGCATGGACATCCAGCGAAAGGTCTGATAATTGATCTTGGAGACCACGAACATCCCCACCACCCCCACAGCCCCGAACAGGGCCTGGCGGGAGATATAGGTGAGCGGGTCCCCGTCCGTATAGTAGGCGGTGGCGTAAGAGGCGGAGAACATCATGATCAGCCCGATCCCCAGCAGCAGCAGCACCAGCATCAGGAAGGGCAGGTCCAGGGGGCCCCGGGCCAGCTGCTCCTCCACGGTCAGATCTCGTTTTGGCTTTCGGGCCATGGGGCTCCTCCTCTCTGTTCGACCTGCTCAGCGCGGCCGCGGGTCACATGGGATACCGGTACATGACCCCCCAGAAGGCCAGCACGCACAGCAGCAGGGTCAGGCCGGAAAAGATGCAGAACAGCTTGTTTTCACTCCAGCCCCCCATCTCCAGATGGTGGTGCAGGGGCGCCATACGGAAAAAGCGCTTTCCGCCGGTCTTTTTGAAGTAGACGACCTGGATGATGTCGGACAGCACCTCCGCCACATAGACCAGGCCCACCACCGGGATGACCATGGGCAGGTCCAGAGCGAAGGCCAGGCCGCACACCGCGCCGCCCAGGAACAGGGAGCCCGTATCCCCCATAAACACCTTGGCGGGGTGGAAGTTATAGATCAGGAAGGCGGACAGCCCTCCGGCCATAGCCGCGGCAGCGGTGATCAGGTCGCTGCGGCCGTACCAGGCGGACACCGCCACATAGAAGATCATCACCGGGATGGTGACGCCGGTGGCCAGGCCGTCCACCCCGTCGGTAAGATTCACCGCGTTGACGGTGCCCACCATCACAAAGGCGGCGAACACCATGTACACGATCCAGGGGATCCCCACGATCTCGATGTTCAAGAAGGGGATATACAGGTCGGGGGTGAGGTAGCCGTCCCGCCGCAGCAGTACGGTGAAGGCGATGGCCGCCGCCAGCTGAAGCAGGAACTTTTGCGGGGCGGTCAGCCCCTCGTTGGCGTGATGGCGGAGCTTTTGCAGGTCATCCACAAAGCCGATGGCCCCAAATACCAGGGCAAACAGGAACACCACCAGATGGTTGTGCAGTCCGTTTTGCAGATCCTCCCACCCGGCGGTGAGCACGGCGATCCCGATGCCCAGAATGAACATCAGGCCGCCCATGGTGGGGGTGCCCTGCTTGGAGAGGTGCCAGGTGGGGCCGTCCTCCCGGATGGACTGGCCCGCCTTCAGCCGGCGGAGCACCGGGATCAGGATCTGTCCGGCGATGGCGGTGACGCCGAACGCCACGATAAAGCTGAGAATGTATGTCATCTTGTCAAAACCTCCAGGAGTTCTTTCTCTTGGGTACCGCGGAGGATCCTCCGCGCTTGGGCAAGCTTATATTATACTACACCGGCGGGTAAATTTCCAGCCCTTTCCCGGCGCTGTGCCCGTTTTTCAAAGTATTCCGCCACGACCTCCCGCTCATCTAGGGGGAGCGCCGCCCCCTGGACCTCCTGAATGGTCTCATGCCCCTTGCCCGCCAGCACGATCACATCTCCGGGCCGCCCCTGGGCCAGAGCCCAGCGGATGGCCAGCCTCCGGTCCGGCTCCACATGGACCTCTCCGCCGGGGCCGCCCATCCCGGTCAGAATGTCCTGGATGATGGCCCAGGGGTCCTCTGTCCTGGGGTTGTCGGAGGTGATCACCGCCACATCTGCCAGTTCCCGGACCACACCGCCCATGAGGGGCCGCTTGGTCCGGTCCCGGTCTCCGCCGCAGCCAAACAGGCAGATCAGCCGGCCGGCGGTGAAGTCCCGGGCGGTGAGCAGGATATTCTCCAGGGCGTTGGGGGTGTGGGCGTAGTCGATGAGCACCGTATAGGCAGTGGGGACCGGAACCACCTCCACCCGGCCCCGCACCCCCTTGGCGCTCCGGAGGGAGGCGGCAATGTCCGCCAGCCTCAGCCCCAGGCACAGCCCGCAGGAGACGGCGGCCAGGGCATTGTAGATGGTGAAGCCGCCGGGGATGGGCAGGTGGATCCGCTGGATGTCCTCCCGGCTCACCGCCTCAAACTCCACATGGCCGGGAAACAGCCGGATATTTTTGGCCGTGAGGCAGGCCGCGTCCTTGTTCTCCGAGTAGGTAAACACAGGGCACTCCACCCGCTCCCCGTACCACCGCCCCGCCGGGTCGTCCAGATTCAGCACTGCCCTCCGGCACTGCCGGAACAGAAGTCCCTTGGCCTGGCGGTAGGCCTCCATGCTCCCGTGGTAGTCCAGGTGGTCCTGGGTCAGGTTGGTGAACACCCCCGCGGCGAACGCCAGCCCCTCCACCCGGTGCTGGACCAGAGCGTGGGAGGACACCTCCATCACCACATGGGTGCAGCCCCCGTCCGCCATGCGGCGCAGCAGGCGCTGGAGCTCATAGCTCTCCGGGGTGGTGCGCCCCGCCGGGAGGACCTCATCCCCCACCATGTTCTGGACGGTTCCGATCAGCCCCACCCGGGTCCGCAGCACGGTCTCCAGCATATCCTTGATGAGAAAGGCGGTGGTGGTCTTGCCGTTGGTCCCGGTCACCCCCACCAGGGTCAGCCCCTCCGCCGGCCGGCCGAACCAGTTGGCCGACAGAATGGCCAGGGCCCGCCTTGGATCCGGGGTCACCAGCCAGGGCCCATCCTCCTCCGGGCGCTCCCGGCAGAGGACGGCGGCCGCCCCCCGGTCCAGGGCCTCCCGGATGTACCGGGCCCCGTCGTCCCGGGCCCCGGGCAGGGCCGCGAACAGGGCCCCGGGCTTCAGCGTCCGGGTGTCATAGGATATGGAATTTATTTCCATATCAAGGTCAGGAGTCTCCCCCATGAGGGGGACGCTGTGCAAAAGTTCCCACAGCTTCATAAGCATCACCCCTCACGGGTGAGTTTCATTCTCTCTAAGCCTTGCTGTGCCGGCGGCTAATTGATCCCGGCGTAGCCATCCTCTGTGACGGTGGCAAACTGGACATCTACAACAGTGCCGATGGCCGCCGGCTCGCCGGCCGCCACGCTCTGGCTCTCCGCCTTGGAGGTGTTGCTGTAAAAGGTGCTGGTCCCCACGGCGTGCATGAAGAAGCCAGCCTCCTCCAGCCGTTTTTTCGCGTTCTCATAGCTCAGACCCACAACATTGGGCATCGTCCCCGTCTCCTCCGGCTGGGCGCCCCCCAGATAGAGGATCACCGCGGAGCCGCCGGGCACCGCCGCGCCGGCGGCGGGGACCTGGGCGGTCACCACATCCCCAGCGCCCACCGTGCGGTAGGTCAGCCCTTTTTTCTCCAGCCGGGCCGCCGCGTCGGCCACGGAGTACCCCACCGCCTGGGGGGTGCTCACATTCACCGCCGCGGACTCCTCCTGGCTGTACTGCTTCTCCACGCCCATATAGTCCAAGATCTGGGCGATCAGCTTGCCGGCCTGCGGGGCCGCCATATTGCCGCCGCTGATGTAGACGCCGGTGGTGCCGTATTTGCTGCCGGGGGACGCCTCCTGGGGCTTGTCATAGGCCAGCAGGACAATGACCTGAGGATCATCCGCCGGGGCGAAGCCCATGAAGGAGACGATGGTCCGCCCCTCCTCGTCGGTCTCAGAGGAGCCGGTCTTGCCGCCGATGCGGTAGCCCGCCTGATAGGCGTTTCCGCCGGTGCCCTCGGACACCACGCTCTCCAGAATGGCCCGGGCCCGGTCGCTGCTCTCCTGGCTGATGACCTGTCGGGTGAGGGTGGGTTCGGTGTTCTGAAGCACCGCGCCGCTGGCGTCGGTGATGGACTGGACCACATAGGGCTGATACAGGTTTCCGCCGTTGATGACGGAGGAGAAGGCCGTGATCATTTGCAGGGGGGTCACAGTGAAGCGCTGGCCGAAGGAGGCGGTGGCCAGGGACAGATAGCCCTCCAGGGAGGTGATGTACTCCCGCCCCCAGTCCTGGCCCTTCTCCTCGCCAGGCAGGTCGATCCCCGTCACCTCCGTCATCCCGAAGGCCTCGAAGTAATCATAAAACTTCTCTGCGCCCAGACGCTGGCCGATCATCATAAAGGCCGGGTTGCAGGAGTTCTGCACCGCCTCCGCCAGGGTCTGATGGCCGTGTCCCTGGACCTTGGAGCAGTTGATCCGCACCCCATTGACCATATAGTAGCCCGGGCAGTCAAAGGTGGAGTTTTCATTCACCACACCCTCCTCCAGGGCGGCCGCCAGCACCAGGGCCTTGAAGGTGGAGCCCGGCTCATACGGCTCCCGGATGGCCTTGTTCCGCCACTGAGTCTCCCGGGCCTTTGCCGTCGCCTGGGCAGCGGCCTGCTCCTGAAGCTCCGTGTCGGTGTGCTGCTCCTCTGCGGGCTTTTGGGCGTCTGCCGCCTTGAGCTGCTCATAGAAGCCCGGGATGTCCGCCTGGATCTCCCCCTGGAGCAGGCTGTCTGTCACCGCGGAATAGCTGTTGGGATCAAACTCCGGGGAGCTGGCCATGGCCAGGACGGCTCCGGTCTTGGGGTCCATCACCACACAGAAGCCGCCGTTGCGCACATCGTACGCCTGGATCCCGGTCTCGATGGCCTGCTCGGCATAGGCCTGGATGGTGCTGTCCAGCGTCAGGGTCAGGTCATAGCCGTTGACCGCGTCGATATAGTTGGAGTAGCTGTTGTACATCTCCACATTTTTCGCCGTTTTCCCCGTGACCACCCGGCCCGGGATGCCCTTGAGCACATCCTCATAGCCGGCCTCCAGGCCGTATACGCCCCCCTCGGTGTTGACAAAGCCCAGCACCTGAGAGGCCAGGGCGGAGAAGGGGTAGTACCGCTTGGTGCTGGGGGTGAGGTAGAGGTAATAGGCGGTCTTGTGCTCCTGGATGAAGGCCCGGATGGCCTCTGCCTCCCCCTCCTCCACATTGGTCAGCAGCACCTCATACTGGGAGTTCTCTTTCTCCAGACGCCGCTCCAGGTCCGCCCGGTCCAGATCCGGACGGACGGCGCACAGGCCGTCTGCCACCTCGTCCCGCTTCCGCTGGATCTCCGCCTGATAGGCGCTCTGGTCCAGATTGCCCTCCTTGTCCTCAAAGTCGTCCTTGTCCACGCTGTTGATCAGGTCCTTGGGGGCCAGGATCAGGTTGTAGACGGTGGCCGACATGGCCATCACCTCTCCGTTGGCGTCCAGGATGTCCCCCCGGTGGGCCGCAACGGCCACATCCATCAGCTGCTGCTCGGCAGCCTTCTGCTGATAAAAGTCGTGGTCCCGGATGGAGATGTTCCACAGCTGCGCCACCAGCGGGACGAAAAAAACCACTCCGCACACCATCATCAGGATCACGGTGCGGCGGAACACCATGCGCTTGGAGATCCGGTTCCGTTCCGGCTGGCTGTCGCTCCGGCGCTCCCGCTCTTCCCATTGACGACCCATGCAGGTTTCCTCCTCTCTCCCATCGGGAGAAAAATCTCTCTTCTGACATCAGAAGGGCGCAGGGAAGTCGCCTTCCCGCGCCCTTTATCTCTGTCCCGCTCCTTCTCTGGCTCCACTATATGGCCGCGTCAGCGGAAATATTCAGTCAGCTCATACACGATATTCTTCAGCCCCTGGAGCGCACCCTGCACACCGGCGGCAGTCTCCTCCTCCCCGTACAGCACCACGCTGTCCGGCTCGGACAGATCCAGATAGACGATCTGCTCCTCTGTGGGGCGGACCATGGTGTCCCCCACCGCGGCCTGGATCCGCGCCATGTCAAAGACCTGCTCATATTGGGCGGACAGGGTGACATTCTCCGCCTGAAGGGTCTTGAGGTCATTCCGGAGGGTGACCACCGCGTCGTTGGCCACTACGAACTGGGCATAGGTGAAAATCAGCAGGGCGGCAAAGATGCCCACCGCGGCAAAGCCGATCACAGCGAAGGGGGATACCTCCCCTGCCTCCCGCACCTGCACCTTGGTGCGGGTGAGGGCCTGCTCCCGGGTGCGGGGGCGCGCCTTGGGCCTCGGCTGGAGGGTGGACTCCCGGCCGGGAGCCCGGACCGCGCTGCCGTCGTACGCAGGGGCATAGGCGACGCTTCCATAGGTTCGATAGGACGATGTGCTGTTGCTGCGATGGCGGCTGGCCATTCCACTCACTCCATTCTCCTCATTGTCTCTTCTCTCACGGCTGGCCCTGCGCTCCGTACCGGAGGTCCGGGTCCTTCAATTTTTCCGCCACTCTCAGCTTGGCGCTGCGGGCCCTGGGGTTCTCCGCCACCTCCTGCTCCGAGGGCAGGATGGGCTTTCGGGGGACCAGGCGCACATCCGGCGTTTTCCCGCACACACACACGGGAAAATCCGGCGGGCAGATGCATCCCTTGGCAAAGGCAGCCAGGCCGGTCTTGACGATCCGGTCCTCCAGGGAGTGGAAGGTGATCACCGCCAGCCGCCCGCCCCGGTTCAGCCGGGGGACGGCCGACTGGACCATCCGCTCCACGCTGGCCAGCTCGTCGTTGACGGCGATGCGGATGGCCTGAAAGCTCCGCTTTGCCGGATGCTGCTTCTCCTTCAGAGCTTTGGCGGGCATCCCGCTGCGGATGACCTCCACTAGCTCCAGGGTCGTCTCAATGGGCTTGTCCGCCCGGCGGCGGACGATGGCCGCGGCAATAGAGGCGGCATAGCGCTCCTCCCCGTACTGGGTCAGGATGCGCCTCAGCTCCTCCTGGCTCCACCCGTTCACCACATCGGCGGCGCTCAGGCCCTGGTCCCGGTCCATCCGCATATCCAGGGGGGCGTCCGCCATATAGGAGAAGCCCCGGGAGCCGTCGTCCAGCTGTGGAGAGGACACCCCCAAATCAAAGAGCATCCCGTCCACGCCGTCCAGGGCCAGCTCATCCAGGATCCCGTTCAGCTGGTCAAAGTTGCTGTGGACCAGGGTCACCCGGTCCATCCACGGGGCCAGCCGCTCCTGGGCGGCGTCCAGCGCCGCCTGGTCCCGGTCCACACAGATCAGTCGTCCGGTGGTCAGCCGCCGGGCGATCTCCCGGCTGTGCCCCGCCCGGCCCAGCGTTCCATCCAGATAGATGCCCTCCGGCCGGATGGCCAGGGCTTGGATACACTCATCCAGCAGCACCGGACGGTGGGTAAATATCTCACTCATCTCAGAACCCCAACTCACTCATACAGGCCGCCATCTTCTCCGGCGTCATTTCCTCCTCGTCCTGGTACCACAGCTGGGCGCTCCAGATCTCCGCCCGGTCGTTGACCCCCAGGATCACCGCCTCCTTCTCCAAACTGGCATAGCGGCGCAGCTTTTGGGGGATGACGATGCGCCCCTGGCTGTCCAGCTCGCATTTTACCGCGTTGGCAAACAGGGGCCGCATGACCTTGGACTGTGTCATGGGAAGGGAGGCAAACTTTTCTGTGAATTTATCCCAGGTACTCTGGGGGTAGATGGCCAGACAGGTATCAATGCCCATGGCCAGATAGAAGGTGACGCCCAGCTCCTCCCGGAGCTTGGCAGGGATAAACAGACGGCCTTTGGCATCGATGCTGTGCTCGTATGTGCCGGTCATCTGTGTCACCTCTCCCCCACTTTACTCTCTTTTGATGGGGAGACGCACCACTTTCCCCCACTCTTGTATTTCAGTATAAAAGCTGTTGACATAAAAAGCAACCCTTTTTTTCAATTTTGCACAGAAAAAAACCGCAGGATCCCCGCAGTTTCGCCTCTTTTTTGGCATAAAACGTATGTTCTATTCAAGAAGCAGAACATCTTATTTTTCTCTGTTTCTCAGGATCCTAGCGCTGTTTCATCCGTTTTTCCACCACATCCTGCACTTCGTGATTTCCACCATGGGGCTGACAGCTTTTCCGTTGCGGCGGCGGCCCGGTTGTGGTAGACTGGACACACAGTACAGAGAAAAGCGAGGGGACCTGTTATGCTGAATTGGACCGAACTGGAAGCCCAGTGCCTCTCCTGCCAGCGGTGCGCTCTGGCAGACACCCGGCACCATGTGGTATTCGGCGTGGGCGCCCGGGACGCGGAAGTCATGCTCATTGGGGAGGGCCCCGGGGAAAACGAGGACCTCCAGGGGCAGCCCTTTGTGGGGCGGGGCGGCCAGCTGCTGGATGAGATGCTGGAGCTCATCGATCTGAGCCGGGAGAAAAACGTGTACATCGCCAACATCGTCAAGTGCCGTCCTCCCCACAACCGGGACCCTCTGAACACAGAGCAGGACGCCTGCATCGACTATCTCCGCAACCAGGTGGCGCTCATCCGGCCCAGGATCATCGTCTGTCTGGGGCGGATCGCCGCCATGCGCCTTATCAAGCCTGACTTCAAGATCACCCGGGAGCACGGCCAGTGGTTTGAAAAGTCCGGTGTCTCCATGATGGCCATGTTCCACCCCGCCGCCATCCTGCGGGATCCCGGCCGCCGTCCGGACGCCTTTATGGATCTCAAGAGCCTCCAGGCCAAGATCCGCGAGGTCTGCACCCGCACCTACCAGTAAAAGAGGACTCGTTGCGGGGCGGATCTATTTTCCCCGCCGAACCCACGCATAGAAACCCACACACGCAGAAAAGCGGCGCGGAATACTCCGCGCCGCTTTTGCAGGCTTTTTTGAAATCCAGAACCGCCAGTACATGGCAATTCCTAATTTCTAACTCCTAATTCCTAATTGACGGAATTACATCATCTTCACGGTGTAGTACACCAGCAGGGCAAACAGCCACGCCACCATGGCGTACAGCAGATAATAGGACAGCGCCCCTCCCACAAAAGCCGCAATGGCGATGGCGGCCAGACTGACCACGCAGCTGAGCAGCATCAGGGGATACCCCGCCTCGGCCGGAAGCAGCTGTCCAGCCTCACCGGGGAACAGGCGGCCGCTGTGGCCCTTCAGCCAGAGGATCAGTCCGGTCAGCAGCAGGATAACTGCCACCGCCCCGATGGCATAGAAGCTGGAAGCGCCGGCGTGGCGGATAAACCACAGGCCCAGCACGCCCACGCCGCTCACCAGGGCGGACAGGAAGAACTCCCGCTGATACAGATAGTACACCAGGGCCAGAGCCGCCCAGGCGGGCACCAGCCAGAACAGCATCCGGACGCCGGACTCCTGGAACACCAGCGTGATCTGCGCGCAGATGAGCAGCGCGGCGGAGACCGCCGTCAGGGTCAGCGGAACGCCCGCCCGGCCGCCCTGCTTCAGCCGCAGCGCCGCCCAAACCCCACAGGCCGCCAGAGCAGCCAGGCTGACCCACCGCAGGCCGTTGAGCGCCGCGTTGATGGCCAGGGCCAGATTGATGGACTCCGCCGTGGTCCGGTAGTTGATATAGTACTTATTGACAAGGACCAGCAGGAACTCCAGGACGATGGCCGCGCCGATCCAGACCAAAGCCCGGTTCAGATCGCGGTCCTCCTGGCGCCGCTGCGCCTCTCTCTCGTTATAATCCATGTGTTCTGATTCTCCTTGCTTGATGAGTCAGCTCCCGGTTTTTCCGGCTTACCGGCCGCTTTCTATGCATTGAACATCCAGTCGATTTATTATTTTACCAGAAGTCCACAACTTTTGCAACACAAAAAAAGGAAAAAACTGCGTCAGCACCGTTCCGGGGCAAAAAAATATGCAAAACGGCCAAAAAGCCGGGAGGCTGGCTCCCGGCTTGTGGTCAGTGAAGCGGCATCGGCTGCGCCGGCTCAGCTGTTTCCAAATTCGGAGAAGAATCGGTCGTGGATGGCCTGGACCGCCCGGTCGGTGTCCCGCTCATCCACCAGGACGGACACCTTGATCTCACTGGTGGAGATCATGTTGATGTTGATCCCGGCGCTGGACAGGGCCTCAAACATCTTGCAGGCCACGCCGGAGTTGTTCACCATTCCGGCGCCCACAATGGAGACCTTGGCCACCTGGGTGTTCACCTCGATGGACTGGAAGCCGATATAATCCCGGTTGTCCTCCAGGATGGCTCTGGCCTCCTCCGCGTCACTGCGGGCCACCGTAAAGCTGATGTCCTTGCTGCTGTCGCGGCCGATGGACTGAAGGATGATGTCCACATTGATCTTTTTCTTGGCCAGCAGAGAGAAGATCTTAAAGGCGATCCCGGGCTCATCCGCCAGGCCCACCAGGGCCAGCCGGGCTACATTCTTATCCTTTGCCACACCGCTAACGTGGGTCTTTTCCATGGTCTTGACAACCTCCTTGACTTTTGTACCAGGTTTTCCAGAGAAGCTGGAGAGGACCTCCATGTTCACATTGTACCGCTTCGCCATCTCAACCGAGCGGTTGTGGAGGACCTGCGCCCCCAGGCTGGCCAGCTCCAGCATCTCATCGAAGGTGATCTCCTCCAGCTTCCGCGCCCCCTGCACGCTGCGGGGGTCGGCGGTGTAGACGCCGTCCACATCGGTGTAGATCTGGCACAGGTCGGCGTGGAGTGCGGCCGCCAGAGCCACCGCGGAGGTATCCGAACCGCCCCGGCCCAGGGTGGTCACATCTCCATACTTGTTGATGCCCTGGAAGCCGGCCACCAGCACGATCTTCCGCTTGTCCAGCTCGGTCTGGATGCGCTCAGTCTGGATGCGCTTGATGCGCGCCCCGCCATAGGCGGAGTCGGTGTTCACACCGGCCTGCCAGCCGGTGAGAGAGACCACCTGATAGCCCATGGCCTCGATGGCCATGGCGCACAGAGAAATGGAGATCTGCTCCCCGGTGGCCAGCAGCATATCCATCTCCCGCTTGGACGCATGGGGGTTGATCTCCGCCGCCTTGGCGATCAGATCGTCGGTGGTATCCCCCTGGGCGGAGAGCACCACCACCACGCTGTGCCCCTTGCGATAGGTTTCTGTGATGATCCGGGCCACGTTGCGCACGCGGTCCGCGTTGGCGACAGAGCTGCCGCCGAATTTTTGTACAATGAGTGCCATATATCGTTTCCCTCCAACGGTTGATCAAGACGCAGATGGTTCCGGCCCGGCTCCCGCCGGTCCATCCATCCTATGCACGCTGCGGCCGGCAGGCCAAGGTCACAGGATGCGGAACAGGGAGCCCACCTCTACGCCGGAAAGTCGGTCCCGAAGCTGGGGCTCAGTCATGGGGGCGGTGAGGAAGGCGGCCTCGCCGGCGGGCGCGCCGCTGCGGGCCAGGGGCTGGAGCTCACCGCAGGCCAGACGGGCCTGATCCATGGAGATCTGTGCCCGAACGTACCAGCGGGAGGTCAGCAGATCGGAGGACACCACCAGATCGGGGGCTCCGGGCCCCCACTGATTCCGGTGGTCCCGGTGGGTATCCCGGGCAATATCCATCACGTCAGCCACTACGGCAGAGGCGGTGGGCAGCTTGCCTGCGCCGCGGCCGTAGAACATCACATCGCCCACGGCGTTTCCCGTGACGGCGATGGCATTGAATACATCCTCCACGCCAGCCAGAGGGTTTTCACAGGCGACCAGGTGGGGCGCCACAAAGGCGCACACCTTGCCCTCCGGCTCCCGGATGGCCCGCCCCAGCAGCTTGATCTTATAGCCGCAGGAGTCGGCATAGGCCACATCGGCCAGACTCACCCCCCGGATGCCCTGGGTCGGCACCTGGTCGGGATAGACGTGCTGTCCGAAGGACAGGGCGGCCAGGATGCAGGTCTTGCGGCAGGCGTCGTGGCCGTCCACGTCGGCGGTGGGGTCCTGCTCGGCATAGCCGCTGGCCTGGGCCTCCTTCAGGGCCTGGTCAAAGGTGAGCCCTGCCTTGATCATCCGGGTAAGGATGTAGTTGGTGGTGCCGTTGAGGATACCAGTGACCTGGTCCACCTCATTGGCCGCCAGACAGGCGTTCAGGGGGCGCAGGATGGGGATGCCGCCGCCCACGCTGGCCTCGAACAGATAGCTGACGCCGTGCTCCTTGGCCAGCTGCAGCAGCTCATAGCCATGGGTGGCCACCAGCTCCTTGTTGGCCGTGACCACGCTCTTGCCGGCCTTCAGCGCCCGGGTGGTGTAGTCCAGGGCCGCGCCTACGCCGCCGATGGTCTCCACCACGATGCTCACCTCGGGGTCCCGCTCGATGATGGAGAAATCTTTCACAAACAGGTCCTTGTACGGACCCTCAAAAATATCCCGGGCCCGCATGATATATTTCAGCCGGACCTGGTTGTTCACCCGCCCGTCGATCAGTCCGCTGTTTCTGGTCAGCACCTCAGCCACGCCGGAACCCACAGTCCCGAAGCCCAAAACCGCTATATTTACCATTCCGTTCACCTCGTTCTGCATCTGCCAGCCGCCTTAACCGGCCAGGATCTCGCACTTCAGCACACCCGGACTGCCCGCCGCCGCATCCAGCATATCCTCCAAGGAGCGCTGGAGGGCCGAAGTCTCCGCCGTGATGGTCACCACCGCACAGCCGTTGACCGGGATGTTCTGATTGATGGTCAGGATGTTGACCCCCGTTCCGGCAAAGACGTTGAGCAGTCCGGACAGGATCCCCGGCTCATCCTTCAGCATCGTCTGGAAGGTAACGATCCTCCCGTGGAGCATATCGTTGAAGGGGCGCACCGCATCCTTGTACTTGTAATAGGCGCTGCGGCTGATGCCCACGGCCTGGGCCGCCCGGTTCACCGTGGTCTCCTCACCTGTCTCCAAAAGGCGCTTGGCCTCCGCCACCTTGCGGAAGATCTCCGGCATGGCAGAGGCCTCCACAATAAAGTATCCTGCCGTCTGTTTCATAGGGGCTCCTCCGTCCCGCACCGCTGTTGTCCGTCCACCGCGGCCATTTGTTTGTGTACTGCGGTCTATTTTAACATATCTTCCCCGGGGATGCAACGGCGAAACACATCCTCTGCATAGATTTTCCCTGAAAAACCCGGGGAATATTTGTCGTTTTTCACAACACGCCGAGGAAACCACAGCGGGAGGAGCCTGCGCTCCTCCCGCCGTTGAGATCAGTAGCCGTAGGGCACCCCGGTGTCCGGGTTGATCAATTCTCCGTGTCCGCCGGAGCTGCCCGGGTCCGGCGGAAGCGCCGGGTCGTCTGTTCCGGGCTCGCCGGGCTCTATGCCGCCGGGCTCCTCCGGATCCCCGGTCTCCGGGAGGTCCGTGCCGGGCGCGTTGGTGTGCACGGTGCAGCCCTGTCCTCCCGTGGCCGCCAGATAGGCGGAGTAGAACGCGCTGCTGTCCTTGGCCACAGCGCCGCCCACGCTCTCCCGCTCCAGGTTCAGGTAGCACAGAGTGCGCACGCTCACCTCGGGGCAGTAGGGGCCTGCCGCACGATAGAAACCAGTAAACTCTCCGTTGGCGTCCAGAACGGGGTCGTCCACACACACCCGCGCCATAGAGCTGGAGCCCTCCTCCAGGGAGTGGCAGCTGCACACAAAGGAGGGCCGGTCCTCCGGGAACACATAGCCGGTGGCGATGCGGGAGCTCCCTCTGGAGTCATACTGACAGGCTTCGATGGCCTCGCCGCCGCAGTCCATGCAATAGGAGACGCTGACCAGACCGCTGACCTGGGGGAATTTCCGGTCCGCCAGCCCCTCGTGGATGGGGGTCATCACCTTTTTGAACACCTGGGCCGCGGGGTTGCCCGGGGCGGGGACCCGCTCCGGGGTCTCATAGCCCACCCAGACCGCCGCGGTATAGTAGGGGGTATAGCCCACGAACCAGCGGTTGTCCTTGGTGTCCGTGGTACCCGTCTTACCGGCGGTGGTCATGCCGCTGATGCGGGCCTCGGTGCCGCCGCCGCTGGTCACCACGTTGGTGAGCATGGAGTTGATATAGTAGGCGGTGGTGTCCTTCACTGCCACCGAGTCCTCCCGGGTGTTGTCCAGGATGACCTCTCCCTTGCTGTTCTCCACCTTGGTATAGGTGCGGGCCTGGCGGTAGACGCCCCCGTTGGGGAACACAGAGAAGGCGTTGGCCATGTCCCGGGTGCTGACGCCGTCGGTCAGGCCGCCCATGGCCAGGGGGGCGATGCCGATGTCGCCCTTCACCTCGCCGTTCACCATGCGGCCGCTCTCCAGAGGCAGGTGGAAGCGCTGGGTGGCAAATTCAAAGGCCTTGGCCGGGGTCACCTGGGCCACGGTGCGCACTGCTACCGTGTTATAGGAGTCCTCCACCGCCTGGTTCACTGTCACCTGTCCCCGGTAGACGCCGTCCACGTTCACCGGCCACGCCTTGCCGCCCAGCACCTGATAGGGATAGTCGGGCATGACGGTGATGGGGCTGATCAGGCCCATCTCGATGGCCGGAGCATAGGCGGACAGGGGCTTGATGGAGGAGCCGGGCTGCCGCTTGGCGCTGGTAGCCAGGTTCAGCCCCCGGTTGATCTCCTTCTGGCCGATCCGCCCCACCAGGGCGGCGATGTCCCCGGTCTCGTTGTCGATGATGGTAATGGCCGACTGGAGGCGCTGGCCCGTGCTCTTGGAGACATAATGCAAAAGTTCCTCATCCCCATAGACGGCCTCCGCCTTTTTCTGGACCTCCGGGTCGATGCAGGTGTAGATCCGCAGGCCGCCGCTGGACAGCATCTGTCTGGCCACCTTGTCAGAGTAGCCGTACTTCTCCTGCAGGTCCGCCATCACGTCGGTGATGACCTGCTCCTCATACCAGGAGTAGATGTCCTCCGCGCTCTCCGAGTCGGTGCTGGAGCCAGCCTCCACGCCCACAAAGACCAGCTCCTGGGCCACCGCCTGGTCGTGCTCCTCCTGGGTGATGTACCCCTCCTTGAGCATCTGCTTCAGAATGACCTCCTGGCGGTACTTGTTCCACTGCTTGCTGTCCCACAGCTCCCCCTCGCTGTTGGCCACCTTGGACAGGGAGTACGGGCCGTATTTGGAGGGGTTGTTGGTAATGGCGATGAGGCTGGCGCACTCGGCCAGGGTCAGCTCGGACACCGGCTTTCCAAAATACTTGTTGGACGCAGCCCCCACGCCCTCACAGCCGGCGCCCAGGGGGATGATGTTCAGATACCACAGCAGCGTGGTGTCCTTGTCATAGTTGCGATCAAACTCCAGCGCCCGGAAGATCTCCGTCACCTTCCGCTTCACGGTGGTCTCATTTTTCTTCGTTAGGTTCTTGATGAGCTGCTGGGTGATGGTGGAGCCGCCCTGGATGTCCCCGCCGGTGAACATACTGAACACCGCCTGGGCAGTGCGCCACCAGTCCACGCCGTTGTGGGTCGGGAAGCGCCGGTCCTCAATGGCGATGGCCGCGTTCTTCAGATCATCCGGGATCTCTTCAAACTCCACCCACTGGGAACTGATGGAGGTGAGCACCTGTCCCAGCTCCTGATACTGGCCGCTGTCATCCTGATAGTACATCACGCTGTTTTCCCGCAGGGTGAAGTCCCCCAGGTCCAGCGAGGCGTTGGGGATGATGACCGTCTTGACATAGACGGCCCCGAAGCAGCACAGGATGGCCCCAGTGGTCATGGCGATGAGCAGCAGGGTGCCGATCACCCGCAGCGCCAGTCCGCCCCGGCCGCGTCTCTTTTTCGGGCGGCGGGGTCCGTCTCCGGACCGCTGGCCGGAGCCGCTGCGGGACCGGGGCTGGCGCTCCTCCCCGGACGCGTAAGAAGAATAGTTTTGTTCAGACACAGAAATCCCTCCGAACCTGCGGCGCAGCCGGTTTCCGGCACGCCCAATGTCCATGGTGATGGTCATTTTCGTTCTGCCCCGGGCGCGTCTCTCCCCGGAAAGGGACCGGACACACGCCTCGGGCTGCAAAAAATCAGTATATATTATACCATATTTTGCGTTTTTGTCCATCCTGGGTTTTCCCGGCCTCTCCGCCCCGGCCTCCGATCTGTTTTTCCCCGGCGCGCCCCCGCCCTTCCCCGGCACAGTGAGACGTTTTTCCCTTGAGCAGGCCGGAAGAATGTGCTATACTGGACCCGGTCCCGGGACTGCTCCTGGGCCTGTGTGTGGGCCGGTCCGGCCAATTCAATCCTTCCAGCCCCGCCTGGAGCTTCCGCGGATACCCCGTAGGCTGCTGCGCGGAGGGAGCGCTGGAATACAATTAGGGGAGTGTTATCTATGAACGGTATCTTTAAGAGCCTGCCCTTCCGGCTTCTGGTCGGCGTCGCGGCGGGCATCGTGCTGGGCCTCTGGGCCTCCGGCTTTTCCTATGGCGGCCAGGTGATGCAGGTGGTTCTGACCCTCAAGGAGCTTCTGGGCTCTCTCATCAACTTCTGTGTTCCCCTGATCATCATTGGTTTCATCGCCCCCTCCATCACCCGGCTGAAGCAGAACGCCTCCCGGATGCTGGCTCTGGCCCTGGTGCTGGCCTACACCTCCTCGGTGTGCGCGGCCCTGATGTCCATGGCGGCTGGCTATACCATCATCCCCGCCCTGTCCATCCAGTCGGCGGCCGAGGGTCTCAACCAGCTCCCCGAGCTGCTGTTCAACCTGGAGATCGCCCCGGTCATGTCGGTGATGTCCGCCCTGGTGTTCTCTGTGCTGGTGGGTCTGGCCGCCACCTGGGCCAAGGCCGAGGCCATCACCCGGATCTTGGAGGAATTCCAGCGCATCGTGCTGGATGTCGTGACCCGGGTGATCATTCCCATCCTGCCCTTCTTTATCGCCGGCACCTTCACCAGTCTGGCCTATGAGGGCTCCATCACCCGGCAGCTGCCGGTGTTCCTCATCGTCATTCTGATCGTCATGGTGGGCCACTACATCTGGCTGGCCGTATTGTACGGTCTGGCCGGAGCCTACTCCGGCTCCAACCCCTGGGAGGTCCTGCGGCACTACGGCCCTGCCTACCTCACCGCCGTGGGTACCATGTCCTCCGCTGCCACCCTGGCGGTGGCCCTGCGCGGGGCCCACAAGTCCTCCGTCCTCCGCCGGGACATGGTGGACTTCGGCATCCCTCTGTTCGCCAACATCCACCTGTGCGGCTCTGTGCTCACCGAGGTATTTTTTGTTATGACCGTCTCCAAGGTGCTGTACGGCCATCTGCCCGCCCCCATGACCATGGTTTTGTTCTGCGTCCTGCTGGGTGTCTTTGCCGTGGGCGCGCCCGGCGTCCCCGGCGGCACCGTGATGGCCTCTCTGGGCCTGATCATCAGCGTGCTGGGCTTTGACGACACGGGCACGGGCCTGATGATGACCATTTTTGCCCTTCAGGACAGCTTCGGCACCGCCTGCAACGTCACCGGCGACGGCGCCCTCACCCTGATGCTCACCGGCTATGCCAAGAAGCACAACATCCAGGAGGTCCAGTCCGGGGAGATCCTGTAATCCCCGCTCCTCCCGGCTCCATATTGCCAGCCTGCCCCGTCCGGTTTTCCGGACGGGGCTTTTCCTTGGCTTTCATGGCCAGGGGCCGGAGCATGGCGCTCCGGCCCCCTTCTGTATCATGGTATTACAGGGTCTCCGCCCAGCGCTCCACCGCGGCCCGCAGGAACTGGGCGCAGCCCGGAACGCTCCGGTCGTAGTAGGCGGTGAAGCGGGGGTCCTCCGTATAGAGGGCGGCCAGGCCCCGGTGCTTCCCCGGGTCGTACCGGCTCCCGGTCAGGGTCAGCCACCGCCGGTGCAGGGCGGCGATGCGTCGCCCCTCCTCCCCCTCCGGAGCCAGCTCCTCCGCGACGGCGCGCTCCAGCCCCGCCCGGATCTCCTCTCCCAGCTCGGTCCAGGTCCGGTACTGCTCCTGGGTCAGGCCCATCACAGCGGCGTTGGCCTCGTCCATCTGGGCGTCGCCGTACCGTTCCCGGACCTCCCGGCCATAGAGCGCCTCGTTGCGCTCCATGGCCTGACGCTTGAATACCTCAAATTTTTGTTCGTCCCGCATGATCTCGTTCCTTTCTTCCGCATGGATGGTGTCTGTGACCGACCGGATCAGCCCGTCCAGGCGGGCGCGCTCCCCCTCCAGCCGGGCCAGGTGGCCCCGCAGAGCGGCCAGTCGGTCGAAGTCGGGATCATCCAGACACGCCCTGATCTGGGCCAGCTCCACCCCGAGGGCCCGATAATACAGGATGTCCTGGAGCCGGTCCACCTGGGCCGGGCCGTAGCGGCGGTAGCCGTTTTCCGCCACGCGGCCTGGCTTGAGCAGACCGATCTGGTCGTACCAGCGCAGGGTGCGGGTGGTCACCCCGGACAGGCGCGCCAGCTCCTGAATGGAATATTCCATGCTGATCCCTCCTCAGCCCCCATTGTAGCCTCTGCCGTTACGGCAAGGTCAAGAACTTTTATCAAACTTTTTTCACCATCGGGACCATGCCCCTCCCAGTATAGCAGAGGGGCCCCCGCCTGTAAATTTTCTTGTAAAACCGCCGCGTCTGGTGTAGGATACAAATAAAACGCCTGCACGGGTCCGCCCAGTTCCAGGCTTCAGGAGGCGCTATGAAGATCCTCATCTCCCCGGCCAAAAAGATGCGGTCCGATCCGGACACCCTGGCCCCAGAGGCCCTCCCCGTCCTTCTTTCAGAGACAGCGCGCCTTTTGTCCGCCCTGCGCGCCATGACGCCCGGAGCGCTCCAGGCCCTGTGGCGGTGCAGCGACGCCATCGCCGCCCAGAATCTGGAGCGGCTGCGGGACATGGACCTGCGGCGGCGGCTGACTCCGGCCCTGCTGTCCTATGTGGGGCTCCAGTACCAGTACATGGCCCCCGGCGTCCTGGAACAGCGCCAGTACGACTATCTCCAGGCCCATCTGCGTATCCTGTCCGGCTTTTATGGGGTGCTGCGCCCCTTCGACGGGGTGACTCCCTACCGGCTGGAGATGGGTGCCAAGCTGGAAATAGACGGCGCGCGGGACCTGTACAGCTTCTGGGGGGACAAGCTGGCCCGGGCTCTGGAGCCTGGGGACGGGCCGGTGGTAGACCTGGCCTCCCGGGAGTACAGCCGGGCGGTGGTCCCCCATCTGCCCCGGGGCGTTCCCCTGGTCGCCTGTATCTTTGGCCGGCTCCGTCCGGACGGCCGGGTGGTGGAGCAGGGCGCTCCCTGTAAAATGGCCCGCGGCCAGATGGTCCGCTGGATGGCGGAGCGGGCGGTCACCCGGGTAGAGGAGCTGCAGGAGTTCCGGGATCTGGGCTACCGCTTCTCGCCGGAGCGCTCCGGCCCCGGGCGGTATGTATTTTTGAAGGAGGATGACACATGATGTTAGAGATTGGAAGCCAGGCGCCGGAGTTTACCCTTCCGGACCAGAACGGGGAGCCCGTCTCCCTGTCGGACTTCCGGGGACAGACCGTGGTGCTCTATTTTTATCCCAAGGACAGCACGCCGGGCTGCACCCGCCAGGCCCGGGCCTTTGCCTCCGTCCACGAGGATCTGCGGGCGCTGGGCGCGGTGGTGCTTGGGGTGAGCCGGGACTCATCCCCCTCCCATCTGCGGTTCATCCAGAAAAATGAGCTGCCCTTCCGCCTGCTCTCCGACCCGGAGCGGACCGTTCTGGAGGCCTACGGCGTCTGGCAGGAGAAAAAGCTGTATGGAAAGGTGAGCATGGGCATCGTCCGCACCACCTACCTCATCGATGAGGCGGGGATCATCCGTGCCGTCATGCCCAAGGTCAAGCCGGATCAGAACCCGGCGGATGTGCTGGCCCTGCTCCGGGCCGGAGAGGAGGCGGCCCAATGATCCGGTTCGAGTGCGACTACGCCGAGGGGGCCGCGCCCCAGCTTCTGGAGCGGCTGACCCGGACCAATCTGGAACAGACCCCCGGCTATGCCGTGGATGACCACTGCCAGCGGGCCCGGGACCTGATCCGGGCAGCCTGCGCCGCCCCCCAGGCCGCGGTGGAGTTTCTGGTGGGCGGGACTCAGGCCAATCAGACGGTGATCTCCGCCGCCCTGCGCCCCTACCAGGGGGCCCTGTGCGCCCAGACCGGTCACATCAACGTCCATGAGACCGGGGCCATCGAGGCCACCGGACACAAGGTGCTCCCCCTCCCCTCCCAGGACGGCAGGATCACCCCGGAGCAGGTGGAGCAGTTCTGCGCCGCCCACTGGGCCGACCCCACCCGGGAACACATCGTCCAGCCCGGCATGGTCTACCTCTCCCAGCCCACCGAGACCGGGCTGCTGTACACCCGGGCGGAGCTGGAGGACTTCCGGGCTGTCTGCGGCCGGTACGGGATGTACCTGTACATTGACGGGGCCCGGTGCGGCTATGGGCTGGCCGCACCCGGGAATGACGTGGAGCTGGCCGACCTGGCCCGTCTGGCCGACGTGTTCTACATCGGCGGCACCAAGGTGGGCGCCCTGTTCGGCGAGGCGGTAGTCATCTCCAACCCCGCCCTCCAGCGGGATTTCCGGTACTGTATCAAGCGCCACGGCGGGATGCTGGCCAAGGGCCGCCTGCTGGGCCTCCAGTTCGAGGCGTTGTTTGAGGACGGCCTGTACCAGCGGCTGGGCCGTCACGGTGTGGAGCAGGCCCTGCGCATCCGGGAGGCCTGTCTCCGCCGGGGCCTCCCCCTCCACTTCGACTCCCACACCAACCAGCAGTTCCCCATCCTGACCCGGGAACAGCGTGAGCGGCTGGAGAAGAAGTACGCCTTCACCCTCTGGGAGCAGCTGGACGACGACCGGGCCGTGGTCCGCTTCTGCGCCAGCTGGGCCACCGACCCGGCCGCTGTGGATGCCCTGACCGCCGACCTGCTCTCCCTGCCCTGATCCGCGCCAAGGGTAGACATTTGTATGTGGACATGGTAAAATAAAATACTTACAGGGAAATTTTATCCCTGTGGCACCACAATGCTCTGGAGGAACCGTCCATTGAAAACCAATATATTAGACATCCAGTTTGACAATCTCACCCGGGCGGAGGCCCGGCAGGCCGGAGCCGAACTGCTCCGCTCCTCCGACTTTCACTACGCCGTCACCCCCAACCCTGAGTTCATCCTCACCGCAGATAAGGACCTGGAGTTCCAGAAGATCCTGAACCAGGCCGATCTGGTCCTCCCCGACGGCATCGGGGTAATCTACTCCGCTCAGATCCTGGGCACCCCTCTGAAGGAGCGGGTGGCCGGCTTCGACTTTGCCTGCGATATGCTGGACGTGCTGGACGAGATGGGCGGCCGGCTGTATCTGCTGGGCTCCAAGCCCGGCGTGGCCGAGGAGGCAGGCCGCCGCATCCTGGAGCAGCATCCCCATATCGTCCTGTGCGGCACCCATGACGGCTATTTCCAGGACTCCGACCCCGTGGCCCGCGAGGTGGCTCAGGCCCAGCCCGACCTGCTGTTCGTCTGCCTGGGCGCTCCCAAGCAGGAGAAGTGGATCGCCCGCTTCGGCCTGCTCACCGGAGCCAAGCTGGCCATCGGCCTGGGAGGCGCTCTGGATGTGTTCGCCGGCAATGTGGAGCGCGCCCCGGAGCAGTGGCAGAAGCTGGGGATGGAGTGGGCCTACCGCCTGGTGAAAGAGCCGAAGCGCATCGGCCGCATGGCCAAGCTGCCCCTGGTCCTGGTCAAAGCCGCCGGCCGCCGGGCCAGCGGCCGCGGAAAGCAGAGGGTCCTGTAATGGCGGGCCGGCTGATCGTGTTTGAGGGGACAGACGGTTCCGGGAAGTCCACCCAGTTCCGGGCCCTGTGCGACCGGGCCGCCCAGTCCGGCCGCAGCTTTCAAAAGCTGGTCTTTCCCCAGTACAATGAGCCCTCCTCCGCCCTGATCCGGATGTATCTGGGCGGTGAGTTCGGCTCCCATCCCGGCGATGTGAACCCTTACGCCGCCTCCGCCTTCTACGCGGTGGACCGGTACGCCTCCATGAAAAAGGTGTGGGGGGAATTTTATCAGTCGGGCGGCCTGATCCTGACCGACCGTTACACCACGTCCAACGCCGTCCACCAGGCGGTCAAGTGCGCCCCGGAGGAGCGGGAAGCTTTTCTCCGCTGGCTGGACGATTTTGAGCATCACAAAATGGGGCTCCCCCACCCCGATCTGGTCCTTTACCTGGATATGCCCACTGACCGCGCCGTCTCCCTGCTCCGGCAGCGGGAGAGCGACACCCACACCCAGGCGGACATCCACGAGCTGGATACCGGCTATCTGTCCGCCTGCCGTTCCTGCGCCCTCCAGGCCGCCCAGCTGCTGGGCTGGAAGGTGGTCCGCTGTGTGGACGAGGCGGGTCGGCTGCGCTCCATCCAATCCATCCACGAGGAGATCTGGTCCCTGGCAGAGCCCCTTTTGTGACCCTCTCCCCGGCCCGGTGCAGCTTCTGCCCGGGTCCCACCCATTTACTGATTTTAAGGAGGTCTCGTTATGGTTTATGTCCTGCTCGCCCCCGGCTTCGAGGAGTCGGAAGCCGTCGTCCCCACCGACCTGCTCCGGCAGGCCGGTCTGGAGACCGCCCTGGTCTCCCTCTCCGGTCCCACCGTCTCCGGTTCCCACGGGATCACCCTGTGTGCCGATCTGGAGCTGTCCCAGGTGGACCTGTCCAACGCTGAGATGCTGGTCCTCCCCGGCGGCCTGGGGGGCGTAGAGGCCCTGTGGGCCGACGACCGGGTCTCCGCCCTGATCCAGGAAGCCGCCGGGAAGGGCGTCTGGCTGGCCGCTCTGTGCGCCGCCCCCATCCTTCTGGGGCGCTGGGGGCTTTTGGACGGCCGGAAGGCCACCTCTTACCCCACCCGCCACGGTCAGCTGGGCAAGGCCGAGGTCCTTCCGGAGGCCCGTGCCGTATCCGACGGGAAGTTCGTCACCGGCCATGCCTGCGGCTCCGCCTTCGACTTCGGCCTGAAGCTGGTGGAGGTCCTCCGGGGCGAGGAGGCCGCCCGCGCCATCAATGACGTTATCTTCTACCGCCGCTGAGGACAAGGCCGCCCTGCGCCGTCAGGTGCGCCTGACCCTGGCGGGCCTGTCCCATGAGGCGCTCCGCCGCAGCGACGACGCCCTGTTTGCCGCCTTCGCCGCCCTGCCTCAGGCGGGATCCGCCTCCACTCTGTTCGCCTTCTGGGGCATCCCGGGCCGCGAGCCTGACACCGCCCGCCTGATCCGGGCCCTCACCGCCCAGGGCAAACGGGTGGGCCTGCCCCGGATGCTGCCCGGTCATCAGATGGAGGTGCGGCTGTACGAGCCGGACCGCCCCCTTGTCCCGGCGGCCTTCGGGATCCTGGAGCCGCCGGCGGACGCTCCCCTTCTCTCCCGGCCGGACATCGACCTGGCGCTGGTCCCCGCCGTGTGCTATGACCGCCGCGGCTTCCGCCTGGGCTTTGGCGGCGGCTACTACGACCGCTGGCTGGCCGGCTTTTCCGGCTTCACTGTGGGCCTGTGCCGGGAGTGCGTGCTCCAGGATCAGGTCCCCGTGGAGGAGCACGACCGCCGGGTGGAGCTTCTTCTCACGGAGACCCGCCGCTTCTCCCGCTGAAATGCAGAAGGAGCGGGGTTCCGCCCCCGCTCCCTCCGCCGGTCCGCTCAGGATCTCCTCAGCACCCGCAGCCGTTGTCACAGCCGCAGCCGCCGCAGTTATTCCCGCAGCCGCAGTTGTTCCCGCAGCCGCAGCCGCTGCCGCCCCAGCTGTTCCCACAGCAGCAGCACAGGATGATGATCAGCAGGATGATCCACAGGCAGCTGTTGCCGCCCCAGCCGTTGTTTCCGCAACACATATTCGTTTCACCTCACTTGCAGCGCCGGGAGCCTCTCCCGCGCGTTCTGATACAGTCTATGGCGAACCCCTGTCCCCGGTTCCCCGGGACAGAAAATTTTTCTCTGTTAGGAGCTGACTCTATGGCACAGGAACACCGCAGATCTCCCCGCGAGCCGGAGCGGCGGGAGCGCTCCGCACCCCGGACCCGCTCTACCCAGACCCGGCCCGCTCCGGCCCGCCGCCGGCGGAGCAGCGGGGCCAGCTTTGCCCTGCTCTATGTGATCTTTGTCATCGGGATCTCCGCCCTGCTGGCCTGCATCGGCTGGGTGGCGGCCAACGATGTGCTGGCCCTGAACAAGCCGGAAAAGACAGCCACCATCACCATCCGGGAGGAGGACAGCTTCGGCGACGTGGTCTCCATGCTGAAGGAGAATGACCTGATCGAGTATAAGGGCCTGTTTAACCTCTTCGCCTCCTTCACCGGCGGCCGGGATAAGATCGTAGCCGGCACCTTCACCCTGAACACAGACATGGACTACCGGGCCCTGATCTCCGGCATGAGCGCCAACTCGGCCACCAAGGCCACGGTCAAGGTCACCATCCCGGAGGGCTACTCCATCGACCAGATCTTCGCTCTGCTGAAGGAAAAGAGCGTGGTGTCAGACACGGCCAAGCTTCAGGAGGAGGCCGCCAACCATGACTACGCGTTCTCCTTCCTCCAGGACCTGGCCCTGGGCGATTACCACCGGCTGGAGGGCTATCTGTACCCGGACACCTATGAGTTCACCACCCCCCAGAACCCTCTGTACGTCATCAACAAGATGCTGGTCCAGTTTGACGCCAAGCTCACCGAGGAGCTGCGCCAGCAGATCGCCGGCAGCGGACGCACCATCCATGAGGTGCTCACCGTGGCCTCCCTCATCGAAAAGGAGACCGACGGCGCCGACCGGGCGGACATCGCTTCGGTCATCTATAACCGTCTGAACAACCCCAACTCCTCCGCCGGCACCAACGGCTACCTTCAGATCGACGCCACCCTGGCCTATCTCAACGGCGGCAAGGTGCCCACCGAGGCGGACAAGTCTATCGACTCCCCCTATAACACCTACCTCTACCCAGGGCTCCCCCCCGGCCCCATCTCCAACCCGGGGATCGAGTCCATCCTGGCCGCCATGAATCCCAACAGCACCTCTTACTACTACTATGTGCTGGGGGATGACAACCGCCACCACTTCTTCAACACCTACCGGGAGATGCAGAACTTTATGGCCACCCAGGCCCTATACAGCAACAGCTGATCCCGTACACGCAGAGGGCCCCGGAGCATCTCCGGGGCCCTGTTTCAGGAGGAATGCGATTTGAAACGAAAAAACATTGAGCTGCTTGCCCCCGCCGGGGACATGGAGCGGCTGCACATGGCGGTGGCCTATGGGGCCGACGCGGTCTATCTGGCGGGCAGCGCCTTCGGGATGCGCTCCTTCGCCGGCAACTTTACCCCGGAGGAGCTGCGGGCCGCCGTGGCGCTGTGCCACAGCCACCGGGTGCGGGTCCACGTCACCTGCAACACCATGCCCCGCAACGACGAAGCATCCCGGCTGCCCCAGTGGCTGGAGTATCTGAATGACGTGGGGGTGGACGCGGTCATCCTGGCCGACGTGGGAGTGCTCTCCCTGGCCAAGCGGTACGCCCCCCGGGTCCAGTGCCACATCTCCACCCAGGCCAGCATCGTCAACTACCAGTCCGCCCGGGCCTGGTATGACCTGGGCGCCAGCCGGGTGATCCTGGCCCGGGAGCTCTCCCTGGATGAGATCCGGGAGATCCGGGCCAAGGCGCCCCGCGAGCTGGAAATGGAGGCCTTCGCCCACGGCGCCATGTGCGTCAGCTACTCCGGGCGGTGCCTGCTGTCCAACTACATGACTGGCCGGGACTCCAACCGTGGGGCCTGCGCCCAGCCCTGCCGCTATCAGTACGCCCTGATGGAGGAGAAGCGTCCCGGTGAGTATTTCCCAGTCTATGAGGAAAACGGCGAGACCTATATCCTGAACTCCCGGGATATGTGCATGATCGACCATGTAGGCGAGCTGATGGATGCCGGCCTGGACTCCATCAAGCTGGAGGGCCGGGCCAAGTCGGCCTACTACGCCGCCATCGTCACCGGGGCCTACCGCCACGCCATCGACGCGGCGGCGGCGGGACTGCCCCTGGACCCGGTGTGGCGGGACGAGGTGGAGCACATCAGCCACCGCCACTACTCCACCGGCTTCTACTACGGGCAGCCCGGCCAGTTCACCCAGGACGCCCGGTACATCCGGGACTGGCAGATCGTGGCCAAGGTCCTCTCCTGTGACAGCGAGGGAAACGCTCTGCTCACCCTGAACAACAAGTTCTCCAGGGGCGACCTGCTGGAGCTGGTGGGCCCCGACGTGCGCCCCATCTCCTTCTCCGTGGAGGAGCTGCGGGACGAGGAGGGACAGCCTGTGGACGAGGTCCGCAGGCCCCAGATGCGCTTCCGCCTGAAGCTGCCCCAGTCCGTGCCCCCCCTCTCCCTCCTGCGGCGTCAGGCGGATCTGACCCCCTGAGTTTTTCCACAGCCCAGGGCCTTCCGCAGCCCTCTCCCGCCCGTACAGCGGCCCAAGCCGGCCGCTGTACGGGCGTTTTCCCCTTTCTCTCCACATTTCGCCCATGAAGTGTGGAAATTTTTTTGGAAGATTATGAAAAAATCCTCTTTCCATCTCCGCCCCTCTGAATTATGATAATAACCTGTTCCATTTGCTCTGCGACCCGCCCCGCGGGCCGCCTGCTGACCCCATCAAGGAGGGATGACCCATGACACGAGATCTCACCACAGGCAGCCCCATGCGCCTGATCTGGAGCTTCGCCCTGCCCACTCTGTTCGGAATGCTGTTCCAGCAGTTTTATAACATGATGGACACCATGATCGTGGGACAGCTGCTGGGCGCCTCCGCCCTGGCCTCTGTCGGTTCTACCAGCTCCATCAACTTCTGCGTGATCGGCTTCTGCATGGGGGTGTGCAACGGCTTCGCCATTCCCGTGGCCCAGCGCATGGGGGCCGGAGATCACAGCCAGATGCGCCGCTGTGTGGCCAACGCCGGGTGGCTGTCCGCCCTGTTCGCCGTGGTGCTGACGGTGGTCACCGGTCTGCTCTGCCGCACCATCCTCACCGTGATGCAGACCCCGGAGGATATCTTTGACGGGGCCTACTGGTACATCCTCATCATTTTCCTGGGCATCCCCACCACTTTCCTCTACAATCTGCTGGCCGCGGTGATCCGGGCCCTGGGAGACAGCAGGACGCCTGTGTATTTCCTCGCCATCTCCTCGGTGCTGAATATCGCCCTGGACCTGCTTCTGATCCTGTACTGTCATACCGGCGTGGCCGGGGCCGCGCTGGCCACCGTCATCTCCCAGGGCGTGTCCGGTCTGGCCTGCCTGGTCTTTATGGTCAAGCGCTTCCCCATCCTCCACATGACGCCGGAGGAGCGGCGGCCGGACGGCCGCACCTGCCGCACCCTCTGTCTCATGGGCATACCCATGGGGCTTCAGTACTCCATCACCGCCATCGGCTCCATCGTCCTCCAGTCCGCCGTCAACCGCCTGGGCAGCCGCTATGTGGCCTCGGTGGCGGCAGGGACCAAGCTGTTCCAGGTCATCTGCTGCCCCTTTGACGCCATGGGGGCCACCATGGCCACCTACTGCGGCCAGAACGTGGGCGCAGTCAAGCTGGAACGTCTGGGACAGGGGATCCGGGCCTGCTCCCTGCTGGGCCTGGGCTATGCCCTGCTCTCCTTTGCCGCCATCTTTTTCTTCGCCCCCCAGATGGCCCTGCTCTTCCTCAATCCCGGCGAGGAGGCCCTGATCGGCTATACCGCCCAGTACATCACCACCCTGGGCGCCTTCTTCTTCCCTCTGGCCCTGGTGAACATCCTCCGCTTTTCCATCCAGGGGATGGGCTTCAGCAACCTGGCCATCCTGGCCGGTGTGATGGAGATGTTCGCCCGGATGGGGGTCGCCACCCTTTTGGTGCCCGCCATCGGCTTCACCGGGGCCTGCTTTGCCTCCCCCGCCGCCTGGATCTGCGCCGACCTGTTTCTCATTCCCGCCAGCATCTGGAGCGTCTCCCACCTCCGAAGGCTCTATGGACAGCCCGGAGCATCCCCCGGCAGCGCCGCCCAGTGACTGGACGCCGCTCCCCCGGCTGAGCCCGCCGATTTGGATACAGCACAGCGCCTCCCCCGACCGGACCAGTCGGGGGAGGCGCTGTCTCATATTATTGCGGCTCAGATGCCATCAGGACCATCTGGACCTCCACCGGGGCCTCCCCAGGCAGGGAGGCGATCCCAATGGCGGCCCGGCTGCCGATCCCGGCCTCGCCCAGTTCCTCCACCAGATACTCAGAGGCAAAGTCCGCCAGCTTCGCATGGGAGCTGAACCCCGCCTCTCCATTGATGTACACCGTCATATACAGCAGCTTCTGGATCTGCTCCCCCTCCGCCAGCGTATTCCGGGCGGCGGTGAGGCAGTTGGCAGCGGCCTGCCGGACGGCATCCCGATAGGTCTCCAACGGCTCCTCCGCCTTGACCTTGCCGGAAAAAATCAGCACACCGTGGTTCCGCGGGGTCATGCCGGCCGTAAAGATCACGCGGCCGCCCCGGGTGGCGGGGACGTACTTCCCCTGGGGGATGGGATTCTGATTCGTACTCATACGCGATACCTCTCAACCATTTTACAAATTCTCTCCACTGCGGACACGGCCTTGTCGTGGTCCTGGGAGAAGTTCATCCGGATAAAATTGTCATATTGCTTGCCAAACTCCGTGCCGGGGGTGACGGTGACGTTGGCCTGGATGCGGCAGAGCTTAACAAACTGGAAGATGTCCACCTTCAGCGGCGGGAGACGCAGGAAGAGGTAGCTTCCGCCCTCCGAGGGGCGGGCCCAGCAGCCGGGGCAGCGGTTGATGACCGCCATCAGGTCATCCCGGATGCGCTTGTGCTCGGCGATCCGCCGCTCCATCCAGCCCTCGGGCTCAGAGAACCAGTTCAGGAACGCAGCCTGGCAGTAGCCGGCGCAGCGCAGCGACACCACGGCCTGAAGCTTCTCCATCCGGGTGATGATCTCCGCGTTGCCATAGCCCACGCCCAGGCGGAAGCCGCTGAGGGACTCCGTCTTGGAGGGGCCGATGATGGTGATCAGCTGGTCAGGCTTCTCCTCCAGGGCGCGCAGATGGGCATAGGGCTGCTCCGGGTCAAAGATCTGGCGGCTGTACAGCTCGTCCGCCAGGACCGCCACGTTGTACTGCTTGGCCAGGCGGCCGATGGCGGCCACCTCCTCAGGGGAGTAGACCACACCGGTGGGATTGTTGGGGTTGGAGTAGAGGAACAGCTTGACCCCGTTCCGGAAGGCCTCCTCCAGCTGCTCCAGGTCGATGCCGGAGTTGCGCTCCACCTCCTGCCAGCGCATCTGGATGGGGACGATCTCCCCCTCAAAGAACTCCACCAGCTTCCGGTTGTCGAAATAGTCGGGTTCCACAATGGCCACCTTGTCCCCGCGGGCTACCAGCGAGCCCATAGCCAGGAACAGCGCGCCCTGGGTCCCTGGGGTCAGAATGATCTCCGTATCGGGATCCACCGGAGCGCCGCTGTATTCTGCCAGCTTTTCCGCCAGATACTGGCGGATGGTCCCCTTGCCCCGGTACTCCGTGTAGGCCTGATAGGTGCCTTCCACAGCGTACTGCTTCACAAAGGTCTCCAGGCTGCCCGGGATGGGCGTGTGGGCGTTGACGTCGCCGTGGGAGAAGTCCACCGCCGGCCCCTCCAGCTTGTCCCCGATCATGGGAAGGGCCTCCTCCTTCTGAAGGCCCTCCTGGCCGGGGGCGTTGTCGGTGCCCAATCTTGCAAATTTTTCCTGCAATGTCATGTGATCAGCCTCCTGGACTTGATTTGATGTTGTTGGTTGACGGTCCACCCCCTCCGCACTCAGGAGCAGAACAAAAGCCGCGCCTCTTCCGCCACACAGGCGGTCTATACAGCGGACGCTCCGCGCAGGCAGCCGGGGCTGTTCTGCGCGAAGCAGTGACTTTTGCATAAAAATTACCGCTGTATTTTCTGTGACTCTACTATATCACACAGAACTTATCTTGTAAAACAGATGTTATAGATGTATAATATCTTGATTTCAGATATTTGGAGGCCGACATGAACCGAGAGATCCTGGAAACCTATATCAATGTTGTGAAAACCCGCAGCTTCACCAAGACAGCGGAGTCCATGTTTATCTCCCAATCTGCGGTGAGCAGCCGTCTGGCAAAGTTAGAAAGTGAACTGAATGTGACTCTGGTAGAGCGCCGTCCGGGACAGAAGGGGATCAACCTGACCCGGAAGGGGGAGGAGTTTGCCGAGTTTGCCAAACGCTATATCGATCTGGAGCGGCAGATCCTGGACTGGAGCAGCGGATCGGTAACCGAGGTGCTGCGGGTCGCTTCTGTCATCAGCCTGACGCACCACGTTCTGAAGGGCTTCTATCTGGAGCTGCTGACCAACCACCGGCTGTCCATCACACTGTCCACCCACTGGACCGACCGGATCATCTCCATGCTGGAAAACCGGGAGGCAGACGTGGGCATCAGTCCCCGGGTCTTTTACTCCCGGTCTGTGGAGGCCACCCCCATCTTTGATGAACCTCTTTACCTGGTCAGCAGCAAACGTGTCTCCAGCTATCCGGATGAGGTGGACCTGAGAGAGCTGAAGCGGAGCAATGAGATCTATTTCGACTGGGGGCTGAGCTTTGTGGAGTGGCACGACCGCCAGATGAACCCTTTGGAGCTGCCGATCATGGTGACGGACACGACCGAGATCATTCCGGACCTGCTCCGGCTGCCCAACAGCTTCAGCATCGTACCGCCCAGTATTTTCAAGTACTACGGTGACCGTGACCTGCATTTGAGCCGCATCCTGCCGGAGCCGCCCCGCCGCACCTGCTACCTGCTGAAGCCAAAGGACCACCAAACACAAAAGGAGGCAGCGATCCAAAAGTTTGAAGCGGAGCTCCGGCGGTATGTCGCGGGGCTTCCAGATATTACTCCCCGCTGAAAGGCAGCCCTCCTCCCCATGCGCTCCGTGAAAAATATACGAAATCTGAACGGGGGGATCCGTTGACTTCCCACTGGGCGGCGGCTATCATAAACAGCGGACCGCGCTCGTTTCAACGCGGAGAGCGCCGCCGCGCCTTCCCGCTCTGCGGCGCACAAGATCAGTTTGACAAGGTGGGAGCGCATTGGATTATGTGATTTTTCGGGACATTGCAGTGGTCCTGGTAGCCGGAAAATATATGGGACTTCTGGCCCGCAGGTGGAAGGCCCCCCAGGTGGCCGGGGAGATCCTGGCCGGTCTGCTCATCGGACCCTGCCTTCTGGGCCTGGTGCAGCCCTCTGATTTTCTGACCCAGATGGCTGAACTGGGCGTGGTGCTGCTGATGTTCAGCGCCGGATTGGACTCTGACATCGATGAGATCATCAAAAGCGGCCCCGTCGCCCTGCTGGTCGCTACCTGCGGCGTGCTGCTTCCCCTGGCCGCTGGCGCGGCCCTGTACATCGCCTTTTACGGGTTTGAGGGCTTTGGCTCCGACTCGTTTTACCACGCCCTGTTCATGGGCTGCATCCTGACCGCCACCTCGGTCTCCATCACCGTCCAGGCTCTGCGGGAATTGGGGCATCTCAAAACACGGGTGGGGACCACAATCCTATCCGCCGCCATCATCGACGACGTGCTGGGTATCATCGTCCTGACTGTGATCACCGGCTTTAAGGACGCATCCACCTCTCCCGCCAAGGTGCTGGCGGACACGGGGCTGTTTTTCCTCTTCTCCGGGGTGGTTGGCTATCTGGTCTATCAGGTCTTTGAGCGTATGAGCCTCCGCCACCCCAGGACCAAGCGGCTTACCGTGCTTGGCCTGGCCTTCTGTTTCCTCATGTCCTATCTGGCCGAGGAATTCTTCGGGATCGCCGACATTACCGGCGCCTATGTGGCCGGCCTGGTCCTGTCCAATCTGCGGGATTCCGGCGACATCGAGCGCCGGCTGGACGTCAACTCCTATACGCTGTTCGGCCCCCTGTTCTTTGCATCGGTGGGCATCAGCACGGACATCAGTTCCTTCGACACCTCTATTCTGGCGTTCTCCCTGGCCTTCCTGGTGGTTGGTCTGCTCTCCAAGATCGTGGGGTGCGGCCTGATGGCATGGATCTGCCGCTTCAAAAAGGAGGACGCCCTGAAGATCGGCGTGGGGATGATGAACCGGGGCGAGGTAGCCCTCATCGTCTCTCAAAAAGGACTGGCCGTGGGCCTGATGAACGCGGCCTATTTCCCGGCGGTCATCCTGCTGATCATAGTGTCCGCCGTCGTGACCCCCATCGCCCTGAAGGTGCTGTACTCCGTCTGCCCCGACGCCCCCGCTGAGGCCGCATAGAATAAAATGCGCCGCCCCGTACCTCTGGTACAGGGCGGCGCAGCTGTTACTTCTTCAATCGTCTGCCGGCTTCTCTTCTGAGGATCCCAGTGCCGCACGGGCGTCCGGACCTGGAACGGGAAGATACTCCGGCTCCGGGTCCATGGTCTCCTTCGTCCCCACACAGCGGTTGATCTTGGTTCCGAGATTGTGGAATTTTTCCTCATAGTCTGTCATCACGCCCCGGATCCCGTCGGCGTGGAGATCCCGGGTGACCTCAGAGAGCGCATAGCCCGCCTTGGGAAACTGAAACAGGGAATATTCAAACAGATCCCGGTTATCCGTCTTAAAGTGGATCTGCCCGCCGGTGCGGAGCACCCCGCGGTACAGGACCAGGAAGTTCTGGTGGGTCAGCCGCCGCCGTGCGTGGCGGTTGGAGGGCCAGGGGTCGCAGAAGTTGATGAACAGGCGGTCGATCTCGTCGGGAGCGAAATACTCCCGCAGCCTGGCCGCATCGCCGTCCACAAAAAACACATTGGTCAGCCCCAGCTGGGCGCAGCGCTCCATAGCCACGATCATGGCGTCCGGCACCCGCTCCACCGCCAGATAGAGCACATTGGGGTTCTGCGCCGCAGTCTCCGCCGTGAAGCGGCCCTTACCACAGCCCAGTTCCAGCCAGATCTGCTCCGCGTCCGGCTTCAACTCCTGCCAGCGGCCGCGCTGCTCCTCCGGCGCCTGGATCAGGAAACGGGCGCAGCGCTCCATCCGCGGAATCAGATTGGGCTTTTTTCTCATGCGCATAGATTGTCACCTCTCAGATTTGTTCCAAAAGTATCTTAACATAGACGCTCCCCCTCTTGCAATCTTTTTCAAAATATACTATACTAAACAAGTCTCGCACAAACGGGAATGGTCTCCATCTGCCGCCCACAGACACGAAAAACTTGCTTTTTCTTTTCCCGTGTGGTATCATGCAGAAAATTGGATATCCGGGTGTAGCGAAGGTGGTAGCGCGCTTGCTTTGGGAGCAAGATGCCGGGAGTTCGAGTCTCCCCACTCGGACCAAGTTGGAAGCTACATTTTAGCCTTATAAACGAGGCTGAAATGTAGCTTTTCTTTTTGTAGAAACCTCCATGTTATACTGCTCATGAACACATGAGTAGAGAACATGGAGGTTTTGTTATGTCCGGAAATGTTGTCGAGATACCACAAAGCAAAAATGTTGCACCTATTTGGGTCCAGCAGCTTAGGGTGGCGGCTTACTGCAGGGTCAGCACCAGCCACGAGGAGCAGCAGAACAGTCTGAAAAACCAAATCGAGTTTTATACCGAATACATCCAGCGAAATCCTTATTGGTGGTTTGTCGCTGTTTACTATGATACCGCCTCGGGCCTGCGAAAAAATCATCGCCCCGGCTACCAGCAGTTACTTAAAGATTGCAGGAGAAAGAAAATCGACCTGATTTTAGTGAAGTCCCTCAGCCGGTTTGGGCGGGACACAGTAGAAACAATTGAACAGATACGGAGGTTAAAGCGTATGAATATAGGTGTTTATATTGAGACTGGAGGAATCAACACTCTGACTGCCAGCGACAGCATCATCGACCAACTGGCTGCTTTGGATCAGGCGGAGAGTCAGTCCCGTAGCGAGAACATCAAGTTTGGCATCCGCCACCGCATGAGAAGCGGCAAGACACTGCTCAACCATACTCGCTTCCTCAGCTACACCAAGGACCCGGATGGGGTGTTGCAGATCGTTCCCGAGGAAGCCGAAATCGTCCGACTGATTTTCAACCTCTATGTGCAGGGGAATGGCGTTCGGAAAATCAAGAAGTATTTAGAGAGCCACGGTATCAAGACGGTCACGGGCAAGGCCGAGTGGAGTACCTCCACCATCGACCGGATGCTGAGCAACGAAAAGTATGTAGGCCAAGTTCTGATGCAGAAGACCTACATGCCGGATTTTCTAACGGGCAAGAAGGAAAAGAACTGTGGGCAGCTTGCCATGTACCTGGTGGAAAATGCTCATGAGCCCATCATTGACAGGGAAACTTTTGATAGGGTACAGGAGATGAAAGGACACATCAAACACACAGTACAAATGGAGCAGATATTGTGATATCGCATCCTGAAGGCAGAAATATCGATTTTAGCCGTCCTTTACACCTTTCCTCGAAAAACCGCCTTTTCAGGCGGCTTTTCTGCATTAAAAGTTCCATTTTTGGAACATGCTTGACCACATTTCAACTGTGGTCAGAGGGGTAAAGTTGCGGATGCGGCCATAGTGCAAACAAACTGTGAAAACCGCAAAATCCCTAACCCATCCCTAACGGGCGTAGTTTCACTATTTTTACCATAGATACGCGGGAAACTTGAATTTTCCGGCATTATCCCCTATAATAATTCTACGGTAGGCCTTTGTGCCGCCAAGGCAGCCGTATGGGTGTATTCCCATACCAAAGCATACAGTTCTAGCAAAAAGGAATTTATTATGTAGTACGTTTGCAGGTAATCATACTAACTATAAAAAGGAATGTCGAAAAGATACCGGCGGGGACGGGGTTATCCGACTTGCCGGGGCTTCTCCACAAAAGACAAGAACGTATCGGCTCTTGTCTTTTTTTCTTCCTCTGTTTCAGGCTCCAAATAGAGTTTTTGAAATTCCTCAAACGACACATTAAACTCCACGTCCACCTCGTAGCCGCGCTTGACACGGACCGCTTTCACAAACTGCGCCGCGATCATCTTCTTGGCTTCAAAGGTGCAGTTGTCGTACAGTTCCGCCCAGTTCATCACTTGGGCGTATTCCTGCCGGACCTGCTCGGCCCCTGACACGATCTCCCGCAGTTCCGTTTCTGCTGTCCGCACTTGGCGCTCCAGTTCTTTCAACTGGGCCGTTGTTTCCTCCACCAGACTGTTCAGCAGGTCTACATTTAAGCGGCTGGTCCCCTGGATCACTTTCAGCGTTTCAGCCCTTAAATCCTGGTAGTCCCTCTGCTTTTGCTGGTACTGGTCGTTCAGAAGTTTTACCCTGGCCTTGGCAACGCTTACTTCCCGGTCATGCTGTTTTTGAAGCAGGGCCTGGGGCGGGGCGTGCTGGATGCGCTCAAGTTGTATGCGGATGATCTGGTCCACAAGATTATCCAGTACAGTGGTGCCATAGGTGGTCTGGCCGTCGCATTTGCCGGGGGACATGGCCTTGTTATAGCACTTGTAGCAGGAGTAGGTCTTTTTCACCAGTGTACCGTCTTTCTTTTTATAACTCCGCCCAGCGGTCGCCAGCGTGAGTTTTGCCCCACAGTGGCCGCAGTACACATTCCCTACTAAAAGGGATTGGCCTCTGGTGGTAAAAGGGACTTCGCCGCTGTGTTCCGTCTGTTCCCGGCGGTGTGCGGAACGCTCCCGCAAAATCTCCTGCGCCCTCATAAACAGGTCCGCGTCGATCAGCCGCAGTTCCGGCAGGACCACCTTGGACTGGCTCTCCCCATGTTGTAAGATACCTGTGTAAATTGGGTTTCTGAGAACACGGTTGACCACAGCCACGGTGACATTCTTGCCGTTCCTGCCAGGGATGCCCCGGTCCGCCAGATAGCGGCAGATACGGAGCGCCCCGTAGCCCTCGTACACATACTTCTGAAAAATCAGTGTGACGACTTCCGCTTCATTCGGCTCTATCGCAAGGTCGCGTACCTCCTGATTTTTCTTGTTCACGCGGCCTTTCTTCACCGCCTGATACCCAAAAGGGGCGCGGCCTCCGGTAAAGAGGCCGTCCTCGGTGAGTTGTTCCAGCCGTGTCTTGACGCGCAGGGAAGTCTTGATGCTCTCCCCGGAGGCTTGCCAGTAGCGGATATAGTTCAGCAGTTTGTCCACATGGCTGTCGAACCGCTGCTGGCCCTCCATGGCGCTCCACACTTCAATGTTCTGTTTGACGAACCACTCCACCACAAAGGGCGTTTCATCGTCCCGGCGGCCCAGGCGGTCAAACATGAACACCAACAGGATATCAAACTCACCGCCCAGGGCCATCTTCTGGATATCCTGGATCGCGTCCCGGTCCTTGGCGGAAACCTTGAAACCGGACACACCCTTTTCCGTGAACTCCCTTACGATTGTCCAGCCGGATTGCCTGCGGCAAAACTCCCGGCAGCATTGTTTCTGCATGGGGATATCGTCTTTATCCACCTGCCCCAGCGTAGATACGCGGTACAGACAGACCACGCGCCTCTGAATAGCGGTTGCTGCGCTCTCAATGGTCGTTACGATGTTTTGAATGATTTTTTCAGCCATATATACCCTCTTTTCTTCAGTACGGTGTATATATGGCGGCTGGGGATATTCGGTTTTCAAGGTGCCATTTCTACACCATTATTATACCAAATTTCTTGAAAAAATGCAAAAAACACAACAAAATCAATTCTTTTGCTTTGGCACGCCGCCAGCCAGCAGGATTTCCCTGATCTTCTTGACAGCGGCTGGGTTTGAGCCGCTGCCGTATCGAACCGTGACTTTCAGGCCGTCAATGAAAAGTTCCTGTGCCCTGTTCCCGGCCTCTCGAATAGGGGTAACTCTTTGCTCCATTGTATGGTCCCTCCTTTGGTGCCCTGTAAAAGGCGAAAAGCGTGTTGCGTGGATCATTGTATCGGATGATTGATTATAGGCAGGGCTACAACCTCATGCGGATGCGGCCCTGATAGGGTGTGCCGTTCTCCCCAAAGCCGTTCCTGCCCCTGCTTTGTCAGCGGCGTATCGCCCCCCTTGGCACGCGGTCGCGGTACTTCTCCAGGGGGCATATCCTCTTTGGACGGTCGTGTGATTATCAAGGTGCAATCGGCTGGCTGTTCGCCAGTCCGCGCAGACGTACCGCCAGGTGCGCCTGTGCCGCTTGGCGAACGGTGTCGAAACTTGCCTCAATTTGAGGTAAGTTTTGAGGGGGCCCGGCTGGAGGACCAGCCGGGCCGGGAACACTTTTTAAGCCCTTTCACCTATCGCTGGTTTTATGGCGGTTTCACACCCACCTTTTCAAAACTTTTCGCAAGATTTTTTTGGCCGCATTGATCCGCTTGGACACGCTCTGCTGCCGGACTTGCTCCTTGCTGGCAATCTCATCCTCTGTCAGCCCATCCACCGCGTAGAGCCATAGCCGCCGGCGCTGGGCGGGGGTCAGTTGAGTTTCCAGCGCGTCGCGGATCGCCCGGTACAACTGCTCACGTTCCATCCGGTCCTGCCTGTCCATCACTTCCTCCTCCGGGGAGAAGGCGGCAAGCACGATTTCGGCCAGGACGCTTGCGGTGAGGGTGTGGTTGTGATAGATGTGGTCCTGCCGCTCAATTTCGTGGTAGTCCTCGTCGGACCACTTTTTCCAGGCTTCAAACTCCTCCGGGCTGGCGAAGTCCAGCCGGGTCAGGCGGATATGTACGCCGGTGCTGCTCTTGCAGACGATGGAATCCGGGTCCTGCTTGTTCAGAGCATAATCGCTTTTGCGATCAAACATTTTCGGTTCCTCCTTGATTTTCGTTGTTGCGCGGGGAAACAACGAAAATCGGGAGGACCCCGGCAGGAATTTCTTTTCCCGCCAAAAAGTAAAAACTTTTCTAAAGTTTCCTGGATTTTTGCGGGTCCGGGATATGGGGGCTTAAATCGGCCCCCATACCTCGACGGCATTTCCAAATATTCCCTTTTATTTGATGGGGAATACTTGGAGATACTGTCGAAGAAAAAAAGGGGCGCGGATAACCGGGTGGTTATCCGCGCCTTTTCAGCAGGGGGAGGTATTCGGTTTGGTGGCGGCCTGGAAGCCGTCAGATCAAAAGGGGCGAAAATACATCCGCGTCCCCCATTCCTTTTCTTTCGTCAGGGCTGGTAGGTGGTCTCTCCTCCGGCCTGTTTATTTGACAAAATCCGTAAACAAAGGGAGGGCGGAACGGCTCCCGCCGTCCCGCCCTCCTGTAAACGGCTGTCTTTACTTTTCCATATACTTCTGGCAAAACCGCATGAGCATAGCCGCGGCCTGCGCCCTTGTAGCATCCCCCTTGGGGTCCAGAATACCGTTGCCCTTGCCGCTGATGATGCCAGCGCCTACGGCCCAGCGCATGGCGTCGCTGGCGTAGCCGCTCACCTGATCGGCGTCGGAGAATGTCAGGGTCGGGTCGGGCGCCGAGGGCTGGCCTGCGAAACGGTAAAGCATCACAGCAAACTGCTCCCGTGTGATGGGGTCATTGGGGCCGAACAGGTCCCTGCTGTACCCCGCGACGATGCCGCAGAGTCTTGCCCAATAGACCGCCGTGCCATAGTAGGCCGTGCTGTCCACATCGGCGTAGGGATAGCCCCAATTCCGATTTTCAATATCAGGGCTCCCCGCCAGACGGTAGAGGATGGTGACGATCATGCCGCGGGTGGTGATTACATTCGGGTCAAAGGTCTTGGCGCTGGTGCCCGCCATCAGGCCGTGCTCATGGACATAGCGCACCGCGTCGTAGTACCACGCCCCAGCGCGGACATCCACAAAGGGATTATTCCAGGGCTGCGGCTCCTCCTCGATCTCCGCAAAGATGGCCTCCACGGTGACGGCCCGCCCCGGCATGGTGAAGGTAAACTTCCCATTGCCCTTGTCGGTCAGGTCGATTTCGTTGCCCCGGCTGTCTGTGACGATCAATTCGGACAACTCATATCCCTCGTTGGGTTTGACGGTGAGGGTCACGGTGCTGCCCTGGCTGGCGGAGGCGCGGCTGCTCTTGACTTCGCCGTGTTCGCTGTCCTCCACGGTGATACGGTAGGTGGAGACACCGCCGCCACCGCCGCCGGTGTCTCCGCCCGGCGTGGGGACGGTATAGCCGATGGCATACAGGGAGAATTGCTGGGTGAAAATGTGGATCAGGTTATTGGCCCGGTCCAGGTAATAGGTGCCGTCCTGATTGGCCCCTGTCCTCGCGTTGACTTGGGTGAGCGCCTGGGCCTTCCCATCGTGATAGCGGTACACCGTCACGTTCTCCCGGTTGCCGAAGTCGAACTCCACGGCAATCTCCAGGATGTTGCTGGTCTCGGTGATGGGGGTGGTATTTGTGCTACCACTGTTTGTCACCTCTTTGACCACCGCAATCTCCAGGAAGTCCAGCGTCCGGCTGGCCGCCTGCTGCTGGATAGCCTGCTGCTCCTGCTGGAGCTGGGCAGCCTCACTGTCCTCTTCGGGCGTCCCGGTGACGGGTGCTTTCGGCTCCACCTTCATATTCACGGTCACAGTAGCGCCTTGATTTTCGTCCTCCTCGGCCACGGCTATGGCCTCCTCAGTCAGACCACCCACCATAATGTTGGGGGCGTCCTGGGGGAGTTCCAGCACGGAGTTGACGTTCTCCGGGGGCATCTTGATCGTCGGGGCGGCGGCATTGTGGTCGATGATCTCCACCAGGGTCGTGACCGTCTGCTTTGTCTGCTGGCCGTCCTGCCCCACCGTCCGCTCCGCTACAATGTTATAGAGGCCGGGGGAAACTTTCTTAAACTCGTAATGCCCGTTGCTATCCGTTTCGGTCCTGAACACGACTTCATTTCCTCGCTGTAAGGTAATTTGGATATTAGCCAGCGGTTGGTTTTCGTTATCCGTCACAGACCCGTCAATGTCGAATACCGGGTTGCGTGTCCAGCGGGCCGTCAAGGTCAGGGCGTGGGTGACGGTATCATGGGCGAAGTTCCAGAGTTGGCCGCTTTCCTGCTCCCAGCCTCCGAAGTTATACCCGCCTTGGGTGGGTTCCTCTGGCTCGGTGATGGTCTGGCCGTCCACGATGTATTGGGTGTCCACGGGTGTCCCTTCCTTGCTGTTAAACTTCACGGTGTAGATGGCAGGCTCCACGTCCAGTTCGGCATAACTGCGGCTCTCGTCCAGCTCACTGCTGCCGGAGAACACGGCGTAGATGTCGTAGTTGCCCACGTCGGTCAATCCCTCGGTGGTCCCCAGAGTGATATTTTCCAGTGTGGCGGTATAGCCGCGCTCCGTCTGCTGGGCGCTCACAGTCCCCAGCGAAGTCCCGCCGTGGTCCGGGTCTCCCACATAGAATACAAATTCCGGGACGGACAGGAACATGGAATTGCTCTGCGCGGCCAGTTCCACGGAGGCGGTGATGGAGACCGTATCGCCCATGCGGATGGGGGTGCCGTTCTCCCCGGCGGCGTCGTTCCCTGCGGACACCCACATGATGCTTACGCCGGTCTCGCTCTTGGACCATTCCCAGGTAGCGGTCAGTTCCACGGGCCCGGTGACGGTCGTACTGAAATCATAGGGGCTGCCGTCCTCGTCCGCCCAGCCGGTAAAGCGGTAGTCCTGCCGGGTGGGGGCCTCCGGCTCCTCGATGGTCCCGCCGTCCTCCACATACTGGGGCTTTATTGTACTGCCGCCGTCGCTGTCAAAGGTCACGGTGTAGAGCCTGGGCCGGACGGTCAGGCTGGTGTGCTCCCGGCTGGCGTTCAGTTCGTCGCTGCCGGTGAACACCGCGTAGATGTCGTAGCCGCCCACGTCGGTCAAGCCCTCGGTGGTCCCCAGGGTGATATTTTCCAGTGTGGCGGTATAGCCGTCGCCGTCCACGCTGGCCTCCACGGTCCCCAGGTGGGTCCCGCCATTGTCCGGGTCTCCCACATAGAACGCGAACGTGTTCGGCGTCAGGTTTATGCCATTGGAGACCTCGGGCTGTTCGGCCAATTTGACGGAGGCATGGATGGAAACGTCATCCCCGATGTGGTACACGCCTGTTTTGGTGGGGGCGTCCGGGTTGCCCGGCTGCTCCAGCCGGATGGAAACGCCGGTGTCGCTCCTGGCCCACTCCCATGTAGCGGTCAGGTCGGTGTTTCCGGTGATCTCCTCGCCGAAATCAAAGTCTTGCTCACCATCCTTCCAGCCGGTAAAGCGGTAGTCCTCCCAGGTGGGATCGCTGGGCCTGCTGGCCGTCTCGCCGTCCTCCACATACTGGTTTTCGATCTCGCTGTCCCCAGTGTTGGAGAAGGTCACGGTGAACATGGCCTTGCCAATGTTCAGGCTCTCGCTGGCCCGGCTGCCGTCCAGTTGGTCGCCGCCGGAGAACACCGCGTAGATCGTGTTCTCGCCCTCGGCAAAGCCCGCTTCATCGGTCAGGTCCACCTTCAGTTCGGCGGTGTAGACGCCGCCCTCCTCCGTGGCTGTAACCTCGTCCAGCAGCTCGCCGCCGCTCTCCGGGTCGCCCAGGTAGAAGGTGAAGGTCTCCGGGTCGGCGTTCCAGGTGTTGGTCTGGCCCGGCTCCTCGGTCAGCGTGGCCTGGGCGGTGATGGTCACGGTGTCACCCATGCGCGGGCCCTCGCCGTATTCCCCGGCGTCAAAGGCGTCCTGGTTGGCCGCCTGGGTGCGCTCCACGCCGATCTCGGTGTGCGACTGGCTCCAGCGCCACCCGGCATAGAGGGTCATGTTGTCCTGCTCAACCTTATCGCTGAAATCCCACAAGGTTTCACAGGTCGCCTCTTTGTACCAGCCGGTAAACCGATAGTCCGCCCGGGTGGGGGCGTCCGGCTCCTCGATAGGGGTGTCCTCCGTGACCTGGACGCTGCTCACGGCGGAGCCGTTTTGCGGGTCAAAGTACACGGTATAGGCGGGCGCGTCATAAGGGGTGGGGGTGATGGCGCCCACGTTATCCGCAAAGGAAACAGACTTGTACTGGCTTTCCTCGCCCGCCGTGGCGGTAAAGGTGGCGGTGAAGGTAAAACTGCCCGGTGTGCCGTCGTGGTCCTGGCGGGTGCCCGCCGTAGCCCAGTCGGGGCCGCTGGTGTAGGTGATCTCCAGCGTGGCGTTGTCCGGGATGTTCAGCCCGGCCTCGAACAGTTGATTGGTCAGCCAGAAGGTCAGTTGCTCTTGCCAGGTCGCCCCCGCGGTTGTCGTGTCCTGCTGGACCTCGGCCTGGGTGGGGGTCCAGGAAATCTCGCCCAGGCTGTTCCATGCGGCGGTGAACTCGTTTACCGCCGTCTGGTTGAGCAGGTCATAGTCCGGGGAGACGGTGACGGTCAGGAGGTAGGTGGCGGGGTCCCCGTTCTCGGCCTGGACGGTGATCTGCCACCGGGCCTCGCTGTCCCCGGCGCTGATCTGCGTTTTCCCGGTCACTTTGGCGCTGGGGTCGGCAAGTGTGACCGTAATGCCGTCCGCGCTGGGCAGGCTGCTGTATGGGGGCAGGGTGACGGCATAGCCGCCGTTCTCGTATTGGGCCTCCTGGCCGCTTACCGTCAGGGCGGAGATAAAGTTGTTGGTGGACCGCACCGCCAGAGTGCCCAGGTCCACGGTCTGGCCGCCGTAGGAGAGGGTCAGGGTCTTGCCGTTGTGCTGGGCTTTGTCCAGGGAGGCCCCGTCCTCGATGGTCTGGCCGTCCAGGGCAAAGGTCACGCCCTCGGTGTCATGCTCTACGATCTGGGCCTTGCCGTTGGAGAGATTGGCCGTGGCCTTGACGCCGCCCAGGTCCAGTTTTCCGCCCTGGCTGTACGTCAGGTTGGGGGCGGTGGTGACGGTGAGGCCGTTCACGGTGACGGCGTTCACATTCACCGTGGCGGTGACGGCCTTTTCACCGCCGTTCAGCAGGCCGGTGACATTGGCGGTGCCGTTGACGGTGAAGGTCTGGGCGTTGAAGTCCTCCGGGTCATAATGGATGTTGTCCGTGTTCCAGGTCACATCAGCGGTGGAGTCGCCGATGGTGGAGTGCACCGTCACCGTTTGGGGCAGTTTGGACACCAGCTCCACCAGACTGATACCGCCATCCGTGGTGATGGTGGGGCTGGTAATGCTGCTGTATGTGGCGTTCACATACACTCCATTACGGAGATAGACCGCCGCATGGGTGGGGTCCAGCACCGGGTAGGGGTCGGCGTTTGGCCCGGTGAGATTTTGATACCAGGGGCCATTGGGGGCGTCCTTCTCCCCGTTGAGCAGGTAGGCCACCTCGCCGCTCTTGAATTGTGCGGCCGATTTAGGGGTGGCTGTTTCGTCATCCGGCGCTGAAAGGCTGTCCAGATAGTAACTGTTTTCGCTCGATAAACGGGATATTGGAGACGGATTTCTTTGACCGTCGCTATTCACGGCCTCTACTGTGCCAGTATTGTGGCAATTTATGATGTCGACACTGTTGCTATTCCGATCCCCACAAATTCCGCCTATATAAGAATATCTACTGTCACTATTAGCATTAGATGCACATACACTTACTTTTCCAGTGTTATAGCAGTCTTTGATTAAATTTGCGATTCCCGTAACTCCCCCTACCTTTTGCCAGTCAAATACAGCGTTAGGTCCTATGTTAATAACGACATCACCATAATTACTGCACCGCTCGACTGTTTCCGCAGACCCGGCAATTCCACCGCAATAACTCCCTCGATTTACATTTACAATTATAGATGCTTCATTCGAGCAGTTAACAATCTTACCATTACTTTTTCCGGCAATAGCACCTATGTGGGCGTAACCATATCCATCATAAGTTGCACTAATTTCACCAGAAGCAATCTCAAGATTTTGAATCGTTCCTTCAGCGCCAACATAGGCAAATAAGCCTACGAATATAGGGGGTGAAGAGTAATCTACAACTTCGACATTCAAATTTTGAATGCTGTATCCGTTTCCGTCAAAGGTGCCAGCATAAGGTTTCGACGAACTGGCGATAGGCGTCCATTCGATGCCGTCCAAGTTAATGTCATTCATCAGGATAGCGTTCAAATCTGTATCACCATTATTGACGCTTGCAGCAAAAGTTTGTAGGTCATTGACGTTCTTTATCTCCATATACCCGGAGTCGTTCAGCCCCACTTTGATGGAGTAAAGGTTGTCGCTGCCCTTTTCCGCATAGCAACCATTCAGCAGATAGTCGCTGGGGTCGGCGGAGTATTTTCCCCCGGTGAGGGAGAGGGTGCCGCCGCTGGCGCTGAGGCCACCCCAATAAGTCCCACTGGTAACGGTCAGGGCCCCCCCGGAGACAGAGAGGGCGGTGCCGCCAGAGTTGGAGACCGTTCCGTTTTTCAACGTGACGGTGCCCGCGCTGGCGGTAATGGAGTTGGAGACGGTCATGCCGTCCAGGTCCAGGGTGTAGTTGCTGTTGGCGGTGAGGGACACAGACTGGCTGTGGTCCTTCAGCAGCGTCACCGTCTCGCCGTCCCTGACAGTGGAGAGGGCGATGGACAAATCGGTGAAGTAGGCCACCGCTTTGCCGGAGGTAATCGTGGCGACGGCCTCCGCCTGGGGCTTTACGGTATATTTGCCGTCTGCCGTGCCAAAGGCCACGCTTCCTGCATCCTCCATATAGAGAGTGTCCGGGATGGTCGTAAATGTACCGCCGGAGATCGTGGGCAAATATCTGCCGCCATTGACGGCAATTTTACTTCCCTCAAAGGTCCCGTCTTGTATTTTTACAATTCCAGGGCCGATACTGTTCCTGCTGTATAGGAGCGTTCCTCCCTCCGGGGCTTTCACGGTCGGGTTGCCGGATATCGTAAGCCGACCATTTCTCTCAGTGTATAGCGCCCCTCCATGCACAGAATAGGTACGATTGCCACTGATGGTATGGCGTCTCCGCCAACGGGTAAACTCTGTACCGCCAACATCGCTGGGGCCAGCGATACCTTCCAAGGTATACTGGATATAGATGAGTTCATCGGCTGTGCGCTCCGTCCAGTTTGGGCCTTCAAAGGTGCCGCCGCTTATGGCTATCTCTGCATTCCATACAGAGGACACAGCGGTGGCAGCTCCCTTGAAATGTCCGCCGTTGATCGTGACCTTCGCATCTCCGCCATAGGCGGTAAGGGCAGAGCCGCTATCGGCTTCCACATGGCCATTACCCTGAATGGTTACATGGGAATTGCCGGTAACAAACACAGTGGAGTAGAGGTAGATACCGCCACCGGCCCCTCCTGTCAGTCTGTGGTCGTTCAGGTCAATGGTCAAATTTTTGTTTTCTATGAGCAATCCGCAATATGCTTCCAGGGTCCGCTGCTTGGTATCGGGGACGCCTGCGGTGTAAGTCATACTGCCGGTGCCATAGGGATCATATTCGGCAGGGATGCTAAACATCGGATAAGAGCCTTCACTATAATGCTTCCATCCCCCCAGCCATCTTTCCCAGACATGGCTCTCGCGTAAGGTGGTGGTCACAGAACGTTGATAGACATCCTCCACCGTTTCATAGTTTCCAGCAGGAAACGCAATGTCCATCTGCAATCGGATGGTGTCGCCGTCACCGGCATTTCGCACGGCGTTCCGCAGATCGGTCGTCGTGTAGACATCGACCGTTTTGCCCGCCGCAAAAGCCGTGGTGGGCAGCAGGGAGAACAGCATGGCCCCGCAGAGCAGCAGGCTCAATAACCGTTTCTTTGCTTTCATGGTTTCTCTTTCCTTTCCTTTCATTTCACCTGCGAGAAAAGCAGGCAAGGGGCGCGTCCTGCCTACGGAAAAACCGTGGACAGGGCGCGCCCCTTGAGGTGGGCTCTATGAAAATTGGGCAGCAAAAAAGGACAGACTTATCCTGTCTGTCTGGTTGGTTGGTTGGTTGGTTGGTTGGTTGGCTGGCTGGCTGGCTGGCTGGCTGGCTGGCTGGCTGGCTGGCTGGCTGGCTGGCGTAAGTATATCGCGTAAAATCATGGCTTGTCAACCTCATTTTTTGATAAAAAATCACATGGTTTCTCTTTTTATGATTATACTGACAGCGGTGCGGCAGGTCAATACGGTTTGCACCAATGATATGTCTGATGTTACGAATGATACGTTTCCTCTTGCCCTCTTTTCCGGCTTCTGCTAAAATGAAAAAAACACGCAAAGGCGGTCTGTCTATGGCAACGGAAAAAATCAATTTAGAGGAAATCACGGCGCTTACCAAAGAACTGTTTCACGCCCATTACGCGGGGGATCTGGAGCAGTGGTTCTCTTACCTCTGCCCGGACAGCGTTTACCTGGGCACGGGGGAGCCGCTGCTGTTCGGCGGCGACGCCATCCGGGAGCATTTCAAGGGCTTTACCGGGAAAGCACTCAACGTAGTGCAGGAAGAATATTTCCCGGTCTCCCTGGGGGACAAAGCGGCCCAGGTCTGCGGCCAGGTCATCGTGGAAAGTTTGGAGGGGTCTTACCGCGTCATCAATCATTTCACAATCGGCTACCGTATCATAGCCGGGGAGATCAAAATGATACATCAGCACAATTCCTACGAGTATATGCAGCCCCGGGAGAGCAAGGTGCTGAAATTGGACATGAATACCACGCAGTTTGTCCGCAGCCTGCTTTTAGACCGCCCCTCCGGGCGGCGTATGCCGATACGCAGCGGGACGCAGACCATTTTCGTCAACCCCAATACGGTTTTGTATGTGCAGAGCCAGCGCAGGAAAACCGAGTTCATCTGTATTGACCGGGTGATCTCCTGCAACAGTTCCATCGGGGAGATCGCAAAGGAATTGCCGGAATTGTTTTACCCGCTTCGCCGTGGGTATCTGGTGAACACGCTGTTTATCGTCGCCATCCGGCGGTTTGAGGTGGAATTGATCTCCGGGATTTGTATTCCTATCCCCGCCTTGGCCTATCAGCAGGTGAAACAGGATTTGCAGGGTATCATCCAAGGGAAATAGCGCGGGGCGCGGGCGAGGAAAATATCTTGCCTCAATTTGAGGCAGATTTCGACAGGATTTATCCAGGGGTCAAAAACCGCTCCAGACTTCTTTTTCATAGTATGGGAACACCTGCTTATCGCGGCAGTCCTCCGGCTCCAGGTCCCGCAACCGTTTCCGGGACTTGGAGAGGAACAGCCTGCTTTTCATGGGCGGCCTGGCCTGGCGGCTCTCCACCAGTTCGTCGATCCGGCGGGCGCAGGCGTAACAGGACGGCTCATGGGCCTGGATGTGCAGATAAAAGTAGTTGGTGTGAAATGGACAGAACAGGCAGCAGGAGGCCCGGGTGCGGATGCCCAGCACGTCCCGGTTGTAGGCGTAGCACATAGGGCGGGTCCAGCCCATTTCCACCAGGGGGTAGCGGTTTTCAAACAAAGTTAATTTGCTTGGCTTTGCCCGGTGGCGCTCCTCAAACATGATGCCCATGTGCATCTGGTGGGCGTGGAACTCCAGTTTCAAGGTGCGCTCATAGGGCTTGTAGCCCAAAAGGTCCCGGCGCACAAACCGCTCAATGACTTTGATCTTATAGTCATAGGTACACTGGCGCGGCATTTTCCCCTTTTTCCCGTCCTCTCCCAGCGTCCAGAACGGGATGCTGGCGATCCGGCTCGTTCCGAATTTGGAGAGGAAGTCTCCGTAGAGATCACTGCCCAGCGTGTAAAAGGGTATTCCGGCCCGGGCGCAGAGCCGGCGGGCAAAGTCAGCCTGCTCGTAGACCCAGGCGGGTTCAGAATGTAAATCGCAGAAAATCACAGCGTCGTAGACGGGGACATGGGACCAGACGGGATAGCCCCGCCGGGCGTTCTCACAGGCCATACCTACCAGGGATGTGCTGGGCATCCCCGCGCCGTAACTCAAAATGTTCAGCGGCTTCCATAACTCCATCGTATCACCTCCCGGCAAAACACTACCACGCCTGGGGCAAAGACGCAAAAAACCGCCCCCCGCCGTTCCTGAGAACAGCAGGGGGCGATAATCTGCCTCAAATTGAGGCAGATTTCGACAAAATCTATCCCCCGTAAAAGACGGGCCTGGCTACACTGGTAAAGCCGGAAATGCCGGTAATAACGACATTGTTGGCGCCGCTGGCACAGTGGATCACCAGGAGGCCGCCGCTCTCGTCCCTGCCGCAGACGATCCCAACGTGTTCATCGCCGGGGTAAAACACCAGGTCCCCCGGCTGGGCCCCGTCCCAGGAGATGGGGTCGCAGTAGGTGTGCTGGGCATGGGCCCCTCCGCCATGGCCGATCACATATTCCCCAGCGGACATATTGTAGAATACCCAGTCCACATATCCCGAACAATCCAAACCGTAGGGCCGGTAGGTGCCGGTGGTGGAACTGCCCGCCGCTGTGACTTTGGTAAGTTGTCCCCACCGGCTGTCCCAGCCCAGGACCAGGGATTTCCCGCCCCAAAAATATCCAACCTTACCGTAGAGGGTCAGGGCAGTTTCCACCACGGCCCGCCGCTCCGGGGACAGGTCCGCGGGCAGGGCATCCAGCACCGCCCGGGTGTCCGCGTTGGAGATGGACAGGCTCCCAGCCAGGGCGGAGAGTGCCGCCCGGTCTGCCAGCAATTCATCCAGGGCAGAATTTTGGTAGTCCGTAAAGGCATAGGCCGTCCGCATCTCATCAGCGGTTTTGGCGGAAATGGTGATGTGCAGGATGTACTCCGTCCACCCCTCGCTGCCCTCGCCGCCTGGATGGTCAATGGTTTCCACCCATGACGATATCTCCGTCATATCCCAAAATACGGCGGTCAGTTTTGCCACCCGGTCCGGGTCCAGGGTAGCCACGTCCACGCCGTCATCGGCCCCGGCATAGCGGGCGGCAAACACGGCCAGGACTTCCGGCCAGTCCGCCGCCTGGCCCTGGATCACGATATCGTCATAGCCATCGGTTTGCAGTTGTTCCAGTTGCGCGTTATAGGCGATGTTGACGGTATTGACCGCCTCGGCCACGGAAAGGGCACCGGGCGCGTTGCGCTCCTGAGCAAAAAACAGGCCAAAGGGGGAGTTGGCCACCGCAGCGATCACCATAATAATGACCAGAGCCACCAAAAGGACGCCGCCGCCCAGCAGGGCGGCAAGGGAGTGGACCAGGGCGGACGCTGCGCGGATGACGGCGGCAGGAAGTTTTTTCGCCAGGGCAAAGACGCCCTTGCCGGCTTTCTGGACGGTTTGGACAGTCTGCCGCCCCACGCGCTGTCTGGTGGGGCCGCCCGCCAAACGTGGGACGGCTGGCCCCGGTGGGACTGCGGGCCGCGTTGGTGAGCCCGGCCTGGGCCCGCCCCGGAAACCGGGGCGGGTCTTAAATTCGTGGCGGACGCGCTTTCCGGGAGCGCCACCCTGTTTGGGCGCTGCCCCCCTTCTTGTGTTCTGGCGGACTGCTTTGCCGGAGGCGTGCTGCGCGGCCCCCTGGCCTCCGCTGCTCCCAGCCTGGTGTGACGCGGCAGAGCCGCGCCGACGGTTGTTCAAGGGGAAAGGGTCGGGTGGTGATCCGCCCCTGTCGGAACGGCTGGGGGCCGGTGGTGTGCCGGCAGCCTGCCGGGGTCCCGGCCCTGTGGGGGTGTCCGGCCCGTTGCCGCCGGGCCTCTCCCTGGTCCCGGGCCGCTCCTTTGGACTGGGCTCCCGCCTGGGCCTTGGGGCGGCGCTGCTGCCGGCCTGTCCGCCTTCCCGCTTCCTCTGTTCCACGGCTTTCCGCTCCTTGGGCTGGTTGGCCCTGGGAGGCTGTTCCTCTGTCCGGGCCGCATCCGCCGGGGCGTCCGGTCCTGCCTCCTGGTCTGTGGGGGCCTCCTCTTTTTTGGGGTCCCCTGGCTTCCGGGCCCGCCTGGTGGGGGCGGCTGTCCCGGCCAGTTCCTCCACAGCCCAGCGCCCGGCCTGCTCCACTCGCTCCTCGGCGTAGCCGTTCCTAGGCTCTGTCTCCTCCGTGGGCTGTTTCCGCTCCCGGATGGTTTTCTCCTTCATCTGCCGCGCCGCCTGCCTGGGGAGCGCGGCACCGGGGGACCGGGCCTTTCCGCGCTTGACCGGTCCTGGCTTTTCCTTAAATTCCGGCATGATGCCTCACCTCCAGAACTTACCTCAAATTGAGGCAGATTTCGACAATCTCCTTACTTGTCCCCCGGTGTGGTACTCCACAGACGGTACAGTTCGCCGCTGCGGGGGAACTCATTGGCAAAGGGGACGATGGAACGCCCCACGCGCAGCAGGCCGTGGCCGGCCTCCGCCCCAGTGACATGGCCCATCTGTGTGCTGGAGATATTCAGGAGTTTGGCAAGTTCAGCCCGATCCGTGGCCGCCTGGTTGAGGAGGATCAAAAACTCACTATTGGCGAACATGAGCCGGGCGGTGTCGGAGCGCAGGCACTCCTCCACATTCTGGGTGGCCCCGGTCATGGCGGCGGCGTACTTGCGGAATCGCTTCCAGCACTTGTAGAGGAATTGCGCGGAGTAGAAATACTTGAAGAACAGGTAGATCTCGTCAATAAAGACCCAGGTGTACTTTCCGGCCAGACGGTTTGAGGCTACCCGGTTCTGTATGGTTTCCATGGTCACGTTGAGGGCGGTGGGCTTGAGTTGTTCACCCATCTCATAGAGGTCAAAGCAAATGATCCGGTTGTCAATGTCAACATTCGTTTCGTGGGCAAACATATTGAGAGAGCCCTCCACGAACAGTTCAGAGGCCAGGGCCAGTTCCTTGGCCTCATGCTCATTCTGGCGTTTGACTTCGTTGCGCCAGTCCAGGAGGGTAGGCTGCCGGGTCTTGCCCCCGCTCTTGATGAACTCCTCATAGATATTGCCGGTGCAGCGGTCAATGATGGAGTGGTGGAACGGAGTGATCCGCCCCGCGCCCATCTGCTGTTCACAAAGGCTCATCATCAGTTCGGACTTCATGGCCACGGGCCGCTCCCCGGAAGCGCCGTAGCCCCGGCAGATATCCAGGGGGTTGATGTGGTGGGTGCTGTTGGGTGACACCTCCAGGACCGTCCCCCGGAGGGCGCGGGTCAGGTCCCCATATTCCCGTTCCGCGTCAATGATGATGATATCATCGTTGGTGGACAGGGCGATAAAGGTAATGGCCTGCTTCATGCTGAAGGACTTGCCGGAGCCGGACACGCCCAGGATAAAGCCGTGGGGATTGAGAAGCTGCTTGCGGTTGCAGATCAGGAGGTTTTGCGATACGGCGTTGACGCCGCAGTAGATGCCCCCTGCGTCCTGGATCTCCTGGACCCGGAAGGGCATTAAGACGGCGGCGCTCTCGGTGGTGAGGGTGCGGGTGGTGGTGATGGGCCGCAGGCCGTAGGGCAGGGCCGTGTTGAGCCCATCCTCCTGCTGATAGCGGAGGATGGAGAACTGGCAGGCCCGCTCCTGCCCGATGGATTGCAGGGCCTCGGTGTCCGCGTTCAGTTGTTCCAGGGTGTCGGCAAGGTGGACCAGCGTAATATTGCCGTGGATCATGCGCTGGTCCCGGGCGCTGAGGTCATCTAAAAATTCCCGGTTTTCCGCCCGGAGTTGTTCCAGTTCGTAGGGGATGGCCGCCGTGAAGTTGTTGCGGTTGTTCTGCCGCTGCTGCCAGCGGGTAATGTCGCTCTCCACGCCCATGATGCGCTGCTGCATATCCCGGACGGCCTCGGCGGTGGGGATGGGCAGGATATCAATGGAGAGCATCAGGTTGCGGGGGAAGTCGGACAACTCGGAGATCAGGGTGTCTTTGATGTAACTGGGGTAGTCCCGGAGGAACAGCACGCGCCCGAACCTGCCGCCCATCTCGAAGTGGTCGGAGCGGAAGCGCATCCCATCCGGGCAGATATAGTCCCGGAAGTCGTGGCCCAGGCGCATGGCGTTCCCCAGGTCGAAACTGTAATACTGCTCCTCGCCCGGCCGGAAAAAGCCGTGGAGGATACGCAGACGCTCATGGGTGTCCAGGACACGGGCGCCGCTGTCCAGTTGGCCCAGGTTTTTCGTCAGGTCCGCGTCTACCCGGCGGAAAAAGGTGCGGGCCTCCTCCACATTCTTCCGGGCGGCACAGATGGTGATGTACTTGTCCTGCACCAGGTTATTGCTGCCCGCGGCTTTATCCATAAGGACGGCGTTATACTCCCGGCGGTATAGATTAAGGCCGTCCCCCTGCTCCCGCATGAGGACGGTCTTGTGGAAGTCGGTGCTGTTGAGGCGGCGGTTGTTGATGGTGATTTTAGTGGTGGCGTCAGTGGGCAGGCTGTTGAGGACGGCACAGTAAGAGCTGAACATCTCCTTTTGATCCTCATAGGAGGCCAGGGTGTAGTTGATATCCGCAAAGCGCCAGGTCTGGCTGAATTTGCCGTTGACCTGCCAAATGCCGTCACGGTAGACACGCTGGATGGGGATGGTCTGCTGGACGCTGCGGGGGATTTTGAAGGCGGTGCGCTCGCTCCGATTGGCGGCGGCAAGGGTTTTAAGCATGGTGGAACGCCCCCTTTCCCGTCAGGGCCGCATGACGCGCACGCCAGCAAACAATTTCCGAGGCTTTGAAGTAAAATTGAGTATTCATAGTACCTCCTGGGAAAATAAGTAGGTGGATAGAAAAAGGTCGAAATCTGCCTCAAATTGAGGCAGGTTTCGGCCTGTGACCGCCACGGCGGGCGGCGTCAACGGGTTTGATCGTCATAGGGAGCCCCTTTTTGAGAGAGGGCCGCGCAGTAGATGTTTTCCGCCCGGAATACCCTGGGGGCGGCGCACAGGACCTGGGACTTGAGGACTGCCCAAAGGAACTGCCCAAAGGTCAGGCCGTTGTACTGGAAGAAGCCGGCCACGGCAAAGGGGGCGGCGGAGAGGATGCAGACCCAACTGGCGGTTTCCTTGCCCAGGACCGGCCCCAGGGCCAGGTAGATGGCCACAGCCGCGCCCACGGCCAGGGCGGAGCATAGGAGCTGCCGCAGGGTCAGGCCAAACAGGACTGTTTCCTTGTGTAAGCGTACTTCTTTTGGAATTTTGATCTCCATGCTGTTTTCCTCCTGGTTCCTTGTCCGCGCTTACCGTTCATGGCTGTGCCGGGCCTTTGATTTTTTCTCTTTTGACTTTGGCTTGGGCAGCTCCTCCCGCCAGGGCCGGTCCAATTCCTGCATATCCTCCAGACCGGAGATCAGGCCGTCGAAGTCCTCGCTGGGTCCCAGCAGATCGGCTAAAAGGTAGACCGTCTGCCTATCCTGCCCATAGTCCTCCGCCATCGCGTCCAGGTACTCCCTGCGGTTGGCGTAGCCGTTTTCCTCGTAAATGCTCATAGAAAATCACTCCTGTTACGTTTTTTCAATCATGCCGGAAACCGATTTTTTGACAAGATTTTTGAGGTATGAGATAATATAAATACCAAAATATAGGAGGTTTTCGGCATGAAATTTGTTATTCAGATCGGTGTGCTGCTCCTGGCGCTGTCCCTGCTCCTGTTGGCGTTCAAACTGCTGGTGAAGTCCCGGCTCCTGCCGCTCCTGATCTGGTGCGGCCTTGGGTGGAAGTTATACCCCCAGTGGAGCGCGGCGCACCCGTTCATCTTCTACGGGGTGCTGGCGGCGCTGGCCCTGGTCACGGCGTTCTCCTGGCTGGGCCCCTGGCTGGAGCGCAGGCGGGAGGAAAAGCGGTTTGAAAACCATGTGCGGTCGGAAGCGGCCCGCGCCCGGGCGGAGGGGCGCACCATCAGCGGTTTCAAGGTAGAAAACGGGGTCCCGGTCACGATCTGGCGGGACTGAACAGGCGGCGGGCTCCGGCCCGCCGCTTTTTCTTACCGTTCCGGGCCCCTGCCGCGCTGTTTCCCCGGCGCACGCCGGGTCCTTCCAGACTTGGAAGCCTCTTGAAGTTCCTGCTCAAACCGGCGCTCCAATTCAAAGACGCCCTTGGGCCTGCCGTCCTGATACCACCCCTTCATGGGCCGGCTCATGTGGGCTTGCAGACCTTTCAGCCGTTCCCAGTATTGCGGCAGATACAGATAGATGTGCTTCAATTCTTTCAGGTTTTTATTGCCGCAGCACCAACAACTCACCCGGTCCAAAATCTCATAGAGGGGGACGGGCCCGTTTTCTGTGTCCTCCAGCCATTGAAACCCCAACTGGCGGCAGTAGGTCAGGCAGTCCGCCTCCGTCAGCCCCCACTCGGCCAGGGGCAGGCTCCGGTTGGGGTAGCCGCACCTGTCAAACCGCTGGGGCTCGTCCGCGGCAAGGCCGACGTAGATCACAGCCCCGGCACAGTAGTCCCGGATCACTTTGACCTTCTCCGCTGTGGCCCAGCGGCAGGGCCCGCCGCACCACTGGTAGCCGTAGTGGTGGCCCGGCTTGTCCCGGTACTTGATGGGGCGCTCCAGCATATCGTAGAGGAACGGGCTGCGGGGGTACAACTCCGTGTACGGGATGCCCAGGGCTTCCAGGTCCGGCAGCACCCGGTCCCTTGTGTCGTAGATGGCCTGGAACTCCATGCCGTTGTTAAAAAAGACCACCTCATCCAGAGGCCAGCCCCGGGCGATCAGCAGGTAGAGCATAGCCAGGCTGTCTTTCCCAAAACTGACGCTGGCGACGTGGCGGGGTTCCATATCACAGCCCGAACATTTCCCGCACGATACGCTCCGCTCCCTTGACCAGGCCTACCAGCACCAGCATATTGAAAATGGTTTCACCTACATACTGCCAGGACATGGTGACGGCAGACAGGGAGGTGTCCAGCACCGGGCCGCTGGTGGAGGCAAAGGCGGAAAAAATCATGCAGGCCAGGACGATGACCACGCCCTCCATGCACACGCCGATGTACGACTTGATAAAGGCTTTTCCGGCAAAACTGGTCCCCTCCCCGGCAAAGGAGGCCAGGGGCAGCGGGGCCAGGGCGGTATAAAGTAGGGTAGGCGCCCGGCGCCTTACCGCATTTCGGCGGCAGGTTTCCAAACGCCCCCCTCCAAACCGGACTTACACCTCTCGATGTATCCGGCTTTCCAGGTATCAATCTAGTTTTCCGGCATGCAGTTTGACATGGCAGTCGTGGCAGAGCGCCAGCGTTTTGCGTTTGCGCGCAATCATGTGGCGTTCCCATTCCACTTTGCCGGATAGGTCTTTCAGCTTTCGGACGTGGTGAATTTCAATTTCCACGTCTGTCGCTCTGCACCACTCACATTGACCGTTTTGCAACCGCTGAACAAGGCTGGTATAGTTCCTGTTTTCATTGGCGCGTCCGATAAGGTCTGGGTCACAGGCATCTATGTGGGTATCACGCCGCATGCCCTGGTGGTAAAATGCCACCGATTTTTCACCGGTTTTGCCTTGATAGACTACTACAAATTCCTTGTCCCTCGTATACTTCCGGATAATTTTCCGCATGCTTACCCGATATTTTCCGGCGAAGGTCTTATACATGCTGAATTTCATCACATAGAGAAAGCTGTTTAACACGGTTGCATTGTGAGCAATGCGATAATAGTTGTACAATCCTCTGACTTCTGCGTTGTATTGGTTGAGGATTTCCAGGTCATCCAGCCGTAAAAGGCCGGGCCTGCGGACTGGCTCCCAGATTTCCTTGTTGCCATTGGCCTTATCATAGTGTATTTTCAACGCGCCGTAGGCTAACAGACGCTTTACCCATTTCTCCTTTGGAACATAGAGCTTGACGCGCCCGGTGTAGGAGCGTTTGGTATAGCCCCCCTTGGTGCGTGTGCTGTTCTGCTCCGTGCTGGTGGTGATGTCGAAGCTGAGGAAGTGCGCGAAGTCGTTTCCGTGCGTGATAAGCGTCTTTTCTTGCGACAACTCCAAATGAAGCTGCTCTTGAATAAACGTCCCTACGTCGGCTTTTACTTGCCGTGCGTCGTCCTTGCTCCCAATCACGCCAATTAGAAAATCGTCCGCGTACCGGACATAAACCAGCCGTTTATAGGTGTCGTCCATCGGGTCGCCATACGGTGTTTCTCGCAGATATTGGTCTATGGCTTTGATTTGCTCCATGACTGCCGCCTTTTGCTCCTGGGTGATTTTACTTTCATTCCGTTTCAGCCATTCCTGTTTGCCCCGGCGTTGATCCAGCGGCTTTTTATACGCCGGATTGATACGCCGTTTTTCTCCTTGTCGGAACGTTTCGGCATACTGTGCCACGAACATATCCAACTCATTAAGGTAGATGTTTGCAAGAAGTGGGCTGATGATGGAGCCTTGCGGTGTGCCGGAGTAGGTATTGTGGTAGACCCAATCCTCCATGTAGCCTGCTTTCAGAAACTTCCAGATAAGCCCTATGAAATGCTCATCCTGGATGCGCCTGCGCAGAATATTGACCAAAACGTGGTGGTCAACATGGTCAAAGCATCCTTTTATGTCGCCCTCGACAAACCACTTGACCCCAGTAAAATTCTTCTGCACATATTGGAGCGCCGTGTGGCAGCTCCGCTTTGGACGGAAGCCGTGGGATGTGTTTAGGAATGTAGGCTCGTAGATACTTTCCAGAATCATACGAACCACTTCCTGCACCAGTTTATCGTCAAAAGATGGAATACCGAGGGGACGCTTCTTCCCATTGGCTTTGGGGATATAAGTCCGGCGGGCCGGGGCGGGTTGGTAACTATAATTTTTCAATCTGGCAATCAGCGCGTTGATACGCTTCGTGCCCATTCCGTCCACAGTCTTGCCGTCTGTTCCGGCGGTCATGTTACCTTGCTTCGCTTGAATTCGCTGATATGCCAGCAGATAAAAGTCGGGATTGTACAGATTGCGATAGAGCCGCTGATATTGATAATTGCTGTTGCATGCCTTGGAGCTAAGACTTCCCAATACATTTTGGGGACTTCTCATGGTGTCTCACACACCTTTCCTTTTATGAATTGGTGGATACCCTGCCGCCCTTCGCCATGTACAAGGCTTTCCCTTGCTCGGACTACTATGGCGGCTCCGTTGCCCTGTCGGATATTCAGGCCCTGCGGCCATAGCCTTTATTTGGCGTTCCGATTTAGGCAATCCCCGGTTAGACAAATGGGAATGGCATGATGTGATGCCGGAGTGGGTTTTCGTCCTTTTCCGCTGATTGCGGCTGGCTGTCATGGGTATCTCGCAAATCGTGTCTACCTGTCACCATTTGCCATGACATACGGCGAGTTCAGCTATCCTACACCGTCGGCTCCAGTATGCCGCCTCGGACTGCCCTTCAAGCAGTTTAGCTTTGTTCCTCGTTCACATCGTTTCATCTTGCCGCGCAGTCGTGGTTAGATAGCTTCCCAACTTGCGACGTTGCCAGCATGCTACACTCCCCGTCGGGTTTCCCCTACGGATAAGCTGGCTGATGATAGGCTTTTTTCACCTGCCTTTCTGGATTACCTTTTCCTACCGCCATGCCACCGGCGGAATTCCCACTTGCCCGCGTGCTGTTTTGGTTTATGCCACAGCACTTCCGGGCGCACAGTAAAGGCGGAAAAACCGGCCATAGATAGTCATAATGAGGATAAAGGACAGGACTGTGATAAACAGGCTGCCGATGAACGTGACCAGCCACAAGGGGATGCTCTGGATAAATCCAACGGACTCGATTGTGTCCACCATCTCCTGGGGGACGGTCACGCCGGCGGAAGCCATGCCGCCCATATCGTTCATCACAGACTGGACGATGCCGCCGCAGACGGAGAAGATAGCGGTCATAATTTCCATGGCGGAGCCAACCGCCACCTTTGCCGCCACAAAGCGGATCAGATGCCGAAGGGCAAATTCCGGGCGCTGGAAGTCCCGGAAACTGGCTGCGGACTGGAATACGCTCATAGCAAAGAACAGGACCAGCAGGCCGTAGCCCACCGCTTTCAGCCCGTCGTTGATGCCGACGATGACCGTCCAGATATCGCCGCCCCGGAACTCCTGCGGCGTGGTGGTAATGAGGCTCCATATCTCCGAGAGTTTGTCGTTCCAGGTATTGAACGCCGATTGCAGATTACCGACGATCCAGTTGTCACTCAAAAGGACACCTCCTCAAAAAGGCAGAAAGAGAGTGTCCCTTGCTTGATTGTTCCACCCCCTTTCTGAATTACGGAATATTGAAAAATAATAAATTATAGGGATATACAGACAGGGGGCGCGTATGAGGCCGCAGCCTCGAAACCTGCCTCAATTTGAGGCAGATTTCGACAAACTTCATTATGCCTGTATTTGAAGCGGGGCGGGCCGTATGGAGCGGACCGCCCGTTTTCCTGTCACGCCACGCCAATGGCGGACAAAATCTCCTTCGCAAAAGCGATAATAAGGCCGCCAAAGACGCAGAGGATGCCCTGTGTGCGCTGGGAGGCGTCGTGGGACTGGACAGACATACCCAGTTGGACGATGCCCCAGCCCAGGACCATCACGCCGATGGCCTTGATGCAGGAGAAGATAAAGTCGCTGAGGTTGTTGACAATGGTGAGCGGGTCGTTGTCCGCGGCAAAGGCGGGGACTGCCAGGGCCGCGCAGAGGGCGGCGGTCAGGGCGGCGGAGAAATAGAGGCGCCGGACCTGTCTGGTCCGGCGCTGGTTCAGGGTATCAGGGGTTTGGATGTTCCGTTTCATAAAAGCATCGTCCTTTCTTTTACTCGAAAATTTCAAAGTCGTCCAGGCTCTCAAAGGGCGGCAGGTCATCCAGGGCATAGGACAGGCCGGGGCGGTGGACGTAAGGCGGCGCGCCGCCGTCCTCCGTTTCCTTGATATTGGGGTGGGCCATCAGGTCGTACTTATCATCAATGACCGGGGGCTCGCCCCGAATCAGGACGATAGCCTTGCCGTTGTCCAGCATCCGCACCTCGTCCGGTGTCATCAGTTCCCGGCCCATAAGTTGGGTGCTGGTGGACATACTGCCGTTCCGCCCCCGGCCCATGCTGGTGGTCCGGTAGGTCAGGGACTGCTTGCCCAATAGTTCAGACACATACTTGTGGCTCTCCTTCTCATTCCCGCCCAGGTACAAAAAGCAATCCGCGTTCCCGATGATCCCCTCCCAACTGTCTTTGAACAGCGCCTTGAGTTGGCTGATGTTCTGGAGTATAATGGTGGACATGACATTTCTGGAACGCATGGTACTTTGCAGGCGCTCGTAGCCATCAGGGAGCGAAACGTTCGCAAATTCATCGAAAAGGAAACGAACCGGGACTTTTAGCGCCCCTTTTTGTACTTTATCCGCTTGGAAGTACAATTCCTGAAAGGCTTGCGTATAAAGCATACCCACCAGGAAATTAAGGGAATTGTCGTTGCTGTCGGGGATGATACAGAAGATGGCCTGCTTCCGGTCCCCCAGCCTCTCCAGTTCCAGGTCGTCCCGGCTGGTAAGGCGCTGGATCTCCGGGAGGGTGAACACAGACAGTCGGACGGCGGCGCTCACCAAAATGCTCTTGGCAGTCTTGCCAGCGGCCTGTTTGAAAATGTGGTATTCCCGGACCGCGATATGGTCGGGTTCTTCCTCCTCCAGAGCATCGAACAGCAGGTCCAGCGGGGATTGGTACTCCTCGTCCTCCTCTTTCGCGCCCCCAAACTCGATCATGGTCAGGAGCATCTCCATATTCTGTTCCTCGGGCGGGGCCTCATGGAGCAGATAGAGCATCAGGGCGGAGAACAGGGCAGTTTCCGATTTCTCCCAAAATGGATCGTTTGAACGGGCGTTCTTGGGGGTGGTGTTCTTGATAAAGTTGTCGATGAGTCGGAACACATCGGCGTCCATTCGGATATACCGGAATGGGTTGTAGCAGTCGGAGTGTTCCGGGTCCACCAGGTCAAAGACACGGATCGCGTAGCCCTTTTGCAGCAGCAGGGGGACCGAGGCCCTGGCCACCTCACCTTTCGGATCAGTCACCAGGTAAGAGGTGTTTGCAAGGTAGATATTGGGCTTGATGACAAAGCGGGTCTTGCCCGCGCCGCTGCCACCGATGATGATTTGCAGGAGATTGCGGCGGTGCTTCCTTCCGTCCAGCCCCATTTGCAGGTGTTTGGTGAGGATCACATTGTTGTCCGGGTTTTTATCCCGGTATTTTTTGTTCAACTGCCGGACGTTCCCCCAGCGTGCGGAGCCGTGTTCCTCACCGGGCCGCCGGTTCTCGCTGGCAGAGAAATAGAGCGCGGCGGCAAGGCCGTAGACGGCCAGCCCGATCAACAGGAATTTCAGGGTGTGGGGCGTCCAGCGGATGGCGAAGGGGTGTTCCATCAGGGAGGGGAACACCGCCATCAGGTCAATGAGGGTCATGCCATCCGCATAGCCGGAGGCCAGCAGCGCGGACAACCAGAGGACAGGGATGGTCAGCAGCGCCCAGGGTAGGACGCTGCCCCGGTTGTTCTGTCCCATTACCATCACCTCTCCCGGTCACGAGGCCGCCCACGTTGGGGCGGCTTCTTTTCCGGCGCAGGGAGGCCCATCGCCCGGAGAAAGGCGGCGCGATTGGCCCGCACTTCTTCAGCGGTTGCCCCGCCTTGTGTGATGGTGGCCTGGTCCAGACAGCGGGTGTTCCTGGTCTGGCACCGCCCGGCGCAGCACCCATCCAGGGTCGAAAGCAAAAAATTAACGCTGTCCATGCCGCAGTCCGTGAAATTGCACCGGGCCAGCCTCGCCCACTGGAAAGAGAGCCAGGCCATATCACAGTCATAAAAATGCGTGTCGGCCAGCGTCACGTGAAAGAACGTCGTGTGGTCAATGACACAAGAGTGAAATTCTGAGCGGAACAGGCTGGCCCCGTCAAAGCGGGCGTCATAGATGCGGCATACGGCAAAGGTACAGTTGTTGAAGCGTGAGAAATTGCAGTCGGCATGGTCCGGCAGACAGGAGAGCGTCACCTGGTCAAAATAACTCTCCCGGAAAAAGTCCGGGGGAAAACCCGCTTTTGCCGCCCAGTCATAGATCTGCTGGTTTATGACCTTGAGAGGCCGGGCCGGGTCCAGGTCCATGGTCTTGTACTTGTACTGCTTGGCGCTGCTTTTGGTATAGGGTGTCTCCAGCCGGGCCTTTCTCGCCTGGAAGTCCCGGACATTTTGGCGAAGCGCCTGGACACGGGCGGCGTATTCGCCGCCCAGCGCCCTCTCCGCCCAATCCAGCAGGTCCTCCAGAGGCATATCGTTCCGCCCCTGGAGATGGTCGTTGATATTCCGTATCATCCGGGCCCGTCTGCTGCCGTTGTACTGGATGGGGTCAATGTCCTCCAGACAGTCAAAAATCCGCCTGCTGATCCCCAGCCCGGTTTGGGCCGCTTTATCACCACTCATGGCGTCCTCCTTTATAAAATAAGGTAGGGCGTCGAAATCTGCCTCAAATTGAGGCAGGTTTCGACACCCTTTGCGGGTGGATCAGTAGCCGGTGCGGGGCAGGGGCTCCGGCTTGCCGTAAACAGTTGTTACCCAGCGGGTGACAGCCTGCACCCACTGTCCGTTATAGACGCCGCCAGCGTCCGCCACATTCACAAACGAACTGCCCGCAGCCAGGCCGTTGACGGAAGTACAGTAGAGAATCGGGGCCTCCACCTGGGCGAAGCCCGCGGGGGCCTGACCGAACACGAACATGATCTCGGTCACGCGCTCGTTGGCGGCAAGGCCCAGGGCCACGGGGGAGGCGGCCAGGGTGTAGGTCTGGCTGGTGGAGAGGTTATCCGCCAGGGTGCGGTAATCCCCGGTCCCGTTGACCTTGTAAACGATCTTGTAGACGCCGGGGAAATTCCATGTGCCTGTCACCACCTGCTCCAGCCGTACCTGGGCGGGCAGGGTGTCCCGGAAATAGAAACTGTCCAGCCGGACATTGGAGGTGTTGGCGATCCCGGAGAAGGTGTAGCGGACCGGCTGGCCGCTGACCACCTCTTTCGGGCCGGTCTTGGAGATGGACACGCCGGTGGTCAGGCTCTTGTTGGTCACTTCAAAGCGCACGATCTGCCCCTCGTGCTCCAGGTAGGCGGTCAGGACTTGCTCATTCACGCCGTAGTTGGACGGGGCCTTGACCTCCCGGATGGTATAGCGTGAGAGGGGTAACTGCTTGGACACGGCCAGGCCCCGGCTGTCGCTCCGAATGGTGTCCACCAGATTGCCCGCTTTATCGTAGATTTCAAATACCGCCCCTTCCAGCAGCGTCCCGGCGGGGAGGCCGGTGGTGGGGTTGTAGTCGGCGGACTTCTTGACGATCTGGATTTGGCCTGTGATGGGGGTATTCTCCCATTCAACCTCCGTTACCTCGCCCGCCTTGACATAGACGGTGCGCTCCTGGGTGTCCGGGATATATCCCTCATTCTCTAATTCACGGAGATAGTAGCGGCCACTCTCCGTCAGGTCCTCGAACCAGGCATAGCCCCGGTCATCCGTGGTCTGCTGGTCAATAGGGTTGTGGCCGCTGTCGTAGAGGATGAAGGACACGCCGGGTATGCCCTCGCCGTCCGCGGTGGAAATTTTATGGAGCAAAATCCCGGAGAGGGGCGCGTTGGTCACAGTGAGCTTGGTGGTCTCCCCATTCTCTACGGTGAAATAGTGGGGCGTGCTGTCCAGCTTGAAGCCCTCGGCGCTCTCGGTTTCCACGGCGTAGTAACTGCCATCCTCCAGGGACACAAAGACGCTGCCGCTCTTTCCGGTAGTCACGGTGTCAATGAGGGCGTCATCTGACACCCTGCGGATCTCAAAGGTGGTGTTGGGGATGCGCTCCGTCTTGTCCGCCGAACTGACCTTGATGAGCTCCACACCGCCCACGGCGTTGTTATAAAACCGCAGCGTCTGCGTATCATTGGGGTTGATGGTGACAGTCTGGCTCTGGCTGTCCGGGTCGATGGTGTACCCCTCCACACTCTCCAATTCAGTCACAATGACGGTGCCGGTGATCCCGGACAGGATGATTTTTCCTGTGGAGTCGGTGTAGTAGAGGCCGTTGCTGGACAGGGTGCCGCCGGCGGCGTCCACATACTGGCCATTGGCGTATTTGACCTCGAACTTGACGCCCTCCAGGGGGACTTCCGTGGAGCCGTTGCGTCCCCACTTCTCAATGACCAGATTGCCCAGGGGTTTATTCCGAAATTCCAGAGTGACGGTCTGGCCCTCCTTCACCTGGACCGTCTGGGGGGTATCATCCAGCAGGTAGCCGTCCTTGGCCCTGGTCTCCTTGATGACCAGTGTGGTGCCGGGGTCTACATTTTCCACCAGGAAGGAGCCCGAACTGTCCGTCACGAATTTGCCGTTGCTGTCGCCCACCACAGCGCCGTCCGAAGTTGTAACCAGGAACTCCACGCCGGAAAGCGGGAGTTTCTTGTCATCGTCCGACACCTTCTTGACCAGGACGGCACCCTTGGGGCTGTTGCCGAAGTAGAGCGTTACAATGTCCTGGTCCTCGCCGGAGATATAGAAGGACTGGGGGGCGCTGTCAATGACATGGGCCCCATCGCTCTCCACTTCCTCGCAGATATAATAGCCGGCTTTCAGGCCGGTGACTGTGAAGGAACCGTTGGCGGAAGTCGTGTAAGTGCCTACCACGGTGCCGCCGCTGCCGCTGACCTCGCCGCCCAAATAGCGCAGTTGGAACAGACAGCCGGAAATTCCGGCCCCGGTCACGCTGTCCCGTTTGTAGACCACCAGGGCCGACAGTGGGGTGTTGGGTATGGTGATCGTCTTGTTCTCGCCGCCCTTGACATAGACCTCCGTAACCGGGTCCTCCGGGGCCTGGAATCCGGGGGCGGGCTTGGTCTCCTCGATGTTCAGCCAGCCGTCCTCGATGCCCTCCAGGATGATCTGGCCCGCCTCGTCCGTCTGGAAGGTCCCCAGGTCCCGCAACTCTCCGGTGTCCGTTTTGTTGCTGGCCCAGGTGATATGGAACTCGGCATACTGGATCGGGTCATGGGTGACGGAGTTTTCCTTCTGTACGGTGACGGTGGGCCGCTTGTGGTTTTCAAAATACACTGTCCGGTCCCGGTTGGGATAGAGGGTGACAAGCTGGCTGGGCGCGTCCGGGAGATAGGGGGACGGAACAGACTTTTCGGAGATTTCGTACACACCGGGCAGTAAATTCTCCAAAACGGCCTTTCCATCCGGCCCGGTCTTGATCTCGTCCACGCTGTGGCCGTCCGCCGCCTCCACTAAAAACACCGTATCAGCAACGGGCTCACCACTGTCGGCGTCCCGTTTCACCACCGTCAAATTAGGCCGCTTGTCATTTTGCAGACAAATCGTACTGTCTTTGCCGGGGAACAGCTCCACATGGTACTCCCTGGGGTCCAGGATGTGGTCCGATACCGTGGACACCTCCTGCAAGGAGTAAACGCCGGGCTCCAGGCCCTCCCAGGTGATCTCTCCGGTGGCGGAAGTGGTGCGGTCCAAATACCGGGAGCCGTCCTCGATTTTTGCCAGCCGGTAGGTGACGCCGCCCAGGGGGGTGCCGTCCGCGCTCTCCTTATATAAATGTAGAGAGGGCAGCTTGGAATTGGTGAAAACAAACTGGGCCTGGTCCCCGCCGTCCAGGTGGATGATACGCTGGGCGTCATCCACGATATAGCCGGGGCACTCCAATTCCGTTACCACATAGGCGGTGTTTGCGGGGAGTTTGCTGAGGTCGATGGTCCCGTCCTCCAGGGTGGTGTATTCCACTGGACCGAAACTCCCGTCCACCGCCTCAAAACGGAAACGGGCGTTGGCGATAGGCTGGGAGAGGTCGGCGCTGTCTACCTTAATCAAATGGATTCCCGGCAGCCTGTCGTTGAAAAAAACCAGTTCCTTGATGCCGTCCCCGGCCTTCAGCTCCACTTCCTGCGGGGTGGTGTCCAGCACATGGCCGTCCCCGCCAGTGTCTACCTCCACCGCCCGGTAGGTGCCGGGCTTGCAGTCGGTGAGCAGGATCTGGCCGAACTCGTCCGTCTGGAAGATGCCCAGGCTCTCGGCGTCCCGGAAAATCTCGAAGGACACATTGGGCATGAGGGTCATGGTCCCCCGCTCATACTTGGTGATCCGCAGGCCGGGCAGCTCCTCGTTGATAATGGTGGCGCTGGATTCCTCTCCGGCCACCACCGCTACGGTCTGCACCGTGTCCGTGTCCGCGATCCAGCCCTCGATGCCGGCGGTCTCCCGGACCTCCCAGCCGCCGGGGGCCAACTGGTCAAAGAACGCCACACCGTTGCGGGTCTGCTCGGTCCGGGTCTCCCCGGTCTCAATGTGCTTGATCTGGATGGTGACGCCGGAGAGGGCGTCGCCGGTGTCGCTCCGCTTCTCCACCCGCAGGGAACCGTAGGGGGCGTTCCAGAAGGTCAGAGTGGCGGTCTTGTTGTATTCCACATCGGCGTGCTGGGTGGTCTCCTCCGGGAGCAAGTGATACCGGGGCGGGATCTCCTCGGTGACGGTGTAATGGCCCTCCAGGGTCAGGGGGATGGTCACAGTCCCGTCCGCCAGCGTGGAGTAGGAGCCCACCTTGCGGCCCTCCGGATCGTACACGGAGAACACCGCCCCCTCCAGCGGGGTCTTTGTCCCCTCCTCCAGTTTGACAATTTTCAGGGCGGTCGCATCCGGGTCCGGCTGGCCGCTGTCGGAGTAGCTGCTGACGGCGGCCAGGTCCAGCCGCACATTGTTGTCCAGGTCGCAGATATAATTCTGCAATTCTCCGTATTTGTCCTTCTCCTGGCAGATGGCGTACATGGCGGCGTATTGGGCCACGGGCGCGGAGAGGGAGAGTTGGACATTTCCGCTCTGGCCCGCCACGCTGTCCGCGGGGTACAGCACCTTGAACTGCCCGGCGTAGCCGTCCCCGGTGGGCTGGGTGGTGACAGCGCTGATCTCGTTGTTCTCCATGTCCACGATCTTCGTGCCCGCGGGCACGCTGGCCGGGTCGGAGAAGGACACGGCCACATCATAGTCATATACCCAGGTCTCGCTCCAGACGGTGAACACCTGCTGCCTGTATTCCTCCCCGCCGATGGTCACAGGGTAGGCCACGGAGGTCTCCGCCGTGGCGGTCATGCGGGGTGTGAGCATATAGTTATAGGTGGTGCCCCGCTTGTAGATGTCCTTGGCGGCGGCCAGGATGCGCTTGCCGATGTCCAGCTCGGAGCCGGTGAGACCGGGGGCCACCTTTAGATTGTTGATGTTCCAGTTGGGCAAAAGATAACACCACAGCGCCATTTTGGTGGCGTAATACGCCTGATACTTGTTGTCCAATTTCAACTCGCCCAGGCTGCGGTGGGGATAGCCGTTGGAGATGATGCCCACCACCTTGGGGTCGCTGGCCTTCTCCTCGGCCAGATACTTGATGCTCTCGCCGGGACCCACGGTCTGGGGGACGCCGGGGGTGGTGGGGTTGACACAATAGGCCGGGACCTCTTTTTTCTGCCCCTTGGCGTCTACATAGTTGAAATAGGTGTAGTCCTGCTTCTTAACGGCGCCGTTTATCATCAGATAGCCCAATTCGTAGCCGCCGTTGTAAATATCCACCTCACCCAGCGCGGCCTCCGGTGTGTCTGCGGCGAAGGCTGCCGTGGGCAGCAGAGCCAGTACAGACAGCAAAACCAGAAACAGGGAAATCAATCGCTTTTTCATGGGAGCCTCCTTCAAAATGGGCAGGAGGAGGCATTGGAGCCCTGTCATTTGACCGAGCCGTACATCACCCCCTCGCTGCGTTCAAATGACAGATTATTTCTAAAAAATGGAAGTCTGCGACAAAAAAGAGAAAGAGGTCGAAATCTGCCTCAATTTGAGGCAGGTTTCGGCCTGAAAAAACTATCGTGCGGGATCAACGCTCCACGGCCTGGACCATCCAGCGGTAATCCCGCTGGTTTTTGACGCAGGTGTAGAGCGTCAGGCGGTTGTCGCTGGTGGCGGCGGTGCCGCTGGTGTCCGTTTCCCGGACTTTGGACACGGAAACGACTTCATAGGTCCGTTTTCCCAGTTTGGTGGTCCAGGTGATGGTATCGCCCGGCTCCAGGGTATGCAGGTCCCCAAAATCGTCCCGGACGCCTCTGTTATGTCCGGCAATCGCACAGTTCCCATCCCACAGGCTGGTGTCCTCGAAGTGGCCCGCGCCTTTGGCCAGGGTCTTGTTGTCCGTCCCCTGGTACACCTTGACGGACAGGCTGATAGCCGGGATCTTCAAGGTCCCCAGGTGCCCGCCGCTGTAATAGAGGTCCGAGGTGACAGTGGTAAAGGCGGTGCCTGTCCAGGTCCCGCCTCCGCTGCCTGTGTCCGGGTAGGTGACGTTCCCGGTGGAGTTGGTCAGCCCACCTCCCGACAACGCACCGGGGATCAGGTTGGGGGTCAGAGCCGCGCCGCTGCCGGGGAGATAACTGGTGGGTGTACCGAAGCCGGGCGGGATCAGGGCCACATTCTTGCTCCGGTCCACGTTGGGGTTCTCCTGCTCGTAGATGGTATCATCGCTGGTGGGCCGGGCAAACAGGTAGTCCTCCGGGGCCTCCATGGTGTATTCCAGAGCATGGGCCGGGGTAACGCAGACCGCCGCCAGCAGAGCGGTGGAGAGGAGCGCGTGCTTCCAATATTTCATTTTGTGTATTCCTCCCAGTCCTTTTTGGATTTGTGCTTTTTCAGAAAGAGTTTACCGCCAAAAAACAGGCCCGCCGCGGCCGCCCCCAGGGGCAGGACCAGAAGCCAACGCAGGTCCACGCCGCCGGAGGGAGCCTGCGCCAATGCCTGGCTGTCCGCCTCTCCCGGCTGGGCCGGGGCGCCGCTGAACACGGCGGCATAGGTCACAGTGTTGTTGACTGTTCTGGACACCTCCCCGGAATATTCGGCGGTCACGGTGTAGCCTGTGGCGTACTTGCTGGACGCGGTGCCGGCGTAGGTGGCGTTAGCGGTGTAGAAGCCGCCGGCCTCCTGCCACTGAACATCCGCCAGTTCCAGGGTCCGGCCTCCGTCCTCAACCGTCTTGGGGATCAGGGACACATCGGCGTCGGACAGGCTGGGGTAGGTCCGGGCGGCGGTGACGGTGCGAGTAGAGGTTGCATAGCCCGCCGCTTCCACCTGGATGCTGGCGGTGTCCAGGGTGAGGACGCCGGTATAGCCCTCCTCAGTGTCTACCTCCAGCGTGGCGGTGAGCTGGGGCAGGATGGCGTCCATGTCCTTGGTCTTGCTCTCAAGGGTGACGGTTTCCGTGTAGTCACGGGTGTCAGTTTCCACCTGGTCCTGCCGGGTCACATCCAGCAGGGTATAGGTCAGGCCCTCCCGTTCAAAGTCCTCCGTGGGGATCAGGGTTGGGTCGTCTGCCGGGGTGAGGATATAGACTTTTTCCAGACGGGGGCTGTCCCCCTCCATATACTCGATGACTTCCACCGGGTAAAGGACATCCCCGGCTGCCAAAGCGGGGCAGGTCAGGGAACAGGCCAGGAGCGCCGCCAGGCATAGGGCCGCTGCTGTGCGTTTCATGGTGTACCTCCCAAATATTCAGAAGTTGTCGAAACCTGCCTCAAATTGAGGCAGGTTTCCGGGCCTCGCCCCGCCGACGGCTCACGGCGGGGCGCTGGGCAGGGAACGCAGCCGTCTCGTTAGAACTGCCCGCTCCCAGTATGGCAAAAGCCGCCCTTGGCGGCTTTTGGGGTGTTTTCCCCTTGGTGACTGCATGAGCCGTGGAACGGCCCCGGTCAAGGCCCGGCCAGTCCGCGGACTGGCCGGCTCGCGCAAAATTGTGTAAACAATTTTGCGGCCTTGACAGGGGACGGGCCGCGGTTCATATTCCCCGCAGGGGAAAATACCCCGGCGGGGGCTTATCGGGCAGGACGCCGCACAGCGGTGCGGGTCTTTCGCTTTTCCGCCTCGATATTCAAGTCGATGGAGCGCCCGATCTGCTTGCTCATATCCTGCATCTTGTCCAGTACGGCCTTGCACTCGTCTATGTCCATGCCGGAAAACCGCTCCGCCAGCCGCTCCATGTTCGGCGTTTTCGGCTCGATCCCGTATCTGCGGCATAGGATATAGGAAACGCTCTGGGCGTCCAGTTCATACCTTGCCCAACTGTAATCCCGGTTGTACCCCTTATCGTGATAGCGGGTCAGGGCAACCTCGGCGGCGATGGAGGCAAACGCCTCCTCGTCCTGGTAGTCGGGATTGATGACCAACTCCCGGCTCTGCTCGTCAAAATAGGCGGGCGTTGCCAGGTCCTTGTCGATATCCAGTTTGGCCTTGGAGTAATTCAGCAGCGTGGACAGGGCGCTGGACATTTCCTCCGTGTCCTCCCGCAGGGGGCGGTGCCGAACCTCCCGGCCCTGGGTCTGGCTGATATCGTAGGCGTCTGCCAGGGCGTATGCCTTAGTCCTGGGGTCCCGGGCGAAAATCTTTACCCCCTGGCCCTGCTGTTCCTCCAGCACCGTCCGGCCCATGGACTGCCACCGTTCCCGGGTGCCGAACATGGTGGCTCCGTTCAAGCCGGCCAGCACGATGGCTACATTCCCGGCGCTGTAACCGGGATTGTCCCCCTGCATGGTCAGGAAACGGACATACTGGGCGGGGTCGGTGGTAATCATTTCAATGCCATAGTTCTGCATTTCGGTGACATTTTCCCGTTCCGCCTGCTGTTGGTGCTGCCATTGGGTGTCGCTGGCGTTCTTATTGGCGATAATTTGTTCCAGATTTGCCATAATGTTTTACCTCCGTCCTATCATTATCGTGTTTTGGTTTTCGTTGGCCTGGTGCGCTGGGGCGCGGGCCGGGCGGCCCGTTGCTCCGCCTCGGTCCGGCAGGCAGCCAGTTTTTCCCGGACGCTGGCCTTTTCCGCCGGCTCGTCAGTAGTCCTCATCGTCTGCTTCGTCGGCCTCGTCCGGGAGGCTGTCAAGCCACTCCCGCGCTGTGGTGAGGAGTACCCTGGCCGAGCGCGGGGGTCGTCTTTTTTTGGCGGTGCCGCCTCCTGTTCCGGGACCGGATAGCCCTTGCGCTCCATAAACAGGTTGACCTGGGCCGCGTAGTCCACATTGGTGATAAGGTCCACGGTGCCGTCCTTGGCCCCCTTGTATTTGAGGACCGCGAACAGCACATTCTTTTTGGCAAAGGCGCGAAACTCTTTCAGGTCGCTCTCTTTGATCCGAAACAGCGTGGTGGGCCTCCCGGACCGATACAACTGGGCCATGCTGGTCAGCCCGGCTACTTTCTTCCCGTCCTTGGCCAGGGCCCAGAGGAACGCCGCAAGGTTTTTGCTCCCTGCCGCCAGCAGTTTTATGCTGGCTTCTGTGACCTGGATGCTCTCTTTTACCATCAGATCAGCCACTTCGCCGCTGGTGTCCATATTCATTTCACCTCCCCGGTTTTCAGATATCCAATGACTTCCCGGACGCTGCAATACCTCGCGTTCCGGGTGTACCGCCTGACCATCAGGCGGATATGCCGCTCCCGCTGGGCGGGGGGCAATTCGGAGAATACCCCCACGTCCTGGGCCGCTGTGGGATAGTCCAGCAGGGTCACGCTCCCCCAGGGCAAGCCCTCCACCGTCTTGTCGATGTGGAGAAACAGGGCGATGACCGGCCCGCCGGGGACGCCCTGGTAGGCCAGGGCGCAGAGGTTGGCGTAACTGCCGCTGTCATACACAGCGGAAAGGTCAAACAGCCAGCACCAGGGTGTCCGGGCCAGGAAAAGGAAATCTGTGTATTCCTGCCGGCACAGCCGGGCGATGCTCAACTCTAACCTATCTGCCGCCAGGAAGCGGTACTCCCCGGCCAGGCGCAGGATGGCGGCCAGGTCTGCTTTTATCAGTCTTTTCATGGTCGATGCTCCTTTGCGTTTCAGACGCCTCCACCGCTTCCCTGATCCGGGGGATATCGCCCTCAATGCGGGCGCACAGTTTCAGGTCGCGGCGCAGCGCCCGCAGTTGGGCCGTAATATGGCCGATCTCCTCCGACACCTCCTCATGGCCGGACCGCCGCAGACGGTACAGGTCCCCGCGCCGGTCCGTGAGGGCGTCGATCTCCGCTTGCAGAGCGTCGTACTGCATGGACAACTGCTCCGCTGTTTCAATATGATTTTGGTGGAGATAGCGAAACTGCCGTTGATAGCGGTCCAGTTTGATAAGTTCCTGGCGCGTGGAAAAGGCCGCCCGTGTCTGCGGACGGCCCTTCTGGAAGGAGCGGAGAAGATACAGGTATTTGAAACACAGGGCTTGAAACCCATGCAGTTTCCGGGGGGTACGGCGCGGGAAGCCGCCCCGGACCCGGTATTTCCGGCCAGGGGACCGCCACGGGGACGCCGGGGGCGGCGGTCCGGGCGGCGCTGGCTGGCCGGTGCGGATGGCCTCCAACCGGGCTTTCAGGTCCGCCTCGGTATAGCCGTCCCCCAGGCTGTCCAGCCGGATATTGCCGGCCCCGCCCGGTGGACGGATGGAAATATGCTTACGGTTCCCGGCCTGGACCTGATACCCCATACGCCGAAGTTCCTGTAAAAGGGATTGCAGCGTATAGGCCCGGCCCAGGGCGGCGTCAATGTCACGGCGTACCGTGTCCCGGATGGTGGTCTTGCCCTCCCACTCCGGGCGGCTCCTGCGCCGGTCCGGGTTTTCCGGGTCCGGCTCAATGACGGACAGGCCGTGGGCCTGGCAGGTCGCGTCCGAAGTCCCCCGGATGCCAACGCCGTCCCCGCCGTAGTAGTCCTGAAAGGTGTCCCGGTACATCGCGCCGTCCAGCATGGATACGGAATTGACCACCACATGGTTGTGAAGATGGGCTTTATTCAGGTGGGTGGTCACGATGGCCTCATACCGCTCCCCGAACAGCCGCTGGGCGAACTCCACGCCTACCGCGTGGGCCTCCTCCGGTGTCACTTCATCGGGGGCAAAGGACTGGATGATGTGGTAGCCCTGCCGTTTCCGCCGGACCTTGCCCCAACGCCGCTTGGTTGCCAGCATATCCCGCCAGGCGGCCTCCACATCACAGTTGAGCCCTGTTTCAAAACAGGCTTGCTCCGTCTTGTCCCGGTTCAATGCGTAGTCGATGGCCTCCGCCAGGGAGAGAGCGGTTTTCTCCTTGTCCTGGGCGTAGTCCAGGCACTTGTCCAGCCGGTTGTGGATGACCAGGATTTTTGTGTATGCCATTAGAAACTGTCCTTGACCAGCCGCCATGCCTGCCGGACCAGCCCGGCGGCCTCCCCGATCTCCTGCCGGGTGGCCTCACCCCGGGCGTTGGCCTGGTACGTCAGTTGGTTCACATTGTTGCCGATGGCCGACAATTCCCGGAGCAGGGCGGCGTATTCATCAGGGGGACGGGGCCGCAGGTTTACGCCCAGGATCAGTTGGCGGAGCAGCGGCTCCATTTTCAGCCCTGTGGCCTCCGTCTGCTTCCGCAGATGGGCGTATTCGGCGGCGTTCAGCCGCAGGGTAATGGTCTTATAGGGCTTCATCGTACCGCCTCCCTCTTTTTCTGCGGATGGGCTTTGGGGAGCCGGATCGGAGAGGTGTCCCCAGGCAGCCCCTTGCAATAGGCCATTTTCCCGCTGATATCTTGGAGAAAAAAGCCCAGGCATTGATCCGGGCTGTGCCAGCCGCTGTCCCCGCTGACGAAATAGTAGTGCAGCCCTGTTTCCCGGTAGACCAGTTTCGGCCCTGCCTTGCTGGTAAGGATCACAACGGCGTACACGCATAGGTCCTGGCTGCCGGTATAGGGGAGGATATCTACCGCCGCGTCACAAAACGGGGTATCGTGCGACAGTACAAGGGTTTTGACCTTCTCCGTATTTTCCGCTTGGTGGGCCCGGAAATAGCGGATCTGATCCAACTTTTCCCGGAGCCCCGGCAAGTAGTTCCGGGCGTCCAGGCCGATATACAGCCTCCGCCCGCTGCCGAATACCAGGGTGTAGTCGTTGTGGCCCCGGTACTTCCCGCGGCAGGGGCTGCGCTCCACCCAGTATGAGGTCTCGCCAAATAAAAGTTGAAGTTCGGTTTCCATCTGGGCCGCTTCCTGTCTGCTGTTCATATCTGCCTCCTTTTTGTGCGGAATTTGGTCGAAAAAACCTGCCTCAAATTGAGGCAAGATTTGAGGGCCGGGGGTTTTAGGGGCGGAGCCCCTGAACAGCGGAATTTTGCTGTCAAAATTCCATGCTGGCGCGGACAGCGGCGCCATTGGCGCCGCTGCCTACCGGGTAAGGACGTGCTTCTTCTTATGGGCCTTGGCCGGTGCGGACCTCCTGGGCGGCTTCTCCTGGGGGGCCTCCGTGGGGTGTTCCTCCGGCTTGCCGCCCTGTATCAGCGCGGCAAAATCCTCGTCATCGGCCAGCGCCATTAGTTCCGACACCCGCTGCTCCATGGTGAGTTCCACGGTGTAGCCGGGCAGCAGCACACCATTGACGCAAAAGCGGCGTTTTTCCTCTGCCGGGATAGGCGGGGATATCTCTGTAAACAGGTGTTCATAGGCTTTGATCCGGCCTTGCAGGTATTTATCCAGGCTGGCCTTATCCGCGAAGCGTTTGCTTTCTTGCCCGGCGATCTGACGGCCCGGGCCGCTGTAATCTGGATTGGACGTGGTATTGTAGGTGAGATACCACGATAACTCATAGGAATTGATCACGGATTTCTGCTGTGCCCGGCTCCAACTGGAATTTTCGTAGATACGCCAGGTGAATTTGTAGACCATGTTGCTCCGCTCATGCCAGCCATACTCGCCCTCTACCCACTGGTTGGCGGTATGGGGGGTAGGCGGCGTTTTCTGGTACTGCTGGGCTTTCCGCATGGCCATGGTCTGGCTGGCCTGCTGTACCCACTCCTTTTCGATCTCCACCATCCTGTCATAGATGGCCTTTTCCTGCTCAACGCTGGCCGCTTCCCGCGCCTTTAGTTCCTCGGGAGGCAGCAGGACCAGTTCAGACAGGTCGATCTGATTGGAATAGATATGGCCGCAGACCTCCAGTTCCCGGCCGGGGTCCAGGTGGGTATAGGACATATCCCGTCACCCCTTATCTGGCCATAGCCAGCCGCTTTTTGTGGAGCGGCCTTTTCTTGTGGTCCGGCTGGGTTGCCTTGGCCGGGGGCTGCTTTGGGGACGCTGCCTGGGGGCCGGGCGTGATGACGGTCAGCGTGGGCGGCGGCGCCTCGGTGGGAGCGGCGCGGGCCTCCTCCTGGGGGGCTTCCGTGGCTGCGGGTTCCTCATGCTCCTGGGCGGCCTCGGTGTGGTCCATGCCGCCCTGCTCCGGGGCGTTCTCCACCGGGAAACTGGCCTCCAGTTGAGCCATCAGGTCCTCCAGGGTGATCCCCTCCTTTTTCACCTGCCGCATAATGCCATATCCCTGCAACAGTTGGCCATTGACGGAAAACAAAGGCTTCGCCTCCTTTGGGATGCGTGGGGAGAGGGTTTCAAAGTATTCCGCGTATCGGTCAAATCTGCTTTGGATGTACTTCTGCGCCCCTTCCAGGGTCTTGTATTTTTTGCTCCCCTCATACTCGATCCGCTGCCTGGGGGACCGGGTGTACTCCCAGTACCCTACGGACAGGCCGGGGGCGGTATAGGACAACTCCCAGGACAGTTTCCACTCATCGCCGGTTTTTACGATGCTGAACGTCATCTTATAGACCAGGTTGCTGATCTCCCAGGAGCCGTCCTTTTTCTGTTTCCACTCGTTGGCGGTGTGCTGGACCTCCGGGACCTTGAGATACTCGATGGCCTTTTGCAGGAGAAGGGTCTGCGCCCCATGCTCATCCCAGGCTTTCGCCGCCTCTTGCAGTTGGTCGTAGATTTTCCGCTCCTCCGCCTTGCTCGCTTTCAGCCGCTGTTCCAGTTCCTTGAGGGGTACGTCCAGGAAGGGGGTGAAGTCCGCACGCTCCCCCCGGTAGTTGAGGCTCCTCTGCACCGTGAGGTAGGAGCCCTCCCGCAGCATGGTGCTGCTGGAAGTGATATCATAAAAAGTTTTTTCCATGCGCTCCTCCTATCTGCCGTCCCGATGGGGCGGCTTATGCTGTTTGGGCCTTGCGGGGCGGACCGTTACAGTAGGAAACTCCAGGGCGATCTCAAACTGGCGGGCCATGCGCTCTATCGTGGCCGCCGGGAGCGGCGCATACGTCCGGGTTTCCGGGTCCCAGCGGGTCAGCCGCTTTTCTGCCGGGATATGGTTGCGGCTCTCCCACGCGCCCACGGCCTGGGCCTGGACGCCCATGCGCTCCCGGATATCCGGGTTGTCCCGGGAGGGCCGCAGTTCATAGGCCGACGCCTGCTCCGGGGAGAGGGGCGCGTCATAGATCAGTTCCCCCCACGCCAGAACGGTGCCATGCTCCACTGGCCTGCGCTGGTCATAAAAGACCAGCTCCACCTCCGGGGCTTCCGGCAGTTTGGGGTAGGTCCCGATATCAATAGGGCGCTGGGTGGAGTAATACTTGTATTTCATACCCGGCACCTCAATGCTCTGGACCCTTGTGGGGCTTGGGACGCCTGGGACGCTTGGATTTGTGCGTTAGGATGCTGCGCTCCCGATCTTCCTGCCTTCTTCTCCGAGCGTCATATTCACTCTTGTAAGGCTCGCCCGGTATATCAGGCGGCGGGGCCAGCCCATCCCCATGATAGAGAGGGGGCTGTTTCTTCGCCGCCTTTTTGTGCTGTTGCAGGCGGACCTTGACCGAGGCGCGGGGCGGCTCCTTCTCTATGTCAGGGATAGGGTTAGGGGCACGGCCTGTCTCCTGGACAGGGGTGGGCTGCTCCCGGTAAAGGGCCGGCGGCTCCGCAACGATGCCTAAATTGAGTGACTGGCGCAGGCCGTCCAGGGCTTCCCGCACACCGGAACGGAACGCCCCCCGCTCATTCTCCGGCAGCATATCCGCCTGCTCCTCCAGTTGCTTCTCAAATTCGCCCATGTCACAATGCCACTGGAAGTAGGGCAGCAGTTTCCCGGAAAGGCTGTCCAGACTTTGGTGGAGGAAGGGGGTAAGTTCACTCCGCAGGGCTTCCCGGTACTCCTCTGGCGCGTCACGGAACAACTGGTCTATATTTTCCCGGCTGGCCTGGTATGCGTCGATGTGGCCCTTCATCTGGTGCAGCAGGGAACCGCCCACGCCGATCTGCAAGGGGAGAAAATAGCGGTCTGTCTGCCCGTTCTTCATGTAGTCGATCTTCACTTTCACCGGCTGGGGTTCCCGATCATGCGCCCGGTACAGTTCGTCGATCTGGAGGACCCGCCGCTCCGCCTGGGACAGCGGCATTTGCAGTTTCTCCGGGAAATGCTCATCCGCGCTCTCCACTACGGTAACGATAGGCTCGTCTTTGGAGTTCAGCAGCGGGGCCGGGGCTTCCGGGCCGCCCTCCGCAAAGGGCGGCTTCATCAGGTCATCCACGGCCTCGGAGATGCCGTGGGCAAAGGTTTTCCACTTGTCCGCCACCGCCCGGACCGTACAGGCCCCGCGCTTGAAAAAGCCGGTGAACAGGCTGGCGCTCTCGCCCAGCAGGTCTTTTACATCACGTTTCAGGTTGCCCGTGATTTCTTTCATCCTGTTTTCGGGTGCTATGGGGATCACTTCCTCTCAAAAAATCGTGTGGGGCGCGGCGGGGCCGCACCCCGAACAATGTCGAAACCTGCCTCAAATTGAGGCAGGTTTCAGCGGACGGGGGCTGTGCGGCGGGGCCGGTGCATACGCTGGTACGCCTTGGGCGGCACAAAGGGCTTCCCGGCAAAGGTCACTTCCCGGATCAGGGGGTAGTGGGAGAGGACGCCCTCCCGCAGGCTGGCAAACTCGATATAGTCCGCCTTGGTGAAACAATGCTCCCGGCGCATCTGCCGCTGGGACAGCGGCAGGTCCTGGCTGTATAGGAAATGGAATATCCTGATGTTGTCCGAGATCAGCCGCAGGGAGCGGTCCGAGTTGTCATAGTAGGCCGGGGCCTCCCCATCCGGGCTGAGGTAGCAGTTTTCAGGCTTGCCCAGGTAGACGCGGTTATCCTCGCCCACCATGGCGATCATACCCTGGTAATTGCTGGCGGTGGCGGATCTGATGGCAATATCACTCATAGCCTTCACCTCTCAATCCCAACCGGCTTTTTTTTGACGCTTTTCTCCGCCTTGGCCTTGGCTTTCTGGTGTTCGATCATCTTATTCCGCAGGGACAGGCCCTCGAAAATAGCCTGCTTCACGTCCGGGACCGTCGTGCGTTTATCCGGGAAGTAGGGCCGCAGGTCCTCCTCGCCCAGCGTCACCTTCAGCGGGGGGCTCTCCTCCCGCTTGGTGGGAGCGACAGCGGCCTGGATTTTTTCTGTGGTCAGCGTACCGGCCCGGCTTGCCTCCTTCAACTCCTTAGCGGCAGTCCCGGAGGGCACCTTGACCTCTTTCTCAATGGCGTCCGCCAGGGCGTTCTGCTCCTGTGGCTTCATCTGCGCGATATCCGCGGCGGTATTGACAGGGATAGTCCCCTTATCCACCATCTTCTGCAAAGGGGGCGTCAGTTTGGTCAGGGTCTTAAACCGCTGGACGGTGGCGACGCTCTCTCCGGTCTGTGCGGCCAGTTCCTGGTCCGCCGTCAGGGGCTTCTTGCCCTGCGCCTCCAGCGCCGCGATCTCCTCCTTGGACTTCCGCCCCATCTTGCGCCGAAGGGCCTCTGTTTTCATGGTATAGGCCCGGGCTTTCTCCATGGGCGTCAACTTCTCCCGTTTCAGGTTGGAGTCCACCATGTAGATGGTAGCCTCGTCATGGTCCATATCCCGGACGATGACCGGGATATGGGTCAGCCCAGCCAGTTTCGCCGCGTGCTTGCGCCGGTGGCCGGCCACCATCTCAAAGCGCCCAACCTTTTTCTCGTTGGGAATGATCGTGGCGGGTTCCAGCAGGCCCACCTGCTTGATACTGGCTACCAGTTCTTCCATGTCCTTGTCATCCCGGACCTCAAAGGGATGGCCTTCAAAGTCGTCGATCAGGTCAAGGGGCATCATGGTCACGGTGCCCAGTTTATTGCTTGGGACGATATTTAAGGAAAAATCGGGCGGGATTTCATCCTCCTGTGCCGGAGTGGATGCGCCCTGCTGCGCGGCGGGGGCGGCGCTGGCCATCTTGTCCTTGGGGTCTGTGGCCTTGGGGGGCTCCTGGGGCTTCTTCCCATCGGTGGGAGCGGCGGGGGTAGTCCCATCCGTCTTGCCCTTGGGGTCTGCGGCCTTGGGGGGCTCCTCCGGCTTCTTCCCATCGGTGGGAGCGGTGGGGGTAGTCCCATCCGTCTTGCCCTTGGGGTCCGCGGCCTTGGGGGGCTCCTGGGCTTTCTTCCCATCGGTGGGAGCGGTGGGGGTAGTCCCATCCGTCTTGCCCTTGGGGTCTGTGGCCTTGGGTGGCTCCTCCGGCTTCTTCCCATCAGCAGGAGCAGCGGGGGTAGTCCCATCCGTCTTGCCCTTGGGGTCCGCGGCCTTGGGGGGCTCCTGGGCTTTCTTCCCATCGGTGGGAGCGGCGGGAGTGGCCCCATCCGTCTTGCCTTTGGGGTCCGCAGCCTTGGGGGGCTCCTGGGGCTTCTTCCCGTCAGTAGGAGCGGCGGGGGCGGCGCCGTCCGTCTTGCTCTTGGGGTCCATGGACTTGGGGGGTTCCTCCGGTTTCTTCCCATCGGTGGGAGAGGCAGGGGCGTTTCCATCCGCTTTCTCCTTGGGGGGGCCATTTCCAGGCGCCTCACCAGGCTTGACCGGCGCGGTGGTCCCCGCTGTCTGGACTGCCTTGGGGTCTGCCGCTGGGGGCTGGTTCGCAAGTTTGGGGTCTTTCTCCGCTGGATCGGATGGGACCGGACCGGGCACAGGGGACCGGAACGCCCCAATCAGGGGATTTTTCTTGGGGTCTGCCATTGTGCGTTACCTCCTATTTTGCGTTATTTGTCGAAATCTGCCTCAATTTGAGGCAAGATACTCAACCGAAATCATGTTGGACCGCCGCCTGGTAGTATGGGCTCATGGTAACTGGGGCGTTATACAGGGCGGTCAGCAGATAGGCCCGGATATTGCGGATTTGCGTGGTGTTCTCCCGCAGGCAGTCGAACACATATTCCAGGTGGCCGTAGTCCAGCGACAAGAGGCGCTGCCGGACCTGGGTGGTGGGAATGACCTCCCCGCCGATACGGATGGCCGGGCGGGTGCTGCACAGCACATCGGTCATCAGTTCCACCACGCTCTCCACGTCCTCGCGTCCAAACTGCCGGCAAAGGGCGTGATACTCGATGTTTTCTTCCACCTCTCTCCGCTGTTCGCTTCGATCTATCCATCCGCCCGGCGGTGGGGCGGGGGATGGATGGATAGATGGATCAGTATAGATAAAATCAGTCTGATTAGATTTAATATAACTTGGGGCGGATTTTCCGCACTCTTGACCGCGGATATTCCGCAATCCAGACTGCGGTTTTTCCGCACTCTGGGCTGCGGCTTTCCCGCACTCTTGGCCGCTGGGGGGAGGTGTGCCCTGCGGCGGGGAGGGCTGTGGGGGTATTTCGCGGGTGGTAAACCGCTTGACGTAAATCTTCGTCGGGCGGCCCTGGCCCTGCCGGACACGCTCGATCAGGCCAAATCCTTTGCCGCCGTCCAGTTCCACCAGCAGCTTGGTGGCCTTGTCGTGCCCACAGTTCAGGTCCTGCTGGACCTCCTCCAGCGGGTAGTAGATATAGACCCGCCCCTCGCTGTCGTACCAGCCGTTCCGGGCCGACAGGCCCATCCGGTCCAGCATGAGCCCGTACAGCAGTTTGGCGTCTGTGGATAACTTGCTGAAACGCTTGTCACGGATCAGGAGGCGTGGGATGCGGTAAAAACTGAATTGTCTGCTTTCATCGCCGTAGTAGTAATCGAAAACCTGTACTTCACTCATTTGCGGCCCTCCTGCTGCCGGAAATAGCAAAAAAACCGGGTGTCCCATTTCGGAACACCCGGTTTGCAGTCTTTTGACAATATTTTATTCTTTTCCGCCCTTTTCTCACTTTGCGATATGGGGCTCACGGGAGATATTACTTGCTAACAACGATTTTGACCATAAATTTAGGGCGGTGTTGTCCATGACAGTTTTCACCAAATTTCTCCAGCCGCCATTTCCCACCGTTCTCATTTCTTCGTTTTTTGTTGACTTTTTTGCGCTTTTTTCACCATTTTCTCGTTATCATAGAAAAATCTGTATCACTATGCGGCTTTTCTTATTTGTAACGCTTTCAAAACAATGTCCAAATAGCGGGGGATTCAAATGGGACGTCAGAACGAATTCTACAAAAAGGTACATCCTGAACAGTTCTCGGATTCAGTGTTAGTTAAAAAGGGTAACTTGGGCCGAGATATGTTAGATTATTATCTTGAGTCTCTTACAAGTAAGAATCTCGAGAAAACCTTTGAGGAATTTTGCAGAAAACTTGCTGAATCGGAAGTATGTCCAAATTTATTACCGCAAACTGGCCCAACCGGAGGTGGTGATAGCAAGGTGGATAGCGAAACATATCCTGTAGCAAAAGAAATATCGGATTTATGGTACTATGGCAACACTGCTGCTTCGGAACGATGGGCATTTGCTATAAGCGCAAAGAAAGACTGGAAATCAAAGGTAAAATCCGATGTGGTTAAAATTGTCTTGGTCAATCAACAAGAACGCCGCGGATACACCAAGATTTTCTTCATATCCAATCAGTACATCCCAGACAAGAAAAGCGCCTAAATAGAAGATGAGTTGCGAAATCTGCATGGTCTGGATATCCGAATTTTAGACCGAAGTTGGATCCTCGATAAGGTGTTTTCCTCCCCGCGAAATATCGATATGACAATATCCGTTTTTGGCTTTTCTGACAGCTTTCGCGATGAGGTAAAACGGGTTCACAGGATTTAAAGCACAAACAAGAATTTGAAGAAAATGAACAGAAACTCGCTTCCCATCAGACCAAGCAGTCAGAGGCTGTGGCTCTTGCACAAAGAAATGTCATTTTAGCGAGAGAACTCGAATATCCTCTGCATCAGGTATTAGGGCTTATTGATCGCAGCATTAGCTTTTCCTCAGAAAAAGAGAGTACGGTTGATCACGCCAATGCTGTATGTAATGCGGCATGGACTGTGTATTGGTGGTATGAAGATAAAAACCACTACTATAGTTTTTATAAAGATTACGAAAAACTTGTAATGGAAAGTCAAAATGTACATCTCTTTATCAATCTCATCACTCTTTGGATCAATCTGTTCTCACTGTCCCTGAACGATAAAGCAGTACTGAAGTATTTGATGATGTAATTGGTAAGTGGAAAGATCAACCTGCACTGAAGCAAATGGTCAATGTTCCTTGGTATAGCTCTGAATACACCTGTTCACTTCACTCCAGAGTTCTCGGATGCTCCATCCGTGTGAATTTTTCTGCCCTTTACAATCATGGAGAATTTGAATTTGCAGCGACCATACTTGCCACCACACACGCTTCTAATGGTGCAGCATTGCAGAACGTGTCACATTGATTCTCTGCGAATAATCCCCCTGCTCATCGTTATTTAGAAGTTTTCTTCAACATCTTCTCATAATAACCAGCATAAATACCGAACGTCACTCGCTTTATCCATTCCTGGATCTCCAGATACCATCGGATGGTCTCGACGATCCTCTGTTCAAAAGTAAAGTCCCCGGATTGTCAGACGAGAAGCAGGGGGGAGCGCCTGCCGCTGGGAAGTCAAACAACACAACGGCCAGACGCTTCGGGCATATAGAGCGCAGCGCCTGGCCTGACTGTGGGGGAACACTGATGGAAATAAGCTTATTTTGCCGCATACAGGAGCGGGGTGGGGCGAAAATCCAAGGATCAATTCCGGATGCCGTACTGAAGAAGTGCAGCGGCCTGTTCCATCTGATGGATCCGCTGGGAGAAGAAACGATGCAGCGCAGGACAGAAGAAATTCTGACCGGAAACGCGGTCCCTCCGGCATCCGTTTCGGCACAGAGGATAAAATCTGCATTCCCTGCATGAATCCGGTGCAGGCAGCGAAGACTGGAGAAAATTTTGTGCCGCAGGGCTCTGCGCCATCTGGGCAAATGAGCATTCTCCCACTGTGCCAAGCCGGAACTCGTCCAGCACATAGAAGTCACAGGGGTAGACGCCGCCGTCTCCCTCAACTACAAACTGGATCGAGCACCGGCCCGTCATCCCACAGGATTCCGGCTGACCGCCCATTAAAATTTGAAGCCAGTTGTCAATGTGACGGATACTCACATATTCCCCGTGTTTCAGATCGTCCATCCACAAATCGAAGATGCGGATCAAAAAATCACCATACTCCTCCACAGACAAATGATAGGCTGCTTTGCCGCGCTCCTGGCCCAGCGGTTCCAGACATGGAATGAATTGAAGCCAGTGAAATCCCTGCTTGCGGTAGAACTGATAGATGCGGTGGATGGAGCGGGCGCTACGCCCTGTCAGGACACAAAGGATATTATAGTCCACTCCGAAGCGTTCCAGAAGAGATATGGAGTGCATGACCCGGTTAAAGGTGTTTTTGCCGAGGCTGTCCCGCCGGTTGAGATTGTGAAGCTCAGCAGGTCCGTCCAGAGATACTCCGACTAAAAAACCATGTTCTTTAAAAAAAGAGCACCATGCCTCATCCAGACAATACCCGTTGGTTTGAATGGAATGATGGACTTTTACGCCCGGTTTTGCATATTTTTTCTCTAAAGCTATTACCTGGCGGTAAAAATCCAGTCCAGCCAAAGTGGGCTCTCCTCCCTGGAAAAGGAACGTGCAGAAGCCGTCTGCATACTCCATAGCCGAGGACACGACTTTTTCCATGGTATCGATTGAGAGCACACCCTGGAATGCATCCTTGCGGTTGCAGGAGACATCCAGATAAAAACAATAGCTGCAATGCATATTACACGCAGAGGAAACGGGCTTGATCAAAACATTAACAGGCGGCATAATGATTCTCTCCAATACAGTCAGTTGGTCCGGGTATGGCAGTTTTGAGAACTTGTTTTAGGATGTTCCCGAAGAGGTCTGCACCCTGCCCGTCTGACGGGGGCGGGCGCAAAATAATGCTGTCAAAGGCCAACTTGAAGCCTTTGCTTGATTGGATTATTTCCGGTTGCTGTATAGCGGAAGGTGTGTTCGCCGGCAGCGAGCGTACAAGTTTAGTGGTCGGCGGCCATAAAGCTCATTCCGCCTCTGTACGGCTGAACTTCTCCGCCTGTCTCCTGGTTGAAGCATCCTCGCGCTGACCTTGCCTGAAGTTTGCCACGGAGTTTCCGGTGACGTGCCGTTATACTCATCTGAACCAAAAAGGAACAAGCGGCGACAGACCGCTTGCTCCTCTTGTGCAGAAGCCGCCTACAAACATTCATCCAGTATGATCTTTGCCTCGACTTCAACAAAGTCATCCGCGGTATGGTCCTTGTCCTGCAAAACATTGAAGAGGGTTTTGGCGGCGCGGTATCCCTGTTCAAAGGGTTCTTCCTGAACCGCAAAGTCAAGGTTGCCGCTTTTTAAAAGCTCTTCCAGTTCAGCCCTTGAACCAAATGTGCAGATGACGGGTTTCTGATCCGCAGGGAAAAGACTGACCACATCTTCTACGCCTCTGCGGTCCATTGCCTGGATGCACAGCGCATCGATCGGGTATTCTGCCGCAAACGCCTTCATCATCGTGCGTACGGCAGAAGGGTCGTTGTTGCTTTCAAAAGTGCCCAGCAGATTGACATCAGGCCGCCGTTCGGCCAGACACTCCCGAAATCCTTCGATCTTGCGCTGGTGGCCAAGCACATTCATGGACCCGACCAGGATTGCGATGCACGCATTGGGTCTTAGTGTCATACCGAGCAGACGCGCCAGCATACGCCCTTCTTTACGGTGGTCGTGCCCTACAAACGCAGTCCGTTTTGAGTTGCTTGTGTCCGATGTGCAGGTGATCACTGGGATCCCCACGTCAACAAGTTCGTCGATTTTCTGCTGAACACTGGGATAATTGACTGGCTTCAGGATCACGCCGGAGACATTTTCCCCTTTGATCTCGTCTAAATGGCGGAGCTGCTCTGCCTCCAGCGTGCTGTGCATATAGTGATACACAACGTCGATCCCGAAATCGGACATTTCTTCGGCCGCTGCTGCTACGCCGCGCGCGATCTCGGCGGCGAAATAGTTATATTCCGGAGCGTTGATCAAAACTGCGATGACGCGCGGGTTTCGGAGCAGGGCAAGGGCCTTGCTGATGCTGTTCGGGCGATAATCCAGTTTTTCCGCGATCTGGAGCACTCGTCTTTCTGTTTCCTCGTTGACGCCGCCTCGATTATGAAGCACCCGGTCTACTGTGCCGATAGAAACTCCGGCTTCCTGTGCGATGGACTTGATCGTAACTTTCAAGGCGGCCGCCTCCATTCCATAGAGTTAGAATTTCTTTCTATTATGACATAAAAGGAGCGTCTTCACAATAGAATTATGAGTGCAGTCAGTCTCAGTCCTCCAGGGCGGTGTCTTCGTCCATTCCGGTCTGTTTTGCCCCCGCCTGCTTGAGCTGGCGCGTCTTCTTGACAGAATACACGGCGAAGAACACGGTGATCGCGATAATGGCAAGGCAGATGGGACGCTGGAAGAAGATCAGCCAGGAACCATTGGACATGACAAGAGAGTTCTTCAGGTTGCTTTCCATCAGCGAGCCAAGCACGATTCCCAGCACAAACGGGGCGCCCGGGAAACCGAGACGCTGGATCAGATACATTACCACGCCGAAGATCAGCAGCACATAAACATTGAAAATGTGATTGGAGAACGCAAATGCGCCGGCTACACAGAACAGAGCAAGTCCTGTGAAGATGATCGGCTGCGGAACCAGAGCGATTTTGGCAAACAGGCGCAGCAGGTATCTTCCTTCCAGCCACATGGCGATGTTGCAGATGATGATGCCCACCATAATGGCATACATGAGGGGGGCTTGTGTTTTGAAAAGCGTCGGGCCTGGAATCAATCCCTGCATGGTAAAAGCACCGATCAAAAGGGCTGCCACGACACTTCCCGGGATACCCAGGGTGAACAGCGGGATCAGAGAGCATCCGGTGACTGCATTGTTGGCTGCCTCCGGAGCTGCCACGCCTTCGATCTCTCCTGTGCCGAACAGGTGTCCGCGCTTCGATCCGCGCTTGGCTTCGTTATAGGCCATAAAGGCGGCAATGCCGGCACCGGCGCCGGGAATGGCGCCGATAATGGAGCCAATGACCGTGGATTTGAGGATCGTCGGCATACACTGCTTCTTTTCTTCTTTTGTCAGGTCGCTGCTGCTTTTGTAATCAGACTCGCTGACAAAGGAGTTGCGGTAGTTGCGGGTATAAATATTGTTCAGAATATTTGGAAGCGCAAACACACCGAGCAGTACAGGCGTCAACCCCAGCCCCTTCATCAGGAACACGTTGTCAAAGGCAAATCGGGTCGCTCCGGAAGATGCGTCCACCCCGACGCAGGAGACCAGAAAACCAAAGCCGCCCATGATGATGCCGCGCAGCATACTGTTTCCGCTGACGCCTGCAATAATGGAAAGGCCGAAAATGGACAGTGCGAAATACTCCGGAGGGCCAAAAGACAGGACGAATTTAGAGATGAATGGGGCGGTGAACAGCAGAAGAAGTGCACTGATGATCCCACCGATCGTGGAGGAATACAGAGCCAGCGTAAGTGCCTTTTTTGCCTGACCTTTTTGCGCCAGAGGATAACCGTCGAACACCGTAGCCATTGCTACGTTTGTTCCCGGTGTGCCGATCAGAATTGCGGTGATGCTCCCGCCGTAAGTTCCGGCACAGTAAATCCCCAGCAGAAGCAGAATTCCGGGCAGCACATCCATGCTGAAGGTAAGCGGAAGGAACAGGATGACGCCCAAGTCGCTGGAGAGTCCGGGGATTGCGCCAAACAGGATTCCAATAAAGGCTCCCGCAAAGATGAAAAAGATATTTGATACTGTGAAAGCGTCCCGAAAGCCGCCCACGATAAGATCCAGCATCTATGTTCCCCCCTTATAACCAGATTGTAGGCAGAGGAACCTTGAGTCCATATTTGAACCCCACAAAGATTCCTATGACAAGGATGATGATCACAGCATAGTGGCTTGGCTTTTTCGTTTCCAGAAAAAATAACGAGAAGCAGGAAAAAACCAGTGTTGAGATGAGAAAGCCAAGCAGCGGCATAAGCAGGACATAGGCCAGAAGTGCAAAGATATAAAGGAACGTACGGGCCTCTTCCTTCAGGACTACTTCAACGGTTTCGTCTTTTTTCAGCACCAAACTGTATAGGATCAGCCCGACCCCGCAGATCGCCATCAGTATGATGATCAGCCGAGGGAGATAATCCGGCCCTACCGCGGAGGTCAGCGTACTGACTTTTGACTTGATGCAAAATGGCAGTGCAAACCATAAAACAGCGCTGAATACGACAGTTAAGATGCCGGACCACAAATTTTTCTTGATCGTCAGCTTCATACGTACCTCCCAACAGGGCTTAGTGACAGATCTCTCAATTCTGACAAACAGATTTTGTTATGCGATCGCATCAGCAAAGCGCTGAACGTCGCCGATCAGTGTATCCATGCGCGCAGTCACGGCGTCCGCGGAGGTGTCGGGAAGCAGGGCGAAGCCGGCGGCTTCAAATTCTGCCATGAAATCAGGGTTGGCATACACGTTGTTGAGCGCGGACTCCAGCTTGCTGACCACTGCATCGTCTGTTCCGTCACGAAGTGCAAAATAGGTGATGGCAGAGTAAATAATGTCATATCCCTCATTCTTCAAAGAGGGTACGACATCATAACCACAGTCTGCATACCCAGTATAATCTTCCTCACAATAGACGGCCAGAGGAACAATGGATCCATCTTCCACATACTGTTTGGCCTGGTTCAGTGCACAGTAGCACACGTCGGCAGTGCCGGACATACAGGCGGTCAGAGCGTCGCCAAATCCGTTGCCGTTGATGCTGTCAGACGTCAGGCCCATTTCTTCCATCAGGATTTTAGATACCAGGAACGAGTCGTTGCCTACGCCAGCGGAAGCAAATTTGATCGTCTTATCGGCAAAGGCAGCTTTGAGCTCCTCCAGAGAGCTGATCCCAAGATCGGCATTTACAAACAGCCCGTTCTCAACGCTGTCCAGGCCGGACACAATAATAAAGTCGTCCGCAGTATACTCTACTTCGTTATAGATGGGGGCAACACTCAGGTTAGACCCGGACATATACTGAATATTGTTGCTGTTTGCATCTTCTGTCAGATATTGCGTGCACGCCGTAATACCTCCGGCGCCCGGACGGTTTTCAATTACCACGGGGACCCCCAGTTCTTCGGAAAGATATTTTCCTACCATGCGAGCTTTGATATCCATGTTGGCGCCGGCCTGACCGGGCACAAAAATCGTAACATTGCCAGTGGGCCAATTAGTCTCGCTGGTATGATTCTCCACAGAAGACGCGCTCCCCTGCGGACTGGAATCGGCAGGATCATCTGCAGGGGTGTTTGGGGCGCACGCCGCCAAGGACAGGCTCATTGCTATTGCGAGTGTGGCAGAAAACAGCTTTTTCATGATTTTTCCTCCCTAATCATTTTCGTTCATATTAAGCGTGGCCATATTGGACCGCGCCTTTTGACTTGTTTTTTAACTGTTGTATCAGCAGGCTGCGGGCGGCATCCAGCACCTGACAGTGCCAGGCCGGATCGTTTGCGCGATTGACAGATTCCGATGGGTCAACAGCCAAATCGGTGTATTCAGCCTCTCCGTTCTCATACTGGACAAACTTGTAGGATTTTGTAACGAGTGCGTTGACATTTACATCACAATGATACCCGTTTCGATATTCGACAACGCAGCTGTCCCGGCATACCACTTCTTCGTTTTTCAGCGTTTCCACCTGCGAAACTCCGTCAATATACAACGGGATCTCCAGCCCAAGCAGGTCATAAATGGTAGGTGCTAAGTCAACAGAAGAGATCAACTGTCCGCATATCCTCTGCTGATATCCAGGAACACGCATCAGCAGCGGCGTATTGATAAGCCCCTCATAGAAGAAAGGACCTTTCAGCCAAAGACCATGATCGCCTAACAATTCCCCGTGGTCCGAAGCAAATACAATAATGGTATCATCTAAGAGATCCAATGTTTCCAGTTCGTCTATGACCTTCCCGATGTTTCGGTCGATGTTGTCAATCATAGCATAGGTGTGTCGGGTCCGTTCCGTGGCAATCACTTCCGGGACCCCCTCGGAATATCGGCAGGGTACTTCACCGCGTCTGGTCCATCCGCCGCGGAAATGGCGTTCGTAATGAGGGGGACGTGTGGCTAAATCACTGGCATCCCCTATCGGTTGATGCACGGGCCTGGTTCTCCAGGTTTCATAATCGTCGAAGCAGGAAGTGAAGGGGTGATGCGGATCCGGGAAACTGACGGACAGAAAAAATGGCTGGTTCGGGTTTCGGACATGGCGCAAATAATTTACTGCACGATCTCCGACAAAGGAAGATGAGGATAGTGTTGACGGCATCTTTCTCACGCCGCACCGTTCATCCGGCGTGTATGCGGGGCCATACAGCTCCACGTCAAACATATCATCTGTCCCGCCGTGCTCCAAAAACCACTTATAGTAGTGCGACTTTGGCAGGGTGTGTCCAATCGTTAATTCTACATAATCAAAGCCGAAATATCCACCGGTGTAGGACTCTTTTTCAGGAATCTGCGGCCAAGCAGCCTCACTTTCGAGGCTGAAGTCTTTGGATTCCTTGCTGTATGGATTGAAATGCAGCTTTCCGATATTAGCCGTCTGATAGCCAAAATTTTTCAGGTAAGATGGTATTGTGTGTTCCGGATGCTGTCCCAAAAGCCCATTTGTCCAAAGTCCATGATTTGACGGCATACGACCGGTAAAAATAGACATCCGATTCGGGCAGCATATAGGATTTGCGACATAGGACCGGTCGAATTGGATACTGGAAGCTGCCAAACGGTCAAGGTTTGGCGTGTGGACATATGGATTTCCATATGCCCCAATACAGTCCTTGCGCAGCTGGTCAGTCAGAATAAAAACAACATTTTTGGATTGGCTCAACCTATCGCCTCCGTTTCTTTCATCGTGTACGTTAACTATCCTCTATATGAACCATATCATCATTTTACAAATATGTCAACCTTCTTGCTGCCAGAGTGAATATTTTTGTGTACAATTTTAATTTAAGTTATAAATTTTCTGTATTTCCCACATTTTTCTTCGGTTTATCAAAATAATATCAGAAAAATATAGAAATATCTCACTAAAGGATGTATATCTTTTTTTGCAACAGCTCGCAGACTAGCCGAAATAATTAAACTTATAATCAGTTAAAGCTATCATTTTATAGTTAACGTACACGTCAAATGGTCATGATCGTCTGTATGAGCTGTTCAAAGGCCCGGTCACTGCCGGAAGTAAAGTACATAGGCTGCCGCCTTCTTTCTGGTTTTAGGCGCAAAAAAGCGGCGTCCCGATCTCCCTAAAGAGGAAACGAGAACGCCGCTGTCTGCGGTGTCGTATTCGATTTTCGATGTTTCACTATTTGGGCGGCATGTCCACCATGGAGAACTGGGGCGTCATCTTTTGCGGCCACGATAAAACCACCTATTCCATGTACTCCCACGGCCTGCGTCCCTCCATCTGTGAGGTTCAGTACCAGTTCTACAACGAGGAGATCGCCCTGGCCGAGGTCATTGGTGTGGGCTGCCTTTCCTATAAGTATGAGATGTTCTTCTCCCGCCGCAGGAATGGGCCGCCTGCCGGGCTTTACCCAGGAGCAGATGAACAATGCACTGTCTATGGCCGAGTTTCACGCCCCGCTCACTCCGGTGATGCGTTCGGTAAAGTATCCGTCTATGAATAAGGACGGCGTGCCTTTCGGTGCCCTTGTGGGTGCAGAGGCAACGCTGGAGACTCTGGCGGGCAGCACTGCCTATGGATACTTGCTGGAAACTCCGAAGTATCAGAAGTATTTGGAGTCCTTAGGTAAGGCTTACGAGATCATGAATCTCTATTTCAAACCCTACACCTGCTGCCGCTGGGCTCATCAACCCATCCAGGCCTGCATTGACCTTATGAAAGTCAATAGCTTTATCCATAAGGATGTGGAGCAGGTTTGCGTGCACACCTTTGATTCCGCGGTACAGTGGACAAAGCAGCTCCGACAAGGACCTTCGGCTTTACAAAAGCAGTTTCCTGCCTGTATCACGCCAGCTTCTTCCACGATGGATCATCGTTCTGTTACTTCCTCTGATCCAGTTCCTTCTGGATGACACGGCGGAGAATTTCCTGTCCTTCAGGGGACCGCAGCACATCCAGAACGGCAGAGCGGAGCATATCCTGCACCCCTTTGCTGTTCAAAAAGGAGTGGAAGCCAGTGCCCTGCTCCCGGGACGCACTCTTGGGCGCGCGCTCAGGGCGGCTGACCGGCTCCACCGGCTCCTCCTCGTATCCCGCATCCATCCAACCGTCTGGCTGGAGCCGATCCCGGCTCTCGCCCCGCAGGTAAGAAGCGGACACCTCAAAATAAGCGGCCATCTTCTCCATCTGATCCCGCGTGGGCGTGGCCCGTCCGGTCTCAAACTTTTCCACCGCATTTTTGGAGAATCCAAGGGCCGCCGACAGGGCTGGGCGGCTCATCCCCCGCTCCGTCCGCAAGCTCTCTATGCGCTGTGCCAACGTGACCATATCAATTACCTCCTCGTCTGGTGCAGACGACCCGTGCATTGAAAGACAGGAGCTCCGCATCTCCCAAAGATTTTATAAAATCATGCCTCTTCCCCCTGAACAGCCCCCTGATCATCCACATCCTTCGGTACCGCAGCCTGGGCTGCGCGGCGTTCCATCTTCTCCAGCAGGGTGTTTAAGGTCGACTTTTCTTCCGCGGTAAGGTCCTGAAGCAGATCTTCCCAATATACCCTCTGAAGCATCTGGCTCCGCTCCGCCGCCTCCGTCCCCGCCGGGGTCAGATAGAGCAGATAATTCCGGCGGTTTTCTTCATCCCGCCGCTTTTCCACATAGCCCGCATCCTCCAGTTCCCGCAGGACCCGGGACATCACACCCGGAGCCATGGCAATGGTATCCGCCAGTGTGCGCTGGTTGATCCCCTCGTTGCGGTATACGCCCACCAAAACAACGGATTGGTTTCCGGAAAGGCCGATGCTCTTAAATGCCGAGGACATTTGGGAAAAAGATCTTCGGTATAAATAAGAGATATACCAGCCGCAGGCGGGAGACTGCTGCTTCCACTGCATCTTTAAAACCTGATCCATGATTTGTCCTTCCTATTCCAACTTTGTTTGAGACAGCTCCAGGCACCGGTCCGCTCTGCCGCTACACATGGATCCGAGGGTCAGCCGCGCACCTCTTTTCTGTGCGTCATTATATCACAAGTTCCTCCGCAGTGGAACCCCTCTCAGCCTGCGGCCCCGCCCCCGCCGAGAGCTTCAGACGCTTAGCCAGGAGCAGCGCAGCCACCAGCGCCGATAAGCCTCCCACCAGTTTTCCCACCATCACCGGCGCGCAAAGTTCTGGGGCGATCTGGTTGGTATAGGCCAAATGGTCACCCAAAGCGCACCCGGCGGAGGTGAGAAATGCGATGTTCAGCAGGCGGCCCCGGTCGTCCATCTCATGGATCATCAGGATGGCGGCCAGGGAGTTGGCCAGGGACAGGATCAGTGCGGAGACACTGCTGTCGTTGACGTAGAGCAGGCGGCCCGCCCGGCCCAGAGCAGCCGCAAACACCCGACGGACCACCGCCACCAGGGTGAAGGCCCCGCCCAGGAATACAGCGATACTGCCCACAACAGGAAACACCTCCTCCAATGTACCCATACCGGGAAATACGGTGATCCCCAGCAGGCTCTCCGCCGCACCGCACACCAGGCCGAAGATGGAGACCGCCGTCATCAGCTTCCCAAAGGCAGAAAAGACCGGCACGATTCTCTCTTTCAACAACAGAAGCAGCACCAGCAGGACCACAGAGAGCACCAGAACCGGCGCCGAATTCCTCACGACCAGCTCCGTCCGGAACCCTGCGGCCAGACCTCCCGCCAGACACCCCAGCGGGATGGTCACCAGACCGCAGAGCAGCCCGTAGATCACAGAGGGCCGCTCCTTCTGAGTGGCAAACATCATAATCGTGGGGATGCCCAGCATGACTGTCGTCCCCAGCATAGATCCCACGATCAGCCCGCTGAACAGTCCGGCCTCCCGGGTGTCGGCCAGCTCCATCGCCAGCGGGAGCCCACCTGAATCGTTCGCAAGCAGCATCCCCGCCAAGATCGACGGGTCCACCCCCATAGCGTGGAACAATGGGGAGACCACCGGCCCCAGCCCCCGGGCGATCAGCGGAACCAGCACCATAAAGCCCGCCATCACCAGCAGCAGCCGGCCGCAGGTCACGATCCCCTCCTCAAATTCCTTGCCCAGTCCAAAGCGGCCGCCCAGCAGATAGTCCACTCCGCCCACTGCCAGAAAGCACAGCATCACCGCATTGATCCCTTGTGTCAGATCCATCCAACTTCTCCTTCCTTCACACCATACCGCAGACAGGAAGGCGGCCCCGGGGGCCGCGCATGGGACACTCACCCCACAGCGCAGCCTCTCCACGGCCGCCTCATTTTATTTTCGCGTCGGCCCCGTTCTTCCTTACCGCTCGGTCACGGTTACAATGCCCTTTTGATAGAAGACGCGGGCGACCAGAATGACCACCGGGATGGAGAACATGAGCACATAGCCCTGCTTGGGAACGAGCGCCGGGAAGATCAGGAACAGCGCCATCATCAGCACCAGAATGGTGAGACTCAGCTTCAACTTGCCCCGGATCACATAGGCGCCGGCGTTCCTGTTCAGGAAGAAGGAGGTCGCCATGCTCCCGAACAGGGCGGGCATCACATATCGGGTCGCGGTGGCCACCACCGGAGAGGTGAGCACCGGCTGAAGCGGCACCAGCAGCACAACGCCTAGGGCCACGATCACCGTGGTAACGATGCCGGAGATACACATGGCGCAGGTGGCGATGACCTCGCCCTGCTCGGTGCCGGAGCTGGATTTGGTCCGCTCCATAGCGCTCATGGCACAGGGGAACTTGATGTTGGACACGTTCCCCATGATGGAGGCAATATAGCCGGCGGAGCCGGTGATGGGGGTAAAGCTGACCACCTCGGACAGGGCGCTGGGGATGAACATGGCCAGCAGGGGGCCGGCGGTGGCAACGATGCTGGCCATGGTGGGCCAGATGTCGTATACGGTGCATACCACAGCGGGGATGCCCAGCATGATCGCCATAGCGATGATCGTCGCAATACGCCCCAGGGTGTGGGTGCGGTTCAAATACTCACTCATTTTCATAGCTCAGGCAGCTCCTTTCAGCCCAGGATATTGGTGAACAGCACGGCGGAAGCCATACCCGCGATCAGCGCCACGGACATGATGTAGTCGTTCAGCCAGCTGATCTTCTTCGCCGCGGCCAGCTTGGACAGGCCAATGGTGATGACCGCACTCACGGCAAAGACCAGGACAGGGATCAGCCCGGAGATCAGCTGCACAGAGCTGAAGGTACACATCATGGCCATGGTGAAGCAGGAGATGGCCAGCGCTCCCCAGGCGCCCCCCTTGGCCGTCAGGGAATTGGCGGTCATACAGATCCGCTTGGTCAGGAAGATGTTGCACACCATGCCGGCCATGATGCTGATACTCATAACGAACATGATGGTGCCCAGAGCGGAGGGATCGTCGGCAGCAGCAAAAGCCGACAGGCTCTCATATCCAGCTCCAGTGGCCGCCAGGTCGGCCGCCATCAGTTCGTACTGGAGAGAGCCCACGACGGACAGGCGGAACCAGGGCCAGGGCGCGCCCAGCAGAGGGGCCAAAGAAAACAGGCCGATGATCACGGCGATGGAGGGGACGATGGAAAAGGCCACGCAGCCGCGCATGGCAGAATTGAAGTCCTCCTTAGAGACGCCCAGTTCCAGGGCGCGCTTGCGCCCACGCAGGAAAAAGATGGCGGCAATGGCCAGTACGATCAGGATGCCGCCGCCGACCAGGGCATACAGCAGGGGACTGTTTAGAATTGCACTCAGTGACATGGTGATATTCCTCCTCAGATTTGTTCCAGTCGTATGGGTTTGCAGGGCGCCTGTGTTACCGATTCAGATAGTCAAGAGCCATCGCAATATGGACCAACATTCCATGGGGCAGGGCGTTCAGATCGATCTTGAAGTGAGGGTTGTGCTGGGGTACGGGGCCCGCCTCCGGCATACCGCCCAGCCAGCCGATGACGCCGGGCACCTTCTGGAAGTAATAGCCCACATCCTCCGAGCCCATCATAGGCTTGGGGAGCATGGTCACGTTTTCCTTCCCCAGAACCTCCCGGCCCACACGGCTCATCACCTGGACCATCTCCTGGTCGCAGATGCCGGGGGCATAGCCCTCGTGGCGGCAGAACTGAGCGGTGCAGCGGTGCGCGGTACAGATCCCCTCGGCGATCTCCTTCAGCCGCTGGAAGATATGGTCCCGCATCTCGTTGCTGAACGCCCGCAGGCCTCCGGTGACATAGGCGGAGTCGGGAATGGCGTTCCAGACCTCGCCGCACCGGATGGCGCCTATGGACAGCGAGCAGGAATCCAGAGCGCCTACCTCCCGGGAGGGCAGGGCGTTATAGGCAGTGATGACAGCGGCCAGGGCGCCGGTGGGGTCCACCGCATCCTCGGGGGCCGACCCGTGGCCGCCCCTGCCCTGGATGGTCAGCTCAAAAATATCACTGGAGGCAGAGAAGCGCTCCTCGGGCACCCCCAGCGTCCCCACGGGCATGGAGCTGTTGATGTGGAGCGCAAAGCAGGCGTCCACCCCCTCCAGAGCGCCAAAGGCGATCATACTGGCCGCGCCGCCTCTCATGTCTCCCCCCTCTTTGCAGACCTCCTGGAGGACGCTCATGTCAAAGCCCTCCTCAGCGGGCTGGAAGATCAGGCGGACGGTCCCGCAAAACAGCTCCGGATGATCTTTCAGATAGTGAGCCGCCCCCAGGAGCATGGTCACATGGGAGTCGTGGCCGCAGGCGTGCATTTTTCCCTTATTCCGGGAGGCATAGGACACGCCGCTCAGTTCCTCAATGGGAAGTGCGTCCATATCCGCCCGGATGGCCACCATTTTCCCGGGGGCGCTGCCCCGGATGTCCGCAATGATCCCGGTGCGGGCCGCCTGTTTTCCCTCGATGCCGTACTCCGCCAGCTTTTTCAGGATATAGGCAGATGTCTCTGTCTCCTCAAACCCCAGTTCCGGACACTGGTGGAGGTGCCGATAGTTCTCCTCCAGCTCAGGCAGATAAGCCTGGATGTCCTTCATTCCGATCATCGCGCGTTCCTCCTGTTCTGAAACTGTCCGGCCTCCTCCACGAAGGCTTTAAAGATGTTGAGGTGGTTGTTTCCACAGGGGGCCAAGCCCTCCGGATGCCACTGGACGCCCAGGGTAAAGCCTTCACGGCCGGGCACCTCAATGCACTCGGCGACTCCGTGACAGTCCCGTGCCGTGATCTCGACGCCGTTTCCCGGCCGGTCCACGCACTGGTGGTGGTAGGAGTTGACCCGGTTCTCCGTTCCCAGCAGCAGCTCAATGCGGGAGCCAGGCGCCTTTTCGATCCGATGGGTAAATACCTGCATCCGCTGCCGCGCCAGGAAGTGGTCACCGTTTTTCTCCGTATCGATGTCCAAGACCAGGGTTCCGCCCAGGGCTATGTTCAGGACCTGGCAGCCCCGGCAGATCCCCAGCACCGGGAAGCCGGGCATATCCAGCGCCTGCCGGAGCAGTGCCAGCTCCAGCTCGTCCCGCTCGGTGCAGATCTCCCCCACTGCTCCAGTGGTATCCGCTCCGAAGGTGAGCGGCGAGGCATCGCAGCCTCCGGAGATGATAAGGCCGTCCAAGCCCTCCAGATAAGAGGACGCTTCCTCACCCGATACGATGGGTACGATCACAGGAGTCCCTCCGGCCAGGAGCACAGACCGGATGTAGTCATCTGCCAGCGCCTGCCAAAATTGTCCTGCTCCCCCGATGTGGGCATCTGCACCAAATCTGCCGTCTTTTACAAAATTAGCCGTAATACCAATAATCGGTTTCATAACTCCCCCTCAATTCTCTTTTTAAATAATTAACTTTAACAACTATTGCTTTATGATATTATCATAGTGCTTGTGTAATTGCAAGATGATTTTAATTTTTATCTAAAATACAGAAAATTCTCCCTTTACTTTGTGCAAACAGACAGTGTTTGTGCTGTCCGCATTCTCATCGGCACAGTGTAGATCATGTGCAAAAGAAATTTTTTTCTGCCCTGGCTCGTCTGCTGAAAGAGCGTGACGAGGCGGAAGGAATATGCCGGCTGCGGAAACCAATACAAAAGTGAATTACTATAACCCCAAACGGAGCGTCCGCGACAAAGCAGACGCTCCGTTTTCTGTCAAAAGTGTGTCAAAGGGATATACTCTCCCCAATACATAGTAAAAAGGAACATCAGACGGCGCCTGAACACTATGTCGTATGCAAATATGATCGGCAAGAGAAGTAGAGGGGTACTTGTGTGGAATTGCAGAGGCTATGTTCGGCAGACAAATCAAAATCGGAATATTCCGCTTTTGTTAGGTCACAAAATTTAGTCGGAGGTCTTATAAAATTTGAGTTTTCAAGGGATACACAGTATGAAAAATTTTTGATGGGAGGTTGTAACGGTGAAAGAATCCACTTACAAAAGCTACGATGAACTGCCGCTGTTTCTCAGTACCAAGAAGGGTCCCCAGCGAAACCCAGCAGAGCGGTTTCGTTGGGGAGAAGCGGAGCTGCGGAGTGAGCATGTTTTCGCCCTTTTGGGCGGAAACGAGGGATATGAAGCCATCGACGACGACAAGCAGGATAAAGGCAAGGGAGGAGGATCTCCAGCAGCGCCGTGCGGAAAGCGTGAAGAATGTGAAGCGGACCAATGGGCGCATCTCTCTGGACCAACGGGTGCGGGAAGCCTGGGAGGAGGGCGATGAGTGGCAAGACTGATCGTCAAGAGGCCCTACTACGAGTGCGGAGGTTTCCTTGTTGGTCATGTTCTTTGCTTCCGGTACAATGCTCTCAAAGACTGCGCCCCGGGCGATCAGCCGGTGGCTGCGCGTCCGGTGTTCCTCTTGGGACAGCTTTTGCCGCAACACCTTTTCCCAGTTTTCAAGCTGCCGGATTTTCTTCTTTCTGTCCTCGATCTCGGCTTGCGGTTCCTCGCGGGTTTTCTCTCTCGGTTTTGTCATGGTTGTCGCTCCTTTCTGCCTGTCGGCATAGAAAAAGGACAGCCGATTTCTCGGCTGCCCTTGTGGGTAGTATTATAACTTAGTATCCCTCGTTCATAACTTCCCACGTTCCATTATTCAGTTGTAAAGTGATTGTGCGATTAGGCTCTTGAATTACTCCGTCCTTGCTTGCACAAACAGAAAAAATAATTTCATTTTCTGTCTGGCTCTTTAATTCCAAAGAAACAACTTCAAAGACTGTATTCTCATAATAGGCTCTGGCTGCTTCATCTGCTATTTTCACTTCATCATTTGGCGCTGCTTCTTTGTAATGATCCTCTATAACAGGTGCGTCATCAAAAGGATATTCCTCATTCCATGCAGGACTATCATCTTGTGAATAAAGTATATCACGAGGGATTGCTTCACTATCGGGACGATTTATAAAAGTATCTTCTTCGCTGATTTGGTAATCATCAAAGGACGCAAAAAATGTACCATCATCTAACAGGGAAATTGTGATTGCTTTTACTGCGGTTTCCCCGTTTTCAAAGACAATTTCCATTGTAATAATATCATTTCGCATTTCCACTGGTAAGGTTGTAATCGTGCTGTTTTCATTGTCGGTCAGTTCTCGAATGATACGATTAGGTATCCAGTCAATTACCAGATAATAATATTCGCTTTCGTCCTCACCATAGGAAACGGTAAAATTTTGGGCGCTCCCATATTCGTCCCTCTTTTCCGTCCAGTCAACAAAATTGATTATCTCATTTTTACAAGAGAAACGAACTGTAGCTATGTCTTTGCCAGAAAGATAGAACATCAGCGGGTGTCCTTTCATCTCGCCACTTTCGCTGATTGTGCCGCTATTCATTACCGCGCCGGCTGCGCTAATTTCTTCATTTGTGCCATAAGCATAAGCCGATACAATCATACCGCCGGAAAAAGGGGCAAGTATGCCGCCTACGGCAATCACAATTGCGAGACAAGCCGCAACTGCGCCCAATTTAATCCAAAAGGGCTTCTTTTTCTTATAATGGATAGCTTCATCAACATACTTGCTGTCAAGCTCGCTCATAGCGTTGGAAAACTTCTTCACATTCATACGAACACCTCTCTTTCTGTTAAGTATTGTTTCATTTGCTCGCGGATGCGGGTCAGCCGGACAGAGATATTTTTCTCTGAAAGCCCTACAAACTCGGCTATATCCTTGTAGCTGTCAGAGAACCAATAGCGGCGCATAAAGATAACGCGGTTTTCGGTAGTCAACGTGTCCAAAAAGCTTTCAATGATACGGGCTAATTCTCTGGCTTCAATTTCTGCTTCTACTGTGTTCGGGACTGCTATACAGGCTTCAATTTCCTCCAAAGCAATCGTGTAATGGCTGCTTCGTTTGGCTGCTTTCTTTCTCCAATAGATTTTGAGCGAAATGTTCCGAACGATTTTCAAAAGATACGACAACAGCGGATTAGGTCGTGCCGGTGGAATGGCGTTCCATGTACCCAAATAAGCGTCGTTTACACATTCCTCCGCGTCCCGCTGACTCCCTACGATATGGTAGGAAAGATTGTGGCAAACTTTTCCGTATTTTATGTCCAGCTCCCGTATGCCCTGTTCTGAACGCTCGAAAAACATTTCTATGATTTTTTCATCGTCTATCATCACACCGCCTCCTTTCCGGCTTCACCTATATACTACGGTTTTAGCGGCGAATACTACATCAAATCTCAAACTTTTTCAAAAATCATACCACACTTCGCATGAGATCGCTTGCGTTAGCTTTCGCCGCTTCGCTGGCGGCTCTCCGGCGTTCCTCACTGTATGGGGCGGTCAGACGGAAAGAGAAACGCCCCTTTGCAATATCAAACTCCATGCAGCCCGTTTCGGGATCTGTGTCGGTCTGGCAGCACGGCGAGGGGATCGTCACCTTTAAGAAGCACGGCATCCTGGGCAACCGGATGCGCTGCCTGATCTGCCGCCGCTGCGGCGCGGTGCTGTTCCAGTGGGTGGCGGAACCTCATAGGTTCCCACCCATCCGGTAGCCCACGCAAGTCCTGCGACGCAAATCAAAGATAAAAACCTCGGAGGTGAAAACTACAATGGCAAAGCGAAGGCCGTCCGGAGACGGCATGGTCCGCAAGCGGGAGGATGGCCGCTGGGAGGGGCGCATCGTCATCGGCCACAAGGAAAACGGCGATCCCATCTTTCGGTATGTGTATGGCCGTACGCAGAAGGAATTGTTGAGCAAACTCCATCAAAGTATCGAAACCTATCAGGATATAGAACTGACCGAGGGCAGCCGTATGACATTGAGCGAGTAGCTGGACCGGTGGATGGAGGACTACAAAGCTGGAACGATCCGCCCCAGCACCATGTATGGCTACCGGCAGTATGACAGGAACTATATCAAACCCATACTGGGCGACAAGGTGATCTCTCGTATCACCTCAACGGATATTCAGCAGATGTACACCAAACTGAAGCGAGAGGGGCGCGTCCATGAGCACCCGGAGTACGGCTATCAACTCTCGGACGCCATGCTCTCCCGTATCCACGCCATGCTCCACCGGTGCCTGAAGGACGCGGAGACCGCCCATGTGATCCCGAGAAACCCGACAGATGGGGCCACAGTGCCCAAAACGGTGAGCAAGCCCAAGCAGATCCTGAGCCGGGAGCAGATGGATGCCTTCCTGGAGGCGGTGGACAAAAACGAAATCTGAATGAGGTGGTGGAGGACTCTTCTGAGGCGATGCAAAATCCGCTTACCGACTTCCAGCCGGTCATGCGGCGTACCCGCAAGCCGGGAACCGGCTGCATCACCCAGATCAACGCCACCTCTTCGAGGGACGCTACTCGCCTACCTGGCCAGACGGTACAAAACACTCCAAATGTGTCTACGCCCATACCCGTGAAGAGTGTGAGGAAAAACTGAAGGTACTCATCCAGCAGCTGAACGCCGAGCGGAAGGCCATCCAGGACCAGCTGCGAGGGATCCCTTCGCCTGAGAAACTCACCAAAAAGCAGCGGTACCATCGCCAAGGGGGCAAAGGTGACTCGGCACCCGGTAGCCAAGCACTTTGAAATGATCCAAAAGATTCTGAAAATAGACGGGTAGCAGTCCGTGGACTACTACCCGTCTGCGTTTTTTATAATTCCTCCAGACCAACTCTACGAAGAAGGTCATAGATGGGATATAGCTTTAATTCTGGAGGTACAAACACAATGAGACCATCTCGACCTCTGGTCAACAACACCCGGTAGCTATTAACACGATAGCGGTTGTCATTGCTATCTGCCGATTGCATTGGGCGATAGAGATTCCACGCATTTCCACTCCAAATCATATCTGGGCCCCAGCACAGAATCGGGAGATCCACCTCTAAGCCCTGGCAACTGAACTCGGTCACTACGTGGCGAAAACTACAGCAGGATTTTGGACTTTCAGGTGGATCGTTATACCATGCAGCAATATCCATGTTGCGCATGCTGGTGGCCTCATAGCTATTATCCACACCATAGTGTCTCATCAGTGCGGTCTCTGCTTTCGAGGAGACTAGAAGTCCATATCGCTTCGATGTTTGCCCCTTATAGCGAGTCGCACAATACACCTTTGCCGCATCCAGATCCTGTGTCACCAGCATCGTATAACCCGCAGATTTCAAAGATGGAACAAGCGATTTTGCCTGGTTGATCTCACCCGAAATCAAATGGTTTATAAAGGTACTAGCGTCTTGAGCCAAATGGTTACGTAGGGATACGTTGAGGTCCAATTGGTCCCGCGCATGGAGGTGACACATCGTTTGCACCGGCCCAAAGGAGACAGTCAGCTTTGAGGGTGCAACAATTTCCCATGTCCGTTGTGCCCGTGAAATGGCGGTCACCCACTGGTCGACTCCTGCGGATTCACCCTTGTAGATTTCTTGTCCCTCCCCGATGAGAACAAGAAGGACACACCATGGGAGCCGTGCCTCTGCCAGTTGGAGCATTAATTCTGCCTCGGAGCATTGGCGACCAGTGTTCCGCTGGGCCATGCGTTCCTGTGTCCAAGCCCGCTGTCCCTCATCAAACACAATGATGTTTTGGTGAAAATCCTTGGCCTGATAGCGGACAAACTCATCGATCTGTTTATGGAGATCCTTCACAAACACCTGACTCCCCAAGGCAGAGGAGAGAACTTTCACCAAAGGGCCGTTGCCTGACAGATACACAGAGTGCACTTGCTTTTCGGCTTGGAAGGATTCATAGACGTACCGGAGGCCCAAGTAAGTTTTCCCGGCGCCAGGCACACCCGTGACAAAGGCGAGCATATGCTTGCCCTTCTTTTGTGCATAGGTAGCAATACCAGCAAGGCATTGTAATGCTTGTGGAATTCCCGCACTGTCAGCGCTGCGGATATGAGGGAGAGCCTCCTTACGCATGATCCTTTGTGCTGCCTCCACGATGGTGGGAAGAGGCTCATAGCAGGAGGACATCCAGGCAGCGGCATCACAGGCTGTTGTGCTCTCCCGCAATGTGTCGAGTAAGGCTTCTTGCAGGCAATCCCCAGAAGTGACAAGGACAGAACCTATGGGCTCTAATGTATGCTTTATACGGGTAACTACTAGCAAAGGAGTCACTTTGCGATTTCTGGACTCAAAGTGATATTCCTGGAGATCCCGAGCATAGGCAGCCACTTGGTCCACATCTGCTCTGAGCACACGGTATTTCATTTTGAACTCCAAAATCACGACCTGTTCTTTGCTGAGGAGGATCACATCCGGGCGACGTCCTGCTTCATAAGGAAGTTCGTATTCGAAGATTATGATGAGCTCCGGATGCTGCGCTTGAATGGCCGGCAGCGTATGTAGGAGCACATCGTAGCAGTCTGCCCAAGCAGCAATTTGTTCTTGATGGAGAGGGCGCCCCGACTCCTGAGTCTTCATTTGGGCCAACCATTCTTCTTTTCCGGTGCTGAAGAAGGTATCCAGTGAGGATGCGAAGCTACAACGTGGATGATCCAGCCGCATAAGAACAACCTCTCTCAAGCAGTTTTATATAATCGCTGCACGCAGCTTTTGAACGTCCTTAGGATCATTGATAATGTGCATCTTCTTGTGACAGTTGGGGCAGAGTGCAGCAGTATTGCTAGTGGTATCTGCCCCACCCTGAGAGAGCCACTCAATATGGTGGCTTTCTAGGTAAGGACGTCCCTTCTGGTCACAAAACGGGGCTGGATGACCACAGAGCTGACAGATGCCCTTGGCTCGACGCTTGGCATACTCTGCAACATAGGGGTCCCGGACATAGACGGAGGAAGTTACATCACGCTGGGCAGCCTTTTGTTTTTCGGTGTCTTTCAAATGGCGAGCAAGGGCTTCATCGGAGCACTTTTCTGCTCTCTTTTGCTGGGCTTCTGTATAGGAGTGATAGGCTACAGAATCAACCGAAATCGGGGTTACAGGTTTCACTGGAAACATCCAAACCTTGCGCATCACCCCGTTCTCATCGGCTTGATCTTCCTGATACGGCTTACCGGAAAGGGATACAACACCGTGGTAAATATACTGTGTCGGGTGCAGCACCTCAAAGAGGTGCACTTCAACTCTATTGTGATCCGACTCGGCTAGAGTGCGATTTTGACTGGTCAATGTCTGGTCTCCAGTCTTGCCCATTCCAGTATAGTGAAGGACATCTCCATACCATTTGTCATCGTAAAGCGCCTTGGTATGGTCCGAGATGATAATGAGGGTATTCGTTCGCTTAGAGCGGCGCATACCCCCCATATTGCCACACTGAAAGGCGGCGCAAATTTCTGGGTGGGTTACGGTGGAACCCACTGCAAAAGGCGGTTGAAAGTTCATCGCAATACCTCCAAAAGTTTTTGAGAGATCAGATAGTCAGCGGGAAGCTGGTCGTGGTCTAACAACTTTGAAAGCGGCACCCACTCCATTTGATCATGGACGGTCAACTGGATTTTCCCTTCATACCGATTGACACGATAAGCATGCAAATGAATTGTTTTGGAACCTGTCTCAAAAGTGCTCTCCGCCATCTTTTCACCAATTTCCGTGTCAATGCAAAGTTCCTCATTTAACTCACGGCGCAGACACTGTTCACCGGACTCACCAGGCTCTATTTTCCCTCCAGGATATTCCCAACCACCAGCTGCACTTTGGCCTGGAGCACGGCGCATAAGCAAAATATGATGATCTTTCACGAAGATCCCCGCTGTTACTTCCATGATGAATTCCTTTCTACAGAAGGATAATATTGTATTTTTATTGTACCAGATTTGGGTGTATTTTCAATGGTGGTTTAACATCTGGTGAATACCTATTTTTATCTGTTACCGGAAAAGAAAAAGTTCTGGAATGAACCTGTCCCTTGAATGCTACAAGACTGCTGCGCAGGGGCACTTGTGGTATGATGACACCAGAAAGCGAGGAGGTGCTGTCATGCCCCTGCATATCGTGCGAAATGATGTTACCACTATGAAGGTGGATGCCATCGTCAATGCCGCCAATGAGAGCTTGCTGGGCGGCGGAGGCGTGGACGGCGCCATCCATCGTGCCGCCGGGCCGGAGTTGCTGGCCGAGTGCCGCACCCTGGGAGGCTGCAAGACCGGACAGGCCAAGATCACGAAGGGCTACCGCTTGCCGGCAAAGTTTGTCATCCACACCGTGGGTCCCATCTGGCGGGGCGGCAGTCACAGAGAGCGGGAACTGCTGGTCTCTGCATACCGCTCCTCTCTGGAAGTGGCCCTGGCCCATGGGTGTGAAACCGTGGCGTTTTCGCTGATCTCTTCCGGGGTGTACGGCTACCCCAAGGATCAGGCCCTGAAGGTGGCGGTGGATACCATCGGAGACTTCCTTCTGGCTCACGACATGACGGTGTATCTGGCGATCTTTGACCGGACCGCCTATACCATCGGCGGAAAGCTCTTTGCTGACATTGCCGCCTACATCGATGACCGCTATGTGGACGCCCACACCGACAGCCGGGAGACCCAACGCCGCCGAATGGCTATGGCCTCCATGCCCATAGAGGAATCGGAGCGCATGCCTGCCCCCTGTGCTATGGCGCCCTCCGGTTTGGATGAGGCCCTCAGTAAACTGGATGAGAGCTTCTCTCAAATGCTGCTGCGGAAGATTGACGAGCGGGGTATGACCGATGCCCAGTGTTATAAAAAGGCCAACATCGACCGCAAGCTGTTTTCCAAGATCCGCTCGGATGTTCACTACAATCCCTCCAAGCCCACCGCTATGGCCTTTGCCATTGCCCTGGAACTGCCGCTGGAGGAAGCCCGAGAGATGCTTGGGAAAGCAGGTTTTGCCTTCTCTCATGCCAGCAAGTTCGATATCATCGTGGAATATTTTATTACCCACCGGAGCTATAACATTTTTGAGATCAACGAGGCTCTTTTCGCCTTTGACCAGAGCCTGCTGGGCGGGTAATGGTGAGGAGGACAGGGACATGAACAAGAAGGAGATTTACGCTCTCCTCAGTACCAGAAACATTTGGCATGAGGTGACGGAGCACAAAGCTGTTTACAACATGGCAGAGGTGGCTGAGATCCACCTGCCCTACCCGGAGGCCGACGCCAAGAACCTCTTTATCCGGGACGACAAGAAGCGCAATTACTATCTCATCACGGTCAAAGGCGACAAGCGGGTTGACCTGAAGGCCTTCCGGCAGCAGAACGACACCCGGCCGCTGACCTTTGCCTCGGATCAGGATCTGATGGACATGCTTGGCCTGATCCCCGGCGCGGTGACGCCCCTGGGCCTGCTCAATGACCGGGAACACAAGGTAACCTTCTGGCTGGATAAGTCCTTTCTGGAGGGCTCCGGCCTGATCGGCGTGCACCCCAACGACAATACCGCCACCGTGTGGCTTAAGACCCAGGATCTGCTCCGGCTTCTGGAAGAGAACGGCACGCAGATCACTTTATTTGATGCTTGACAGAGCGGAGAGATTTGTCGCCCGCCAGGCGACCCATCAAAGCTTAAATCCCCCTATACTGTGCTTGTAAACCAAACAACACAGTTTAGGGGGATTTTTCATGAAGAAGAATTTGACAGAACTGGTGTTCATCCTGGACCGCAGTGGCTCCATGCAGGGGCTGGAGGGCGACACCATCGGCGGCTTCAACGCCATGATCGAAAAGCAAAAGAAGGAGCCCGGCAAGGTGTTCGTTTCTACCGTCCTCTTCGATGACCAGACCGAGGTGCTCCACGACCGGGTATCCCTGGAGAAGGTCCGGCCCATCACGGAAAAGGAGTACTATGTCCGGGGCTGCACCGCCCTGCTGGATGCCATCGGTGGGGCCATCCACCACATCGGCAACATCCATAAGTATGCCCGGCCCGAGGATGTACCGGAGCACACCCTTTTCGTCATTACCACCGACGGCATGGAGAACGCCAGCCGCCGCTACTCTGCTCGACGAGTGAAGGAGATGATCCAGCAGCAGAAGGAAAAGTACGGCTGGGAGTTTCTCTTCCTGGGGGCCAACATCGACGCGGTAGAGACAGCGGGCCATCTTGGCATTGCCCCCGATCGGGCGGTAAACTACCACTGCGACAGCGAAGGCACCCGTCTCAACTACGAGGTGGTGGGCCAGGCTGTGGCAGCCGTCCGGTGCAGCGCCCCTCTGGATGAACACTGGAAAGACGCCATTGAGGAGGATTTCCGTAAGCGGCAGAAGCGGCGCTGACAGGAGTTTCCCTGTGCTGCCGGATGTGGTATACTCGAAAGCAAAGATACGGCATGGAAGGAGGTATTCCAATGAACTTCGACCCAACTCTTTTGGAAACATACCGCACTCTTTTGCAGACCACTGATGTGCAGAAAGCCTATCAGGAGTTCATTCGCCTGTTCCGCTTTCTGAAAAACGAACTGGAACGGCAGATGCCGGATTTCCGTTTTCAGAGCAGCATTACGGAAAACGCCATGGACTATGCCTACTTTTCCTTCACCGACCCTGGTTTGAAAGAAAAGGGTCTAAAACTGGTTGTGGTTTTCGACCACAAGAACTTCCGACCGGAGGTGTGGCTCTCCGGAGTCAACCGAACTGCTCAGTGCCGCTGGGCTACGCATTGGAGAGCCTGTCCTCCGCCTATGGAACTTGCTCAGGAACCCAATCGCACAGACTTTGTGGTGCGCCTGCCAGTGGAAACAGATCTATCCGATGGAGAGAAAACGGTTGCTGCAGTCAAAGAGGCGGCAGTCCAACTGCTGCAACTTCTTCCTTGAACAAAACAGTTCAAGCTATGAGAACTTTCCAAGCCCGTTTTCTGTTCTATGTATGCCGTCATCGATGTTACGGACAAATATGGCTGTCGTCACCGGCGTGATGGATGGGTGTTGTGTCATCACTCTGACCCATCAATGATAGGCTGTCAGACAGACATTGACAGGCAGCGGCACATGGTATAGTATTTATAATAGCAAAGTCTGCAAATAAAAAGTCAATAGGGAAATAAAGAAAAATTGAGGAGAGAAAAAGGCCATGCCAAAAACGGCCAGCGGGTAAAGTGCGCTGGCCGGATGGGAAAATATGTAGCCGAGGAAGTTAT
>JBMNQB010000006.1:0-100753 GCA_050943915.1 Lawsonibacter sp.
CAAGGCCCAACTCGCGGTCAGGGAGAGGGCTTATAACAATTTCCCCATCCGCCCCCTCGCATGGCGCTCCCCAAAACAGGTCTTATTTGCTTTTCACAATGTGTAACACATCATTGACAAACCTACAGAGTTGCACATCAGCGCGCCGCCCCCTGCCGAAGTTTCACCCTGCGCCCAGTCCACGGGCCCCCCTTTGTTCCCGCGTGTCTTTGCTTGGGGCGGAAGCCGCTGTATCTCCCCCCGGTCCAGCACCAGCATTCCCTTTCGATGGACAACCGGCACAATTTATGGCGATCAAATCCAGATCACGCAGGCAGACTGATTGGCCGGTCCGGATGCACCACAAAGCTGACCTCCGCCATTTGCTCGATCAACGCATCTGCGCCGTGCTCCAGCTTATACTCCAGCTCCTCCCGGTAGATGGGGATGACTTGATAGAAGTTGACCTCCCCGCCGCTTGGCAAAGTGCAGACCTCGTCGCCTTCCTCCACACCCTGGGGACCGGCCAGAATGGCGGCACAGAGTTTTGTGTTCTCCGCAAACGGCGATTGCTTGTCCATGGTGTGCCCCCACCCCAGCCAGGTATCGTTGGAAATGGGCAGGCGGGCCAGCACCTTCAGCAGCCGGAACGGCCAGTACCACCGCTCATCCTTCATGGACTCCTCATCCAGCTTCCAGTCCGGCGGCAGGGCGATGGCCAGCTCCGCCCGCTCCAGGTTATATTCCGCCAGCTCCTCCGGCACCTTCATCCGGTGGGCGCCCATGCCCATGGTCACCAGAGTGTAGTAGTCCCGCTCCTCAGAGGGCGGAACCACGCAGAGGTCCACATGGATGTCCGGGGAGACCAGTTCATGGAATACATTATCAAACGCACCAAAGGTGTTTTTGATGTGCGCCTCCACCGCCGCCATCTCTTCCTCGGTATAGAGCTCCGGCTCACCGCTCTCCTCCGAGGACCAGAAGGCGCCCTCCTGTTCCGTCCCGTCCGGATTCAGGAAGATCCGGAAGTATGCGTCCTCCTCTGTCAGCTTGTATAGGAGCCCCATGCGGCAGTCCAGCCCCACCAGCACCGTGTCCAGATGGGCCGCTCTGCCGTCCGGATGGGCCCGCTCCAGCCACTGACTGCTCTGAAGCCAGCCTCTCAGCTGTTTCAGCCAGTCAGGATCCAGTTTGGACATTCCTGCTTCATTCATCTGGAACACCAGATCCACAGGACGGCCGTTTACCATATATGGGAACTGCGTATAGGGTGCGTTGGGGGTGTACTGCTCCGGCTTGGGGCCGAAGATGGACCAGAAGCGTTCCAATCCCTCCTCATTGACCGTCATACAGGAAATGGCGCGCTGTTTATCATCGGCGTCCGCATCCAGCCCCTGTTGGAGCGTTTGGTCGGCATCGGGGTTGATCCAGTGGTATTCCATCTGTTCCAGCGGTGCGCCTTGCTCAATTTCTCTTTTAAGCGTCAGGAACTCATAATCGCCCGGTTCCAGTGACAATCCTTGTTTGACAGCATCCAGCGCACCGGCTTGATCGCCAAAATGAGCCCGCAGTTTGCCAACTTGCAGCCAGATCCAGGGGTAGTCCGGCTCCTCCCGAACGCCCCTTTCCGCATAGTCCAGTGCTTCTTCCAGCCGCCCGCAGTACATCAGCGCCACAGAATAGCGGTAGTACCAGGTGGCGCAGCCTGCGGCGTTTTTTTCCGAAGCCTTCATCCACTCTGCCGCCTTGCAGTAATACCGGTACTCATCCAGATTGTTGCAGGCGTAGGAATACCACAGTGCGATCTGAAGGTCCTGCCGGGCCTGACGCTGGGTGAATTTTCCCGCCTGCACGCCCCGCTCCGTAAAGTCCTCCAGCCAGCGGTACATCTTCCCAAAATAGCTGGACACATCCCCACAGAAGCCCTCCAAAGTGCGGATGTCCTCCGCCGAGAGCAGGGAGCCGGTCTCCGGATCCACCTCAGGCTCTGGTTCCCGCTCCCACAGGCGGACCGCCCCCACATCCCGGCGGAATACATGGAACAAACCTTGGGCCGCATTGGATTCCGCAAAGAACTCCTTGGCCGCGTCCAGCACGGCGGGCAGATCCCAGGCGAGGAAGTCCAGATACCCATAGTACAGGCCGGTGGCCCCGCCCAGGAAGGTAACGGCGTCCGTTCCGGCGTGTTCCAGAATGGCCCCTTGCAGAGCGTCCCGGAATTGCAGGATCTGTTCCGCCCGGTCCTCACCTGAAAATGCGTCCACCGGATAGCACAGGAACCCGGCCGCGACGCCGTCCCGATGGTACTCCTCCACCGTATCTGTGCAGCCGGTCAAGTATTCGTTGATCATGACCGGCAGGCGGCAGCTTCCCGTATAGACATCCAGCCGCCAGTCGGCGTCCGGGTCTTTTACCGGGTCCAGTTCATAAGCAATGTAACTGTTCTCCAGGTAGTCGCTGCCATCCCGCCAAAGGGGGAGTCCCATGCTCTTTACCAGCTCCGGCAGCTGGGAAAGGGGGATGGCCGGTTCCTCCTTCGGCTGGGCGCAGACGTCAAACCCGGCAATATGCGCGATGGCGGAAACTTCCCCGATGGTCTGATCCACCAGCATGGAGAGGGCCCACCAAACCTTTTCTGTATCCTCGTTCAAAAGCGGCGTCAGCTTTTCGCAATAGAGAACCAGGTTCATTTGGCTGTCCTCTGTTTTCTCTGCCCACACCTGCACATCCTCGGCCCGGACTTCCATGTCCCCGGAGCGCAGGGAGAACTCGGCGGAGGGCTGACGGCCCACCAGAATATTCCAGTGCTCCAGCACAGGTTCCGGGGCCTGCTGCTGGAAGTACACCAGCGGGAACAGGCGGGAGCGAAGGCCCTCCGGACTGAGGATCAGTTCATACTTTTCGCCATTGAAGCCCAGCTCAAAGGCGGGAGAAGAAAAGGCAAGCTCCAACGCCCCGCCGCATTTTTCCATGATCTCCTCGCCGCGCTCCCGCAGCTGGTCGGCGTCCATGATCTGGCGCAGCTCCTCCTCGATTTGAGCAAAGGCTTCCCAAGCCTCCTGCGTCCTCTTCCGGAAGTTCTTTTCAAACCGGGGCAGGGCCAGACGGCGGCGGCAGTCGTTGATGTATTCCTGGGTGTCCTCGTCGCCGGGACGGGCCTCCAGGGCCTGCTCAAAGTACCGCAGAGAGGGCCCCTCCTGGTCCAGGTAATACCAGGCGTAGCCCATGCGGAAATTCCAGCAGTGGTCGCCCCGGAAATATTCCTCATGGGGCTCCAGCAAGGCGATGGCCTTTTCAAAGAGCTCCCGGTCCCCCGGCTGTGCCAGGTTGTTGTAGGCCCGGGCCAGCTCACTGTCCAGCTCCGGGGTGCGTTTCCCGGCGGGGACAGCCTCCAATGCGTCGATGATCTTCTGAAATTCGTCGTGTTCATTCCATTTTTGGCACTGTTCCAATAATTCCATATCAGCGCCTCCTTTCCTGCGTCTGCCCAGCACAGCTTTCTTCTGTTTTGCCCTCCGCTTCCTCAAAGGTGTGCCAAACCGGCGGTTCCTTGCTCCGGCTCAATAGGGACTTGATCTTGGAGAGAAGCCCTTCCACCAGGTGGAACCACACCTGTCCAAAGACAAAAATCACAGTCAGGATCAGGAGCCACATTCCAATTTCCCGCCACACGGTGCATCACCTCAAGCTCTGCTTATTTGGTCGAAAACTCATTCTGGAAAAAGGCCGTGAATGCCTCCAGTTCCTCTTTCTGATAGAGGTAGATGTACAGGCTCTCATCCTCCAGCCACTCATAGGCGTTGATGCCGATATACCCCTTCCGGTCGGGATAGATGATGAAGGCGTCGGTGGGGTACTTGTTCCGGTACGCCTTGTGGATCTCCTCCCGGCGGTAGTAGGTGGGGTCTCCATAGCCGGAGAGATCCGGAACGGTAGGCACCACTACGATGGTGCGGGCGGCCTCGTTCCATCCCACGATCAAGTTGCCGATCTGAGTTTTGCTCCCGTGGACAAAGCCATAATTGAACCGCTTGACATCCTCGGTATAGCCCACGATCAGGCGGTATTCCTCGCCGTGCTCCACTGCCTGGTCAAACAAGGCGCGCACCTTTTGGGCGTTGGCCGCGCTCTTTTCCATGTCCGGCTCCGGACCCTTAAACAGTTTGCTGAACAGTCCCATAGTGGTATCCTCCTCATTGTTTTGGAAAAAATTTATTTACTCCTCCGCCCGGAACACCGGGCGGTAAAAGTTGTACATCCTGTGATCCTTGTCACAATCCCGCCCGCCGCTCCATGATCTCCATGGTCAGCTCCGGGACTTCAAATTGCTTCTCTCTGTCCCAGGGTCAGGACGCCGTTTTCCCAGTCCGCTGTCCGCGCCCGTTTTGGTAATTCCATGGTGTGCCTCCTTATCCGAAAGTCATCCCGCAGCCAGGAAACCTCATCATGCTGCTGCCTTTCAAAGCGCAAAAAGGCCCTGCGCCGCACTGTCATTTGGACAGGCTGACGCAGGGCAAAAAAGCCGCGCAGAACCAACGGCCGGTTTCCGAAAATCGGCCCTGTTCTGACATAGTACGATGGAGTCGCATGGCACCCTTACGGGGCGTTGTTTAGTTTGGTGCATACTGTTTCACTCCGTTTCCGTTTTCTTTTACCCGCTGCATTTCATCCAGCAGGGCGCTGATCTGAAACGCCACCATATCCTCCGCCACCTCTGGAAACAGGAAGGGCATAGTATCCGGGATCGCCTTGTAGACCATCATCATGGACAGGGCCAGATTGCCAAAGAGCCGGGGGTCTACGCCGTCCACAGGAAGGCCGAAGATCTCCAGAAGATCGCGGAACAATTTGGTCTGATCCTCCCGGAAGGTCTGGAAATTTTCCTGGGAGAGACAGCGGTAAATCTCCTGTTCTTCTTCAATGGACAGCACGGCGACGCCTCTTTTCTCACCGTAGGAGCAGGTCTCCAAAAAGGTTCGGACGCCCTCCCGCCAGCTGAGTGCGGGGTCTTCCATCAGCTGCCTGGCATATTGCAGCAGCTTGGGCTGCTGATACCGAAGGGCCTCCAGCACCAGTTCTTCCTTGGATGAAAAAAAGGTGTAGAAAAAGGTCTTTGAGATGCCTACTTTTTTGCATAGGACATCAATACTGCTGTGGATCAGTCCCCGGTCCACAATGCACTGAATTACCGTGGTCAGCAGAGCGTTCCGCACCTGCTCCCGCTCCTGTTCCGAATATGCCTTCCGCGCCATCTCTTTCCCCCTCCTTTCATCATAATAAAATCTAAAATCAAAAAATAGTGTTTATATAATAAACGAGAATAGAGGAAAATGCAATCCCCTTCCCGTAAATTTTTATTGACCGCTCGGTTTCTTCTGCAACATCGCTCTGTCCGCATCCATGCCTGGTGGACCTGCCGGAGTGGAACGCCGTGAGCCCAAAAGGCAGCGGGCGCACAGGCTTCCACCCTTGACATTTTCCCGCCCAGGTGATATAGTACCCCTGTTAAATCGGCTTTGACGGAGAAGAACCCGCAAAAGCGGCGGTCAGAGAGGGGCGCGGTTGCTGTGAGCGCCCTCCGCCCGCGGCGGCTGTACCGCTCCCGAGCCGCCCGGGACGACCGGGACGGGTCCTTCCCGTTACAGAAGGTCACAAGCGGCAGGAGAACCTTCGCAGGCGTTATGTTTGCGTTTTTCTTGCAAGCAGGGTGGAACCGTGGAGTGTTAGACCGCTTCACCCCTGACACATTTCAGGGGTGGAGCGTTTTTTGTTCCTTCCCCTCAACATCGGAAAGGAGTTTTATCATGTCTGAAGAAGTTAAAAATGAGTTTACATTTGAAAACCCTGAGTACCGCCAGACCTACTGGCACACCTGCTCCCATGTGATGGCCCAGGCGGTCAAGCGCCTGTGGCCCGAGGTGAAGCTGGCCATCGGCCCCTCCATCGATGAGGGCTGGTACTACGATATGGACGCCCCCTTCGCCTTCACGCCGGAGCACCTGGAGCAGATCGAGGCCGAGATGCGGAAGATCTGCAAGGAGAAGCTGAAGCTGGAGCGGTTCGAGCTGCCCCGGGCCGAGGCCATCCAGTTCATGGAGGAGAAGGCGGAGCCCTTCAAGGTGGAGCTGATCCAGGATCTGCCCGAGGACGCCCACATCTCCTTCTACAAGCAGGGCGAGTTCACCGACCTGTGCGCCGGCCCCCATCTGGACTCCACCGGCCGCATCAAGGGCAACGCCCTGAAGCTCACCGCCTGCAACGCCGCCTACTGGCGGGGCGACTCCAACCGGGAGACCCTCCAGCGGATCTACGGCATCGCCTTCCCCAAGAAGGACGAGCTGGACGCCTATCTGGCCAAGATCGAGGAAGCCAAGAAGCGGGACCACCGGAAGCTGGGCCGCGAGCTGGGCCTGTTCATGCTCCGGGACGAGGGCCCCGGCTTCCCCTTCTTCCTGCCCAAGGGCATGACCCTGAAAAACACTCTGCTGGACTACTGGCGCCAGGTCCACAAGAAGTACGGCTATGTGGAGATCTCCACCCCCATCATGCTCAACCGCCAGCTGTGGGAGCGCTCCGGCCACTGGGACCACTATAAGAACAATATGTACACCACCGTCATCGACGATGTGGACTTCGCCGTCAAGCCCATGAACTGCCCCGGCGGGATGCTGGTCTACGCCAGCCAGCCCCACTCCTATAAGGAGCTGCCCCTGCGGGTGGGCGAGATCGGCCTGGTCCACCGCCATGAGCTGTCCGGCGCCCTCCACGGCCTGTTCCGCGTCCGCTGCTTCAACCAGGACGACGCCCATGTCTTTATGACCAGGGAGCAGATGCAGGATGTCATCCAGGAGACCGTCCGTCTCTTTGACGAGGTCTACTCCGTCTTTGGCCTGAGCTACACCATCGAGCTGTCCACCATGCCGGAGGACCATATCGGCAGCGTGGAGGAGTGGGAGCGCAACCAGGACATCCTGAAAAACGCCATCACCGCCATGGGCAAGGACTTCGTCATCAACGAGGGGGACGGCGCGTTCTACGGCCCCAAGCTGGACTTCCATCTGGCCGACTCCCTGGGCCGCACCTGGCAGTGCGGCACCATCCAGCTGGACAGCCAGCTGCCTGAGCGCTTCGAGCTGGAGTACACCGGCGAGGACGGCCAGAAGCACCGCCCCGTGATGATCCACCGCGTGGTGCTGGGCTCCATCGAGCGGTTCATCGGCGTCATCACCGAGCACTTCGCCGGCGCCTTCCCCGCCTGGCTCAGCCCCGTCCAGGTGAAGGTGCTCCCCGTCACCGACCGGGCCTCTGACTATGCCGACCAGGTCTCCAAGGCCCTGGATCAGCTGGGCTTCCGGGTAGAGGTGGACCACCGCAACGAGAAGATCGGCAAGAAGATCCGCGAGGCCACCATGGAGAAGGTCCCCTATATGCTGGTGGTGGGCGACCGGGATATGGAGAACGGAACCGTCTCCGCCCGTCACCGCTCCGGCGAGGATCTGGGCGCCATGAGCCTGGACGCCTTTGCCCAGCTGCTGGGCGAGGAGGTTCAAAGCAAGACCATCAAGTAAACCACTCAAAGCCGCGCCCCGCGCCGCCCAACAGGCGGCGCGGGGCGTTCCTCATCTGGACTTTTTTCCACCGCTGTGGTATCATCGTATCATTGCGCCTGCGGCCGTGCGGCGCCTTCCATTTTCTGAAAGAGAGTTGATCCCCTTTGCAGCAGCTGTCCGGCACCCTTTTGAACCTCGCGGTCTATCTGGCTCTGGTGGCTCTGGGCGCCTTTCTGGGCTCCCGCCCCGCCATCCAGTCCCGCCCCATGCCCTGGCTGGGACCCTTTCAGACCGCCGCCCTTCTGATCCTCATTGTCACTCTGGGGGCGGAGCTGGGGGCAAACGATGAGATCGTGACCTCTCTGGCCACCATCGGCCTCAACGCCCTCATCATCACCCTCACCTCCATGGCCGGCAGCCTGCTGGCCGTCCATATCCTGCGGAAATATCTGCTGAAGCTGAACGCCCAGGGCCGTTCCCGGAATGAGGCCGCTCAGGAGGAAACTGCCCAGGAAACAAGCCAAGTCCATGTGGACCACACCCTCACCATCCTGATCGTGGTGACCGTGGTCCTGGGGATGCTGGCCGGCCGCTTCCTCCTCCCCGCCGCAGTCACCGCCCACTGCGGCGCGGTGATCAATCTCGGCCTCTATCTCCTGCTCTTTCTGGTCGGACTGGACATGGGGCGGCAGGGGAATATGCTCCGGGACATCCGGGCCGCCGGGTTCCGGGTGTTTCTGGTCCCCCTGGCCACAGCGGTGGGAACTCTGGCCCTCACTGCACTGGTGGGGTTCTTCCTCCCCATGGGTGTCAAGGACTGCGCCGCAGCAGCCGCCGGATTTGGCTGGTACTCCCTGGCCCCCACTCTGCTGGCCCCCTACTCCCTGAGCGTCTCCGCCACCGCCTTTCTCTCCAACATCATGCATGAGCTTTTCTCCATCGTGGCGGTCCCGATGGTGGCTCAGCGCATCGGATACATCGAAGCGGTGGCCCTCCCGGGAGCCACCGCCATGGACACCGTCCTTCCCGTAGTGGTCAGCGCCACCAGTGACCGCATGGCCATCTACTCCTTCACCTCCGGGGCGGTCCTCTCCCTGTCTGTCCCCTTTCTGGTGCCCGCCATCATCGCACTCCCCTTCTAAAGCAGAAACGACAGCGCCTGAGCCTGCATCGCTTGCAGACTCAGGCGCTGATTTTTTCTATCGCAGGCCCGCAGCCTGATACAGCAGCGCGTTGCACACCGCCGCCGCCACTGTGGAGCCCCCCTTGCGGCCCATAGCCACAATGGCCGGGACATCCAGGTCCTGGCACACGGACCAGATCCGCTCCTTGCTCTCCACCACATTGACAAAGCCCACCGGGGCCCCGATGACCAGGGCGGGAAGCAGCGTTCCCGCCTCCATACATTCCGCCAGACGCAGCAGAGCGGTGGGTGCGTTGCCCACAGCAAAGATCCCGGCGGGATGCTCCGCCGCCCAGCAGTCCACAGCCGCCGCCGCCCGGGTGGTGCGCTCCGCCCGGGCCCGCTCTGCCACCTGGGGATCTGCCATATAGCAGAAGCGCTCCACCCCCAGCTGCTCGCAGGCCCCCCGGTTCACCCCGGACAGAGCCATATTGGTATCGGTCACCAGGGCAGTCCCGGCCCGGAGGGCTGCCACTCCCGCCTCCACCGCCCCAGGGGTGAAGCGCAGGTTCCGGGCGTAGTCAAAGTCCGCCGTGGTGTGAATGGCCCGCTTCACCACCGCCTCACAGCCGGCGGGGAGGACGATCCCCATGGCCTCCAACTCCCGGCTGATGATCCGCATACTCTCCCCCTCGATCTCCCTGGGGGTCCCGTGCTCCAGCTTCACAGCAGCGCCTCCTTCTGTCCTGTCACGATCCACACCGGATTCTGACCCAGCATCAGGTTCCGCTCCCCCGCCCGGCGGCTGCGGGCCACGGTGATCTGGGTGATCTGGGGACTCATCCCCAGCTGGGTAAAGGCGGCCACTGCCACCCCCAGAGTCTCCACCGCGATGGCGGTGACACAGAACCGGGCCGCCGGATTCCGGCTCAGGGCCGCCTCCAGAATGGGGATCAGCTCCCCCTCAGAGCCCCCGATGAACACCCCGTCCGGGGCGGGGAGCTCCGCCAAGGCCGCCGGCGCGCGCCCCTCCGCCACCTCCAGGTTATACGCCCCGAACCGCTCCCGGTTAGCCCGGATCAGGGCGCAGGCCTCCCCCTTGTACTCCACGGCGTATACCTGGCTTCTGGGGGCCAGCAGGGCCAGCTCCACAGACACCGAGCCCGTCCCGGCTCCCACATCCCAGTAGACCGCCCCATCCCGCACCTCCAGCTTGGCCAGGGCGGCGGCCCGCACCTCCTGCTTGGTCATGGGGACCTCCCCCCGCAGGAAGGCCCCGTCGTCGATCCCCTGGGAGCGCACCGGCCAGACAGGGGCCGCTCCGTCCACAAGCAGGACGGACAATGTGGAAAACTCCTGTTCCGCCAGTTCCCAGACCTGGGCCTCCACGATCCGCTCCTCCGGGTAGGACAGCGCCTCCCCCACTGCGGCAGTCAGGCTGCCCAGTCCGGCCCGGGCCAGGCGGCGGCACAGGGCTGCCGCCCCGCCGGCTCCGCCGGTGAGGAAGAACACAGGCCGTCCCCTGGCGGCCAGCACCTCCCCCACTGGGTCGCAGGCCAGCCCGTGGGCGGAGACCACCCGCCACTCCTGCCAGGGACGGCCCAGCCGCGCGGCAAAATACTGCATACTGGACACACCGGGGAGCACCCGCCAGCTGATCCCACGCTCCGCCAGCAGGGGGAGCAGCGTCCGGGTCCCGGAGTGGAAACCCGTATCCCCGCTGTACAGCACACAGGGGTGCTCCCACCGGCCTCCGGCCAGAATTTCCACAATCTCAACAGATTTTGTGGAACAAAACCGCTGGGCCTCCGGCGCCAGGGTGCAGCCCTCCACCAGACGGCGGGAGCCGATGAGGACGTCCGCCCGCTCCAGAGCGGTCAGCGCGCCGCCGGTCAGGGCAGAGGGGTCCCCCGGCCCCATGCCGATGAGGGTCACTTCCATGCTCATTCCTCCTTTCGAGGCCCGGTTTCCAACAGCCAGGCCAGTACAGCCTCCAGGCCGTCCCCCGTCTCCTCCGGGCGACCGATGACCACCAGCTCCGCCCCCGCGTCCCGGGCGGCGTCCAGCTTCTCCCCAAAGCCCCCCGCCGCGCCGCCGTCTTTGGTGACCATCCACCGGATGCGGTACTGCTCCAGGATGGCCGCGTTCAGCGCCCGGGAGAAGGGGCCGTGCATGGCGATGATGTTCCGGGTTGGGATCCCCGCCCGGCGGCAGGCCGCCAGGCTCTCCTCCACCGGCAGCACCCTGGGATAGAGGCGCGCGGGGTCCAGCCCGGCAAAGGCGGGCAGCCCCTTGGCCCCGATGGCCAGCAGGATATTGCCCTCCTGTTCCGCCAAAAGGGAGGCCGCTTCCTCCGGAGCATCCACCCGGATCCCCATAAAGCTGTCCCCCGGAGCCCGCAGCAGCCGGCGCAGGGGCACCCCGGCTTCGGCGCAGGCGGCCCGGATATTGGCAGAGACCTCTGCCGCGTAGGGGTGCGTGGCGTCCACGCACCGGGAGAAGCCCCGGAGCAAAGCTGCCATCTCCCCCTCTGTTTTCCGCCCCACCAGAGGGGTGATCCCCGGCAGGCCGGACAGCTCCTCCGCCCCCAGGGGGGTGGCCACGCTGACCCAGGCGGGGAGGCCGCGCCGGGACAGCTCCCGGGCCAGCAGGCGGCCCTCGGTGGTGCCGCCGAAGATCAGGATGCTCATGCCTTGGCCTCGTATCCCCTGGGGGTGACCATCCGTCCGGAAAGCTGCTGGGTGGAGGACGATCCAATGAACACGGTGGTGAACATATCCACCTGCTCCCCCTCCAGCTCCTCCAGGGTCAGCAGACGGCGCTCCTCCCCCGCCCGTCCGATGTTCTTCACCCAGCCGCACACCGTCGTCCCCGGCCGGTGCCTCCGCAGGATGGCACAGGCCCGGGCCAGATGGTCCCGGCGGCGGCGGCTCATGGGGTTATAGAGACAGACCACAAAGTCCCCCGCCCCGGCGCAGTCCAGCCGCTTTTCGATCACCTCCCAGGGGGTGAGCAGGTCGGACAGAGAGATCACCGCAAAGTCGTGCATCAGCGGCGCTCCCAGCACAGCCGCTCCGGACAGGGCCGCCGTGATCCCCGGGACCACCTCGACCTCCACCTCCGGGAACTCCTCTGCCAGCTGGAGGATGGGGCCTGCCATGCCGTACACCCCCGCGTCCCCGCTGCATATCATCGCAGTGGTCTCCCCCGCCGCCGCCCGCTCCAGGGCGGTGCGGCAGCGCTCCAGCTCCCGGGTCATGGGGGTGGTTACCAGCTCCTTGCCCTCCAAAAACCCCCGCGCCAGATCCATATAGGTGGTATAGCCGCACACCACCTGACTGTCCTCCAGGGCCCGCAGCGCCTGGGGCGTCAGCTGTTCCGCCCCGCCGGGGCCCATTCCGATCACATAGAGCCGCTTCATGCCTGCTCCCTCCAATCCAAATCCGGTTCCGTGCCCGCCAGGGCCAGGGTCACCCCGTCCAGGGCGGTCTTCCGCTTCAGCAGCACGCCGCCCTCCGCCAGGGCGGCACGCTCACACACATTGTCCACTCCGGTGATCCGGGCCACAAAGGGGGATGGGGACACGCTCCCCTCCACCCAGGCCAGCCGCTCTGCGGGATAGACCGTCAGGGACAGCCCCAGCGCCCCGGCAAAGGCCCGCAGCCCCGGCTCCTCCGCCTTCAGGTCGATGGAGCACACCGCTTCCACCGCCCTGGCCGGGAGACCTAGGCCGTTCATCGTCTGGTCAAACAGGGTTTGGACGGCCTCCTCTGAGGTCCCCCGCCTGCACCCCACGCCCACGCGGAGGGTCCGTGGGCACAGCCACAGGGCCTCCGGGCGGGGCGGCGTCCAGTCCACCACGATGTCCGCCCGGTCCCGCTCCCCCCAGTTCAGTCCGGCGGGACGGGGTCCGGCCACCGGCCACCGGGACCAGAAGGACACCGTCTCCCCCGCCAGCAGGCGGGAGGACACCCCCAGGATCCGCTCCGGACAGGGAACCAGCAGGCCCTGCCGCCGCGCCCACTGGTCTGCCGCAAAGACCCCGTTGACATCAGTGGCGGTGGTGAGCACCGCCTCCGCCCCGGTCAGGGCGGCGATCCGGCGGGCCAGGTCGTTGGCCCCGCCCAGGTGGCCGGACAGGATGGGCACCGCGTACCGCCCGGCCTCGTCCACCACCACCACCGCCGGATCGGTGCTCTTGTGACGCAGGCAGGGGGCTATGGCCCGGACAGCAATGCCCGCCGCCCCCACAAAGACCAGGGCCTCCGACCGCCCGAAGGCCCGGGCCGCCCACTCTTCCACCCGGAGGCCCTCCCGGGTGCAGGCGGCCGGACAGCCCGCGCCGGTCAGCTCCGCCGCCAGCCGCTCCGCCAGGGCGTTCCCCCGGCCAGTGAAGGCGATGAGTTCCACCCTCATGGCCGGTCCGCCTCTGCCGATCCGTCCCCACGGCGGTACTCTGTGGAAAAGCCCGGGTGGTACAGCAGGCTGCGCCGGTAGCTGTGGGCCAGGAAATCCCCCACCAGCACCAGAGCAGTTTTCGAGATTTGGTGCTCCCGGCCCGCCTGGGCCAGGGTGCCCACCGTACAGCGGACCACCTTCTCCTCCGGCCAGGTGGCCTTATACACCAGCGCCGCGGGGGTATCCGCCGTATAGGCCCCCTTTTGCAGCTCTTCCGACAACGCCTCCAGCATCCCGGCGGACAGGAAGATCACCATTGTGGCACCGTGGGCGGCCAGGGCGGCGATCCCCTCTCCCTCAGGCACCGGGGTGCGCCCCGCCATCCGGGTAATGATGACCGACTGGCTGACCCCCGGAAGGGTGTACTCCTCCCCCGCCGCGGCGGCCGCCCCGCAGAAGGAGGACACGCCCGGCGTCACATCCCAGGGGATGTCCCGGGCGTCCAGGGCGTCCATCTGCTCCCGGATGGCTCCATATAGGCAGGGATCCCCAGTGTGGAGGCGGACGGTATCTCCCCCCCGGCGGTGGGTCTCCTCCAGCACCTCCAGCACCTGCTCCAGGGTCATCTGGGCACTGTTATAGACCGGGACGCCCTCCCGGACCAGGCCCAGCAGGGCCGGATTCACCAGGCTCCCGGCGTACACCACGCAGTCCGCCCGGCCCAGCAGCTCTGCCCCCCGAAGGGTGATCAGATCGGGGCCGCCAGGCCCCGCCCCCACAAAATGCACCATATCTGCTCTCCTTGTCTCTCCGGTCCAGGGCGCTCCGGTCTGACCGCCCAATCGAGCGGACTGGCGGATCGCCCCGCATTTTCAACGCCTTACAGGACTATAATGGTGGTAAAATACCCTTTGGAATCAGGTTTTTTCCTCAGATCTGCAAACGTCCGCTCCTCCGGCAGACCACAGTTCTCCACCATGGCCGCCCGGCCCAGCAGCTCCCGGGTCTCCAGCTCCTCCAGCAGCTTCTGGTGGCTTTTTCCAGCCTTCATCAGCACCTTGCCCCCCGGCAGATCCAGCGCCTCACCCAGCCCCGGGCCACCGCCGGGGATGATGTGGAGGGGCCGGTCCGGCTCCGTCAGGCTCCGGCCCAGCCGGGCAGCCACTGCGCAGAAGCTGGGCACACCGGGCACCATCACACAGGGAAACCCCTCCGCCTTCAGCAGCTCCATCATATAGCAGTAGGTGGAGTAGATGGACACATCTCCCAGGATCGCCATGGCCACATCCTGGCCGGCCTCCAGATAGGGGCGCACCGCGTCCGCCGCCCGCCGGTGTCCCTCCGCCTGCTCCTCCCGGTCCCGGGACATGGTAAAGCGCAGGGGCAGCAGGGTCTTGCCCTCCAGCCGGGCCGCCTGCCGGGCGATGCTCAGGGCGGTCATCTCCCCGGAGGCCATCTGGGGCGCGGCCAGCACCGGACAGGACTCCAGCACCCGCACCGCCTTCAGGGTCAGCAACTCCGGGTCCCCGGGGCCCACCCCCACACCGTAAAAGGTTCCTAGCTTGTCTGCCATGCTTCCAAGATCTCCTTTGCGCCCCGGGTCATCCCCAAAAGGCCGTATTGATTGCTGAACAGCACTGCACCCACAGAGAACTGCTCCGCCGCCCGCCGTTCCAAATGGCGCTGGACCGCCTCCAGCAGGGAATCCATCACCGGCTCCCGAAGTCCCGCCCGCTCCAGCACCGAAAGGCACTGGTCGGCGGTGGCGCTGTCCATCAGCGCCTGAGCGGTGTCCCGGTCCGCCCCGCACAGGGCGGCGTGGGCGCAGAACAACTCCGCCCGTCCGTCCGCCCAGCGGGAGTGGGTGTTCATAATGCCCCCGGCCAGCTTCACCAGCTTGCCGATGTGGCCCACCAGCAGGACCGCAGAGAAGCCCTCCGCTCCGGCCCCGTCCAGGGCCTCCCCGATAAAGTTGGAACAGCGGACCACCGGGACCTCAGCAGGCAGGGCCACACCGCCCCGGGCCAGGAACTCCATGCCGTAATTCCCGGGGGTAAGCACCAGCTGCCTGGCCCCGCCGGCGGCGACCTGCCGCAGCTCCAGAGCCGTGGTCTCCACGATGGCCTGGACGCTCATGGGCTCCACAATGCCGGAGGTGCCCAGAATGGAGATCCCACCCTCCACCCCCAGGCGGGGGTTGAAGGTCCTGCGGGCAGCCGCCTCACCTCCCGGGACGGAGATGGTGACCCGCAGCCCGCCGGGCTCGTCCAGCTCCCGCCGGACGGCGTCCACCGCCTCCCGGATCATCTGTCGGGGAACGCGGTTGATGGCCCACTCCCCCACCGGCTGGTCCAAGCCGGGGCGGGTGACCCGGCCCACCCCGGGACCGCCCTGGAGAAGGACCGATTCCCCTGCCGCCGCCTCCACCCGGGCGCAGACGGTCAGCCCATGGGTGGCGTCCACATCGTCGCCGCCATCCTTGGTCACACAGCAGCAGGCTGCCCCCTCCTCCAGACGGGGCGCCTCCACCGGGACCTCCACGACCCATCCCTTGGGGGTACGCAGAGACACTGTCTCCGGGGCGCGTCCGGTGAGCAGCAGCCGGGCGGCCGCAGCAGCCGCCAGGGCGGCGCAGGTGCCGGTGGTATAGCCGCAGCGCAGCCGCTTTCCTCCGGCGGTCACATAGTGCTCAAAGGGCACGGTCCGCCGCCCCCTCCCGCAGCCGCTCCAGCCCCGCCTGATACAGGGCCTGGATCTGGGGCAGACGCCCCATGCCCTCCAGCCGCGCCCAAGTCTGAAATCCGGCGGCCTTCAGGGTGCTGATCCAGCTGTCCGGCTGGGGGCCGGCTATATCCTCCCGGGCGTGGACTCCCGCCGCCAGCAGCAGGGGCAGAAGGATGACCCGCTCCACTTCCAGGGCCTCCAGCCGCTTCAGCACCGCCGCCTGGTCGGGCCAGCCCTCCACCGTGCCCACCACCAGATCGGAGCGGCCCATCAGCTCCAGCACCCCCTGAAGGGCGGGATACGCCATACTGCCCGGATGGCCGCTCCCGTGGCCCACCAGGACCGCCGCCGTTCCCGGGACCGCAGGCCAGAGGCTGTCCAGCACCTGGGCCAGGGCCCGCACCCCCGCCGTATCCCACAGCAGGGGCCGGCCCAGGTGCAGCGCAGAAAAGCGGGGGCGGAACCGGGCCGCAGTCTCCGCCACCCGGTCGTACTCCGCGCCGGGGAGTACATGGGTTGGGACCACATACAGCTCCTCTGTGCCAGCAGCCGCCTGGGACTCCAGCGCCTCCTCCAGGCCCGGGACCCGCTCTCCCCGCCGCGCCAGGATCCGCCGCACCGTTGGGCTGGTATAGGCCCGGTCAAACGGGAGCTCCGGGACAGCACGGCGCAGGGCCCGCTCCACCCCGGCCAGATCCAGGGCCCGGGCCTCCTCCACAGAGGTCCCAAAGCTGACTGCCAGCAGCGCTTGTCTCATCTCTCATCCTCCTGCCGCTGGTTGCGGCGCTCTTCCGGGCTCAGGGCCCTCTGCGGGTGAACAGATACTGCTCCGTCCCGTCCTCCAACTCTGTGCGGTGGACCTTCACGCCAAAGACCTGCTCCAGCGCTCCGCCGGCATAGATCTCCGCCGGGGTCCCCCAGGCCCGGAGCCGCCCCTCCTCCATCACCGCCACCCGGTGGGCGCAGCCCAGCGCCAGGTTCAGGTCATGGAGCACCATGACCACCGCCTTGCCCTCCGCCGCCGTCTCCCGCATCAGGCGGGCCAGCTCCAGCTGACAGCCGATGTCCAGGAAGGTGGTAGGCTCATCCAGCAGGAGCACCGGGGTGTCCTGGGCCAGGGCCATGGCCAGATAGACCTTCTGTCTCTGGCCGCCGGACAGGCGGGCCACATTCAGCTCCGCCAGCTCCAGCACCCCCGCCCGCTCCATGGCAGACCGGGCCGCAGCCCGGTCCGCCGTGCCATATCGCCGGGGATAGCCCAGATAGGGGAAGCGCCCGTGGAGCACCAGGGCCTCCACGGTGATCTCCGGCACCGGCCGGGACTGGGGCAGCAGGGCCGCCTGCCGTGCAAACGTCCGGCTGCCCCAGCCGGCGGTGTCCGCCCCGTCCACCAGGACCTGTCCCCCGCTCAGAGGGAGCAGCCGGGCCGCAGCCCGGAGCAGTGTGGACTTGCCGCAGCCGTTGGGCCCCGCCAGCACGGTGACCTCCCCGGGCTGAAAGCGCAGGGAGATCCCCTTTACCACATCGGCGCCGCCGTAGCCTGCGGTCACCTCTCTCAATTCCATCACAGCCGCCGCCCCCCTCTCTGGCGAAACAGGAGCCACAGGAAGAAGGGGCCGCCCAGCAGAGACAGCAGGATGCCCACCGGGAGCTCGAAGGGCGCAAAGAGCACCCGGCCCAGCAGGTCGCACACGGTCACCAGCAGCGCCCCCAGCAGCATGGAGGCCAAAAGCAGATCCCGGTGCCGGGTCCCCACCAGGAACCGGGCGGCGTGGGGGACCAGCAGGCCCACAAAGCCCACCAGCCCGGCAAAGCTCACCGCCGCGCCGCACAGCACCGCCGCCAGGGTGAGCAGGGCGCTCCGGGCCAGGCGGGTGGACAGGCCCACCGACTGGGCCACCTCGTCCCCCAGGGAGAGCAGATCCAGCTCATAGCTCAGGGCCAGGGCCGCACCGGACGCCAGAACGGTGAGCAGGGCGGGCAGTCTCAGCATCTCCAGCGTCACTCCGGCCAGCCGCCCCACCATAAAAGCGTTGGCCCCCAGGGCGGCCTCCGGAAAGAGGATAGAGACCGCGTCGATGGCGGCGGACAGGATGCTGCTGATGGCCACACCGGCCAGCACCAGGGTGATCCGGCTGGCCCCTGTCCGGCGGGCCAGGGTGTAGACCAGCACACAGGCGCACAGCGCCCCGGCAAAGGCCGCCGCCGGCACCGCTGTCATGGAGGCGGGCAGCAGGGCAGAGCACAAGACAGCCCCCAGCCCAGCCCCGGCGTTGACCCCGATGATGTTGGGCCCCGCCAGGGGATTGCCCAGCACACCCTGGATGATGACGCCTCCCACTGCCAGGGCACAGCCGCATACCAGCGCGGCCAGCATCCGGGGCAGGCGGGCATACAGTACGATGGAGCCGCTCACTCCCTGGCCCCGGCCCAGCAGGGCGGCGGCCACCTCTCTCAGCGGGAGGCTGACGGAGCCCACGCACAGGCTCAGCAGGGCGGCGGCGGCCGTCCCGGCCAGCAGGGCCAGCATCAGAAGCCCCTTATGCCGTCTCACCGCTTCCATACATCAGCTCCGCCAGCATCTGATAGCTCTCGCCCCAGCGGGCGTTGGGCTTATAGTGGAACAGGTCCTTGGGCAGCACCTCCACCCGGCCCTCCTTCACCGCGGTGAGGGTCTGCCAGGCCGGGTCGCTGTGGAGCAGCTCGTCCAAGCTCTTGAGGGCGGCCTCCTGACTGGCCCCCATGGTGGTGACGAAGATAAACTCCGGGTCAGCGGCCAGGATAGACTCCATCTGAAGGTCCTCCAGCAGACCGCTGTTGCTGTCGGCGATGTTCACCGCCCCCAGGTCCTTCAGCATGGCCCCGGCGATGTTGTCGCTGTTTTTGGCCCGCACCCCGCTGGAATAGGCCCGCAGCAGCAGCACCGTGGGGCCCTCCCCCTCCGGCACGGAGGCGATGGCCGCGTCAATGCTGCTCTGGATGTCCAGCCCGTTTTTCTGGTACAGGTCGGACCGGCCTGTCAAATCGGTACAGATCTTCAGCATATTCAGATAGTCGTCAAAGGTCTCCACCTTGAACCAGGCGGCGGGGATCCCGGCGGCCTCCAGGCTGTCCCGCAGCCCCATCTGCCCGTCCAGGTCCGGGGTGAGCAGCACCAGGTCCGGCTCGGCGGCAAGCAGGGCCTCCAGGTCGGGCTGCTGGTTGGCGCCCAGATTCACGGTGTCCTCCGGAAGCTCCAGGCCCCGCTCGTCATAGGCGTCCTGGGTGACCGCCGCCACTTCTCCTCCGGCCAGCAGCCAGGTCTCGGCATAGCTGCCCAGCAGGGCGGCGACCCGCTTGGGGGGCTGCTCCAGCTCCACGGCATTTCCCAGGCTGTCGGTAAAGGTACAGGCCCCCTGGGCGCTCTGCTCCGCGCCGCTGGAGGCCTCGGGGACAGAGGCGGAGGCGTCCCCCCCTCCGGGGGCGCAGGCAGTCAGCAGCAGCACAGCCGCCGCCAGGACCGTAAGCAGTCGTTTCATTCTCATTCGTTCCTTTCCCAATCTAGATCGCTCTCAAAAAAGTTTATCTGTTATTTTACCATATTTGCTCCTGGCGCGCCAGTCCGGCCCCGTCTTTTTTCCACCTTCTCCAAAGTTTCTCCTTCGTCTTGAAAATCCCCGTCTTTTTCGTTAAAATAAAGCCGAATCGATCCCAGGATTGACTTTGGGACCGGAAAGAAGGAGCATCATGGAACAACAACAGTCCTATTCCCCCCGCACCCTTCAGGATCTTGTTCCCGGACAGAGCGGCATGATCCTGTCTGTGGGCAACCAGTCGGGGGCGGTCAAGCGCCGGCTGGTGGATATGGGTCTGACCCCGGGGACCACGGTGAAGGTGACCAAGGTGGCCCCCCTGGGCGACCCCCTGGAGGTCTCCCTCCGGGGCTATGAGCTGTCTCTGCGAAAGGATGACGCCGCCCAGATCCGCATTGGCGCGCCCCGCCGTCCCGCCGCCCGGGAGGCCGCCGCCCACCGCACCGATCCGGAGCGGACCCGCAAGCAGCTTCAGGACCACGTCCACGAGCTGGAGCAGCACGAGCGCCCCTATGACCACAGCGCCCACGACAGCCGCCCCATGCGCATTGCCCTGGCGGGCAACCCCAACTGCGGCAAGACCACCCTGTTCAATGCCCTCACGGGCTCCAATCAATATGTGGGCAACTGGCCCGGGGTGACCGTGGAAAAAAAGGAGGGCACCGCCCGCCTGGGCGACCGGGAACTGACGGTGGTGGATCTGCCGGGGATCTACTCTCTGTCCCCCTACTCCATGGAGGAGATCGTGGCCCGGGACTTCATCATCGGTGAAGGTCCGGACGCCATTTTGAACATCGTGGACGCCACCAACCTGGAACGCAACCTCTACCTCACCGTCCAGCTGCTGGAGCTGGAGCGCCCCCTGGTGCTGGCCCTGAACTTTATGGACGAGGTGGAGGCCCGTGGGGACTCCATCGATGTGGAGCACCTCTCCCGGCAGCTGGGCGTCCCCGTGGTCCCCATCACCGCCAAGACCGGCCAGGGGCTGGACGAGCTGCTCCAGGTGGCCCACCGGCAGATGCACCTGGGCTACACCTTTGAGCCCGACGACCTGTACGACAGCTTTACCCACGACATCCACCACCGCATGGGCGAACTGCTTCACGACTACGCCTATGCCGCCCGCCTCCCCGCCCACTGGGCGGCCATCAAGCTGCTGGAGGGGGACAAGCTGGTGGAGGAGGCCCTGCATCTGCCCCGGGCAGTGCAGGAGGAACTGCAAGGCATCATCGCCGAGTATGAGGGCTCCAGCGACCTGGGCGACCGGGAGACTCTGATCGCCGACAGCCGCTATCAGTACATCGAGCGGGTGGTCGCCGCCTCTGTATCCAGGGGCCACGCCGCCTCCGGCCCCACCCTCAGCGAGCGGATCGACCGGGTGGTCACTGGCAAGTACACAGCCCTCCCCCTGTTCCTGTGCGCCATGCTGGCCATGTTCGTCATCACCTTCGGCCCCTTCGGCTCCTGGCTGCAAAACGGCGTCAGCGCTCTGATCGACCTGTTTTCCGGCTGGCTGGACGGGACCCTGACCGCCGCCGGCGTCTCCCCTGTGCTCATCAGCCTGGTGTGCGACGGCATCATCGCCGGCGTGGGCGGCGTGCTCTCCTTCCTGCCCCAGATCGCCCTGCTGTTCTTCTTCCTGTCCTTCCTGGAGGACTCGGGCTATATGTCCAGGGCCGCCTTCATCATGGATCGGCTGCTGCGGCGCTTTGGTCTGAGCGGAAAGGCCTTCATCCCCATGCTCATGGGCTTTGGCTGCTCGGTCCCCGCCATCATGGGGGCCCGCACCATGGAGAATGAGAAGGACCGGCGGATGACCATTCTCCTGGTCCCCTTCATGTCCTGCTCGGCCAAGCTGCCCGTCTATGGCATGATCGCCGGGGCCTTCTTCGGCCCCTGGGCCGGTCTGGTGATCTTTGGCCTGTATGTGCTCGGGATGCTGGTGGGTATCCTGTCCGGCATTCTCTTCAAGCGCACCCTCTTCGCCGGAGAGCCCGCCCCCTTTGTGCTGGAGCTGCCCCCCTACCGCCTGCCCTCCTTTGAAAACATCGCCACCCACGTCTGGCAGAAGGTGAAGGGCTTCCTCATCAAGGCAGGCACCCTGATCCTGCTGATGTCCATGGTCCTGTGGCTGCTCCAGTCCTTCGACTTCTCCCTGCACATGGTGGACGACGCCTCCCAGTCCATGCTGGGCTCCCTGGGCGGCTGGATCGCCCCCATCTTCGCCCCGCTGGGCTTTGGCTTCTGGCAGGCGGCAGTGGCCCTGCTCACCGGCCTTGTGGCCAAGGAGATGGTGGTCTCCTCCCTGTCCATGTTCTACGGCTTCGCCCTCACCGCCACCAGCGCCCAGGTGGCCGCTGCCATGACCGGCTTCACCCCCCTGTCCGCCCTCTCCATGCTGGTGTTCATTCTGCTGTATGTTCCCTGTGTGGCGGCGGTGTCCACCCTGGCCCGGGAGATGAACAGCACCAGGTGGACCCTGTTCTCCATCGCCTGGCAGATCGGCGTGGCGTACCTCGCCGCGTTCCTGGTCCACACGGCCGGCCTGCTGCTGGGCTTTGTGTGAGCCGGAGCTCTGCTGACCCTCCCGCAATTTCTGACATAGCCCGCCGGAGCCGTTCATACCTGCTCCGGCGGGCTGAAAGGTATGGTGTTTCATGGGAAAAATCGATCTGATCGCCCTGGATCTGGACGGCACGTTCCTGGATCCGGCGGGTGAGATCTCCCCCGCCTCTCTGGAGGCCGTGCAGGCCGCCCGGGCCGCCGGAGTCAAGGTGGTGCTGTCCACCGGCCGCTCCGGCGGGGAGGCGGCGCACTTCTCCAAGCTGGCGGGGTGCGACAGTCTGGCTGTCTGCCTGGGGGGCGCAGCCCTGTGCGACGCCCGCACCGGCAGACACCTGCGCCGTTGGGACCTGCCGGAGGAGACCGGGCGACGTGCCCTGGAGCTGTGCCTGGGCCGTGACATCGAGCTGATGATCTTCGCCGGGGAAGAGATCCTTCTGGACCCCTTCTCCCGCCGCTCCCTCCAGCGCACCTACCCCTTCTCTGTCTTTCACAGCCGCGCCGTTGACACTCCGGATCCCCTGGCCTACCTGGCAGAGCACGGCCTGCCCCTGACCAAGCTCCACGGAGATCAGAAGCCGGGGGACTACCCCCTGGAAGAACTGGCCGCCCTGCCCGGCGTGTCCCTCACCGCCTCCAACGACCACGACTTTGAGCTGGTCCCCGCAGGGGTGAACAAGGGCCGCGCCCTGGCCCTCCTCGCCCTGATGTGGGGCATCCCCCTGGCGCGCTGCGCCGCCGTGGGGGACAGCGCCAACGACCTGGAGATGCTCCAGGCGGTAGGCTGTCCCATCGCCATGGGGAACGCCGCCCCTCAGGTGCAGGCGGCGGCCGTCCGCACTGTTGCGGACAACGGCCATGACGGCGCGGCCCAGGCCATTCTCTCCTGCCTGGAGTAAGCCTCTCCAAGCCCCGGGACGTCCATCCGGACGCCTCGGGGCCTTTTTGTCCGCTGAAACAGCCCGCTCCGACATTTTTTCCTTGACCTTCCCCCAGGTGGAGGGTGTACCGTAGTGCCGCCGGGCAAAATTTAATGAAAATTTAAGCCTTTCTTTCGGGAAAGCTAATCCCCCGGCAGTAAGATAGAGGCAGCTCTTAGAGGGCACACTGCCCCGGCCTGCGCCCGCGCCCGGCGCTCTGCACAACTGTACATAGTAAGGAGTCAATGCCATGGAAACCACACAACTCACCCCGGAAGCGCCGGTACAGCCGGAGACCCCGGAGCGTCTCTCTGCCGCTCCCCGCTTCCAGCTCCCCAAAAAGCGCAGAAAATGGCTCAAGCGGCTGGTCCTGATCCTCGCCGCGGCGGGGATCCTCTTTCTGCTCCTGCGCCCTCTGCTCTTCGGCAGTCCGGCAGCCGCCTCCGGACAGTACCAGCCCGCCGCCGTCCAGCGGCAGGATCTGACCGTCTCGGTGGACGGCTCCGGCACCATGACCCCCATCGAGTCCTATCAGGTGGGGGCGCTGGTCTCCGGCGAGATCCTGGAGGCCCCCTTCCAGGACGGCGACCGGGTGGAAAAGGGACAGTTGCTCTACCGCATCGATCCGGGCAGCGCCGCCACCGCCCTGGAACAGGCCCAGCTGGCCGTTCAGCAGGCTCAGCTGACCTATGACAGCACCGCGGACGGCCTGCGGCCCCGGGCCTCCGGCTCCGGTGTGGTGCAGAAGCTGTATGTGAAGAAGGGGGACCTGGTCTCCGCCGGCTCCCCCATCGCGGACATCTCCGACACCTCCTCCATGACCCTCACCCTCCCCTTCCAGTCGGCTGACGCAGCCCGGATCTCTGTGGGGCAGAGCGCCCAGGTCACCCTGGCAGGCACCCTGGAGACCCTGCCCGGCACTGTGGAGTATGTGGCCGGGGCCGATCAGGTGGGCATCGGCGGCTCCCTGGTCCGGCAGGTGAAGATCCGGGTGGACAATCCCGGCGCACTCACCGAGGCCACCAGCGCCACTGCCAAAGTGGGGACCGTCTCCTGCGCCGCGGGCGGCTCCTTTGAGGCCCGCCTGAGCCAGACCATCACCGCCCAGGCCGGGGGCGAGGTCACCGCCCTGAACGTCTCGGTGGGCAGCCGGATCTCCGGCGGGGAGCCGCTGGCCACGCTGGGCGGCTCCGCCGCAGAGACCGCCCTGCAAAACGCCGCCCTCTCCCTCCAGAACGCGCAACTCTCCCTCCAGAGCGCCCAGGAGGTCCTGGAGAACTACACCATCACCTCCCCCATCTCCGGCACAGTCATCGAAAAGAACCTGAAAGCCGGGGATCAGCTGGACGGCAGTGAGTCCGGGGCTCTGGCCGTGATCTACGACCTGGAGCAGCTGGAACTGAAAATGAACGTCAGCGAGCTGGACATCGGCAAGATCCGGCCCGGCCAGAGCGTGGAGATCACCGCTGAGGCTCTTCCCGGCGAGACCTTCCTGGGCACCGTGGAGAAGGTGAACATCAACGGGACCACCACAGACGGCTTCACCACATATCCGGTCACCATTCTGCTCTCCGAGTACGGCGCCCTCAACCCCGGCGTGAACGTGTCCGCCGACATCATCGTGGAGCAGGCACAGCAGGCGCTCTGCATCCCAACCCCTGCCGTCTCCGGCGGCAACACGGTCCTGGTGGCCCCGGATGGGGCCCTGGGGGAGGACGGCTCCGTGCTCGACCCCGCCAAGCTGGAGACGCGCCAGGTGGAGCTGGGCCGCAGCAGCCAGGACTATGTGGAGATCCTCTCCGGCCTGGAGGAGGGCGAGACCGTGCTGGTCCCCATCCAGTCAACTGACGGCTCCGCAGGCTCCACCGCCGTGATGGCTTCGGGAGGCTGAGCTTCGTGACACATCTGATCGAACTGAAAGACGTCTATAAAATCTACCCCATGGGGGACGAGACGGTCCACGCCCTGGACGGCGTCAGCCTCTCCATCGACCAGGGGGAGTTCGTGGCCATCGTAGGCTCCTCCGGCTCAGGCAAGTCCACCGCCATGAACATCATCGGCTGCCTGGACGTGCCCACCTCCGGCTCCTACCACCTGGGGGGCGTGGACGTGTCCACCATGGACGACGACCAGCAGGCGGAGATCCGAAACAAAATGCTGGGCTTTATCTTCCAGCAGTACAACCTGATCCCCAAGCTGTCCGTGCTGGAAAACGTGGAGCTGCCCCTGCTGTACGCCGGGGTCCCGGCGGAGGAGCGCCGGGATCGGGCCATCCGCTCTCTGGAGCGGGTGGGACTGGCAGACAAGTGGAAGCATCTGCCCTCCCAGCTCTCCGGCGGCCAGCAGCAGCGCGTCTCCATCGCCCGCGCCCTGGCGGGCAGCCCCTCGGTGATCCTAGCCGACGAGCCCACCGGCGCGCTGGACTCCCGCACCGGCCGGGAGGTGCTGAGTTTTTTGAAGCAGCTGAATCGGGAGGGGGACACTGTGGTGCTCATCACCCACGACAACTCCATCGCCGTCCGGGCCGACCGGATCATCCGCCTTCAGGACGGCAGGATCATCTATGACGGGGACGCCCACGACCCCCGGGCAGTGGTCCAGCCCGATGAGCCGCCGGAGGCGGACATAGCAGAACAGGAGGGAGCGGTATGAACTTTGGACAGTCCTTCCGCCTGGCGCTGAAGTCCCTGACCACCAGCAAAATGCGTTCCCTGCTGACCATGCTGGGCATCATCATCGGCGTGGCCTCGGTCATCGTCATCCTGGCTCTGGGCAACGGAGTGCAGGGGATGGTGGACGAACAGGTGGAGAAGCTGGGGGTCAACATGATGCAGACCTATGTGTGGGGCCGGGGCGACGGCTCCACCATGGATCTGGACCCGGACGATATGTACCAGCTGGTGGAGGAGCACCCCGAGGTCCTCACCGGCGTCTCCCCATACGTCTCCTTCCAGGCCACCCTGCGCCGGGGGGACGAGAAATTCGACAAGACCCAGCTGTACGGCGTCAGCGAGGTCATGTTCAAAAATGAGACCCAGGCCACCATGGACGGGGGACAGAAGCTGACCGCCGGGCGTTTCCTCTCCTTCCTGGATGTGGAGCGGCGGAGCAACGTGTGCGTCATTGGGGCCTATCTGGCCCAGGAGGCCTTTCAGGGGGACGCCCTGGGACAGACTCTGTCCATCAACGGCGCGTCCTACACCGTCATCGGCGTGCTGGATCAGCTGAGCACCGGCGAGATGCTGAAGGGCGGGCCGGACGACCAGATCTACATTCCCTATGAAAACGCCCTGGAGCTCATGGGAGCCCGGTATGTGACCCTGTACATCTTCACCAGCACCTCCGGCGAGACCGCCGCCCAGGCCAAGGAGATCATCGACAGTATGCTCTATGACCGCTTCCAGGGGGATATGGACGCCTATTTCACCCAGACCATGGAGGAGCAGGCCAACCTCATCAACGCCATGATGGGCGTGGCCATCGGCGTGCTGGTGGCCATCGCCGCCATCTCCCTGCTGGTGGGCGGCATCGGCATTATGAACATCATGCTGGTCTCCGTCACCGAGCGCACCCGGGAGATCGGCATCCGCAAATCCCTGGGAGCCAAGCGGAAGGACATCCGCCGCCAGTTCGTCATCGAAGCCGGGACCACCTCCGCCATCGGCGGGCTGCTGGGCATTGCTCTGGGCTATCTGCTGGCCACCGGCGTGGGCGCTCTGCTGGGCGGGATGCTGGCCGCTCAGATGGGTGGAGGGGCTTCCTTCTCCGCCGCGCCCACCTTCGGCTCCGTGGCCATCAGCTTCGGCGTCTCCGTGGGCATCGGCGTGCTGTTCGGCTATCTGCCCGCCAACAAAGCGGCGAAGCTGAATCCCATCGACGCACTGCGGTACGACTAATGCAAATCAGAAATCAGGACCGCTCTGGCGGCGAACAGTCCTCCCCTTCGGCGCACATCCTAATTCCTCATTCCTAATTCCTCATTCCTCATTCCTCATTCCTCATTCAAAAGGAGTTTTTGGCCTATGAAAAAACGTATCATGACCGGCCTGCTGGCCTGCTGCCTCTCCCTGAGCCTGGCCCTGCCCGGCTTTGCCGCGGGGAGCATCCCCGCCCAGGAGGAGGTCGCCCAGGTCATCACCGCCCTGGGCATCATGGCCGGCGACGCCGGCGGCGATCTCCGCCTGTCCCGGACCGTCACCCGGGCCGAATTCATCACCATGGCCGTGAAGGCAAGTCCCAAGGGTGACCAGGTGGGCGAGGCATCCACCTCCCCCTATCCCGACGTACCCTATACCCACTGGGCCGCAGGCTTTGTGGAGGCCGGTGTGGCCGCCGGGCTGATCTCCGGCTACTCCGACGGCACCTTCCGCCCCGCCAGCTCCATCACCCTGGCGGAGGGGGCGACCATCGCCCTGGGGCTGCTGGGCTACTCCGCCGCGGACTACTCCGGCGCCTATCCCAGCCCTCAGATGGCCCTGTATCACAGCCTGGGGCTGGACAAGGGCCTCACCGCTCAGGCCGCCTCCGCCCCCCTCACCCGGCACGACGCCATGTACCTGTTCTATAACCTTCTCTCCGCCAAAAACAAGGAGGGCCAGCCCTATCTCACCACGCTGGGCTACTCCCTCAACGCCGCCGGAGAGGTAGACCTGGTGGCCCTGGTGAACGGGGAGATGAACGGCCCCCTGGTGGCCTCCGGCGACTGGCACAGCGCCATCCCCTTCCCCCTCTCCGGCGTCACGGTGACCCGGGACGGGAAGGCGTCCACCCTCGCCGCCATCCAGACCAACGATGTGATCTACTGGAATCAGACCATGCGGGCCCTGTGGGTCTCCTCTGACCGGGCGGTGGGTGTGATCCAGGCCCTGACGCCCTCCGCCGCCTCTCCGGAGTCGGTGCAGATCGCCGGACGGACCTATCCCATCGAGAGCGCCTCCGCCGCCTACGCCCTGTCCGACCTGGGACAGTACGGAGTGGGGGACACTGTCACCCTGCTGCTGGGCCGCACCGGCGGAGTGGCCGCTGTGGCCGCCCCCAGCGCCGCCCAGACCGAGCGCTGCGGCGTGGTGGTCCGGACGGAGCGCGGCTCCTATGACGATGGGCACGGCGGCTCCTATACTGCGGACACCGTCACCATCCTGTCCACCGACGGCAGCACATACAGCTATCCCTGGACCGCCAACTATCTGGAGGCAGGCGACCCGGTGGGCATCAACATCGGCTCCGACGGCAAGGTCACCCTGAAGCGCCTCAGTTCCCCCGCTCTGTCCGGTAAGGTGTCCGCCGACGGACTGAAGCTCGGGACCCACGCCATCGCGCCCAACGCCGAGATCCTGGACGCCGCCGGCGGAAACGCGGTCAAGATCTTCCCCAGCCGCCTGGCCGGGATGGATCTGGCCAGCGGAAAGGTGACCTACTACTCTCTCAACGGCAGCGGAGAGATCGACCGCATGGTGCTCAACAACGCCACCGGCGACGCCTACCGCTACGGCGTGCTCACCCGCATGGAGACCCTGGGCGAGGGCTTCTACGCCAGCTACTCCTATGAATACGACGTGGGCGGCACGTCCTACTCCATCCCCGCTACCAGCACCCGCTACCCGGTGCAGGCCGGGCCCGTCCTGGTGGACGGCGACCCCGCCTCCCCCGACCGCATCCTTCCCCTCACCTCGGTAAAGGCCGACAAGATCAGCGGCGGCAAGCTGGTATCCGGCAGCCGTCAGTACCGTCTGGCCGATGAGGTCATCGTCTATGAGCGGCGGGACCGGGATTACTTCCTGTCCACCCTGGACCGGGTCCAGGAGCTGGGGCTGTCCCTCACCGGCTGGTATGACCGAGCGGAGAACCAGGGCGGCCGCATCCGGGTCATCGTGGCCCAGTGACTTCTCCCCTGACGAACAGCGCGCGGCGCGGAAGCATAGCTTCCGCGCCGCGCGCTGTTTCCGTTTCAAACTTTCAGCCCTGCTCCGTACACTGACACGTCGTTTCCCTCTCCGGAGAGAGCAGTTCCGCCAATGTGATGCTGTCCAGATACTGGTTGATCACCTCGTCCAGCCCCTTCCACAGAGGGAAGGTGGGGCAGTCAGCGGAGCGGCCGCACTGCCCCTCCTCAGACAGGCCCTGACAGTTCACCGGCACCAGCCCCCCCTCCGTCAAACGGAGGATGCTGCCCACGGTGTACTCCTCCGGCGGGCGGGTCAGGCGGTAGCCGCCACCCTTGCCCCGCATCCCGACCAGATCGCCGCTGCGTGCCAGCAGCTTGACGATGCTCTCCAGATATTTTTCCGAGATCCCCTGTCGGGCCGCGATCTCTTTTAGCGGGATAAACCGGTCGTCGTCATGCTCCGCCAAGTCGATCATCACCCGCAGGGCATAGCGGCCTTTTGTTGAAACCATCATTGCGTCTGTCCCTCCCCTGTGGAGCCAACCAGCTGCTTTTATCGCCTTTATTATGCCATAGACCAACCTGAATTTCAAGAGTCTCCCAGTACCGGACAGGGCGGGGCCGAAGCCCCGCCCTGTCTATTTTGGTGTTTCTGCTATGCGGCGCTGGCCTGGGCGCTCTGTGCCGCCTGGAGCATATTCTCCGCCAGGATGCCGTATCCCCGGGTGGAGTCATTGACCAGGACGTGGGTAACGGCCCCCACCAGGCGGCCATCCTGAAGGATGGGGCTGCCGCTCATCCCCTGCACGATCCCGCCGGTGGCGTCCAGCAGGCGTGGGTCGGTCACCCGGATCATCATGTTGCGGGTCTCTCCCTCTGTCTCCGGGTAGAGGCGGGTGATCTCGATGCTGTACTCCTCCACCCGCTCACCGGAGATGTTGGAGCGGATGACAGCTTTACCCTCATGCACCTGATCCCGGGCGGCTACCTCCACCGGCTCCAGGCCCTGGGCCAGCTGCTTTCCGTCCAGCCGTCCAAAGATTCCCCGGTCGGTGTTGGCATACAGCTCCCCCAGGTCCTCGGTGAGGTTGAACTCTCCGTGGAGCTCACCGGGCTCCCCCGCCCGGCCCCGCTTTACATCGGACACAGATGCTTCCATGATGCTCCCCGTCTCCAGAGGCATCAGCTTGGCCGTATCCACATCATTGATCCCGTGGCCCAGGGCGGCAAACACGCCGCTTTGCGGATCATAGAAGGTCATGGTCCCGATCCCCGCCATGGAGTCCCTCAGCCACACGCCCAGCTGATAGGCCCCCGCCTCCGATCGAACGGCCCGAACCGTCAGCTGAAGGTCCGCGCCGTCCCTTCTGACCTGAAGGGTCATGGGTGCGTCCCGCTTCTGAGCCACCAGCTTTTGGACCTCCTCAATGGTATTCACCTCAGTCTGGTCCACGCGGGTGATCACATCTCCCGCCTTCAGGCCGCTGGTCCGTCCCGGCGCGGCCGGGCCCTCCGCTGTTTCAATAGAGGACAGTCCCACCACCAGCACGCCGTCCGAGAACAGCTTGATGCCCACCGCGCGGCCCAGGGGGATCACCTCCTCCCCAGCGCCTGCCACCGCTGCCGCCGCCACTGCCGCCGGTCTGTCCGGCGCCGCCCAGGCCGTCCGCCCCGGCTGAAGGCAGGCCAGCAGCAGACCCAGGACCGCTGCTCCCGCCGCCGCCCGACCGGGCCGGCGCGGCCTTTTTTTCTTCTGTTCCAATCTCATCCCTCCCCCGGATGGCCGGACAAGCCGCCGCAGCCATCCTGTTTCCGGCGGCCGGACAGGGCCGCCTTGTTCCAGTATGGACCGCCTTCGCCGGAGGCAAACCAGGGGAAGTCTCCCGCCGTTTCCATGCGAAACTTTGGAAGCCCTTCCGGATCGCGGCAGACCGAAAGCCCGCCGGACAAAAATTGGAAATGCAGGATTTTTTTCAGGCGAAAGGGCGGATGCCGCCACTCAGGCCGGATTTTTCTGTTATTTTGTCCTGTTCGTTCGATTTTATTGACGACGCTCCAAACAAAAGCCGCCCCGCGCCTCCCGAAACAGGAGACGCGGGGCGTGATGCACCGTAGTCTGATTACATTTTATGTGCAGACAAATTTTATAAAATATGGAAGGCCACGATCAGGCCGGAGAACACGATGGAGACAGTGGACACCAGCTTAATCAGGATGTTCAGGGAAGGACCGGAGGTGTCCTTGAAGGGGTCGCCCACCGTGTCGCCCACCACAGCGGCCTTGTGGCAGTCGGAGCCCTTTCCGCCGTGATGCCCCGCCTCAATGTACTTTTTGGCGTTGTCCCAGGCTCCGCCGGCGTTGGACATGAACACCGCCATGGCAAAGCCAGTGACCGACACGCCGCCCAGCAGGCCCACCACACCCTCCGGGCCCAGGAGCAGGCCGGTGAGGATGGGGACGATAATGGCCAGCAGAGCGGGGGCCACCATTTCCCGCAGCGCGCCCTTGGTACACAGGGCCACACAGGAGGCATAGTCCGGATCTGTCTGATACTCCATGATGCCGGCGATCTCCCGGAACTGGCGGCGGACCTCCACCACGATGGACTGGGCCGCTGTCTGGACCGCATTCATGGTCAGGGCGGAAAACACGAAGGTAAGCATGGCCCCCAGGAACAGCCCCACCAGCATCAGGGGGTTGGTGAGAGACAGGTCCAGGGCGGTCTCCGACTTCTCTGCCACAATATTCACATAGGAGACCAGCAGGGCCAGGGCGGTGAGGGAGGCCGAGCCGATGGCAAAGCCCTTTCCGGTGGCCGCGGTGGTGTTGCCCAGAGAGTCAAGGGCGTCGGTGCGCTCCCGGACGGACTCCGGCAGGCCGGACATCTCGGCGATGCCGCCGGCGTTGTCCGCCACCGGCCCATAGGCGTCGGTGGCCAGCGTGATGCCCAGGGTGGACAGCATCCCCACGGCGGCGATGCCGATGCCGTAGAGCCCCCGGTTGAAGGAAGCCCCGCCGCCTGCGGCATAGAAGCTGATGAGGATGGCGGCGGCCACAATGAGGATGGAGGCGATGGTGGACATCATACCCAGGGACAGACCGCCGATGATGACAGTAGCCGAGCCGGTCTCGGAGGCGGCGGCCAGCTTCTGGGTGGGCTTATAGGTGTCTGAGGTGTAGTACTCCGTGAAATATCCGATGGCGCAGCCCCCCGCCAGCCCGCAGAGGATGGCAGCATAGACGCCCCAGTCCCCCAGGACAAACCAGGTCAGCGGCGCGGCGGCCAAGGCGGACAGAGCGGCCGCCAGATAGGTCCCCGTGCGCAGGGATCGCAGCAGCGACTTCTGGGTGGCGTTCTCCTCCGTCTTGACGAAGAAGGTGCCCGCAATGGAGCAGAAGATCCCGCATACCGCCAGCAGGATGGGCAGGATCATGCCCTTCCAGCCATATCCGGCGCAGGCTCCCAGGGAGAAGGTGGCCAGAATGGAACCCACATAGGACTCATACAGGTCGGCGCCCATGCCGGCCACATCGCCCACGTTGTCCCCCACATTGTCCGCAATGGTGGCGGGGTTGCGGGGGTCATCCTCGGGGATGCCGGCCTCCACCTTACCCACCAGGTCGGCGCCCACATCGGCGGCCTTGGTGTAGATGCCGCCGCCCACGCGGGCGAACAGAGCCATGAAGGAGGCCCCCATGCCGTTCATCACCATGATGTTGCCCAGGGTCACCGGATCGTCGATCCCGGCTCCCAGGCGGAGGATCACAAACCAGATGGAGATGTCCAGCATCCCCAGACCAACCACCGTGAAGCCCATGACAGAGCCGGAGGAGAAGGCCACCCGCAGGCCCTTGTTCAGGCTCTCACTGGCAGCCTGGGCGGTGCGGGCATTGGAGTTGGTGGCGATCTTCATCCCCACCAGGCCGGCCAGCATGGACCAGATCCCGCCGGTCAGGAAGGCGAAGGGGGTAAATTTGGAGAGCATGGCCCCCCCTGTGCCGAAGGCCATGACCAGCAGCAGGAGGAACACCACCGCAAAGACCTTGGCCACGGTGGCATACTGGTGGGACAGATACGCGTTGGCCCCCGAACGGATGGCGGAGGCGATTTTTTTCATGGCATCGCTGCCCTCTGAAAAGGCCAGCACCCGCCGGCTTTGCAGCCACGCGAACAGAATCGCCGCAGCGGCGCCCAGGAAACCGATCCAATACAAGTTCTCCAAATCAATCCACGCTCCTTCTTTCCAAAGATGCCAGCTTAGTTGGATATAACGCATCATATAAGCCATGCATCCTTGGTGTTATTTCTATTTTAGCACATTTTGCAGGAAGCGCAACAGAAAATTTCATTTTATTTTTCTCTTAACTTGCAATTCATTCCGCTAAGTTTGTCCTAAGCCTCATACTCCCGCATTTTATCCTCCCGCCCAGCCGCACGCATCCAGGGCTGTTTTGGCGCAAAAAAGCCTGTCAAAATGCCGACTCAGACATTTTGACAGGCTTTTCAGCAGACTCAGTCCCGCCGCCAGGTGCGGGCGCTGAACATGACCAGGATGGGGAAGATCTCCAGGCGTCCCACGATCATACACAGGGACAGCACCAGCTTGGACAGATCGGAGAACCCGGAAAAGTTCCCAGTGGGGCCGATGGCGGCCAGACCGGGACCCACATTGCTCAGACAGGTGAGGGCTGCGGAGAAGGACACGTCAAAGGGCATATCGTTGAGAGACACCACCAGGGTGGCCCCCAGCAGGATCAGGCTGTAACACCCGACAAAAACCAGGACGGAGTGGACGGTGGACTCCTCCGCCACCTTGCCGTCCAGCTTGACCACCTCCACCGACCTGGGGTGGGCGATCTGGTGGATCTCCCGGCGGATGGCACGCAGCAGCATCAGCACCCGGGAGCATTTGACGCCGCCGCCGGTGGAACCGGCGCAGGCGCCGCAGAACATCAGCAGGACCAGGATCAGCTGGGTCAGCTGGGGCCACAAAACATAGTCCGCCGTGGCAAATCCGGTGGTGGAGATGATGGAGGCGACCTGGAAGAAGGCATAGCGCAGGCTCTCCAGCACGCTTTGATACAAGGGGAGCAGATCCAGCGTGATCAGGGCGGTCGCCGCTGCCACCACCCCCAGGAAGAACCGCAGCTCGTCACTCTTCAGCGCCTCCTTCAGGCGGCGGTGGAGCACCAGAAAGTACATACTGAAGTTGATGGAAAACAGCAGGGCAAATACGGCAATGATCATTTCGATCACCGGGCTTCCGTATGCCCCCACGCTGGCATTCCGGTTGGAGAATCCTCCGGTCCCCGCGGTGGAAAAGGCGTGGATCAATGCGTCATACAGGGGCATCCCCGCCAGCTTCAGCAGGAGGGCCTCCACAGAGGTCATGGCAAAATAAATGGTATACAGGATCTTAGAGGTCTGGGACTGCTTGGGGACCAGTTTGGAAAAGACCGGCCCAGGGCTCTCCGCCTGGGTCAGGTAGTGGGAGGGCACACCCAGAGAGGGAAGGATCGCCGTGGCCAGCACCAGCACGCCCATGCCGCCCAGCCAGTGGGTAAAGGAGCGCCAGAACAGGATCCCCCGCGGCAGCGCCTCGATGTTCGTCAGGATAGTGGCTCCTGTGGTGGTAAAGCCGGAGCAGGTCTCAAAAATACAGTCCACAAAGGACTCAAAATATCCAGAGAAATAGAAGGGCAGTCCGCCCACCACACCGGTGACCAGCCAGATCAGCCCCACGGAGACAAAGCCCTCCCGGAGGAAAAAGTGCTTTTCCGTGCGCATGGAGGCCAGAGGCAGGCTGATGGCCAGGATGATCAGGATACTCAGCAGGAACGGCACGGGACTCTCCCGGTACAGCAGAGCCACCCCCATGGGCAGCAGCAGCGCAAAGGACTCCGCCGCCATCACCCGGCCCACCAGTCTCAGGACAAGCTTAATGTTCATTGTTTCCTCCCGAGGCGGTGAAGGCGCTCTCATCCTCATAGATGTCGTTCAGGTCCAGGATCCGCAAATCCCGGGAGATCAGAATGACCGAGTCCCCCTCCTGGATGCTGGAGGAGCCCTCTGGGATAATGATATCCCCTCCCCGGGCCAGCACAGCAATGAGGATCCCCTTCCGCAGGTGGAGGTCCCGCAGGGGTACTCCCAGGTGACGGGTATTGGCGCTGGCCGTGAACTCCATGGCCTCGGCGGAGCCGTCGGCGATGCGGTACAGGGTATTCATCACGCTGCCCTGGGAGTTCTGCATCCCCCGGACCACCTGGAGGATCTGGGCCGCGGTAATCAGCTTGGGGGAGATCACGCTGTCCAGCCCGATGGTCTGGGCAATGCCAGCATAATTCTGCCGGTTGGACTTGGTGACTACCTTCTGAACCCCCTTCTGCATGGCGTACAAAGAGAGGATCAGATTGTCCTCGTCCCGGTCGGTGAGGGCCACAAAGGCGTCTGAGGCTGTCAGGCGCTCCGACTCCAGCAGCTCCTGGTCGGTGCCATCCCCGCAGATCACCGTGGTGTGGGGGAGCCGCTCGCTGATGAAGCGGCACCGCTCCTCCTGGATCTCCACGATCTTGACCCGCATCTTCATTTTCTCCAGCACGTCCGACAGGTACAGGGAGATCTTTCCCCCGCCCACGATAAAGACGCTTTTCACCTTGGGGCTGTACCGGCCCAGCAGGCGGAAAAACTGATCCAGGCTGGAGGGCCGCCCGATGAGGTAGAGCTTGTCCCCCGCCTGGGGCACAAAGGAGCCGTTGGGAATGACCACCTCGCCCCCCGGCCGCTCCACCGCGCAGAACAGCAGGGAGAGCTGCTTGACCTGGTCCGACAGGGCATGGAGGGGCCGGTTGACCAGAAAATCCTCCTCCAGCAGGCGGAAGCCGATCAGTTCCACCCGGCCGCGGCAGAAGGTCTCGATATTGGCGGCAGGCGGGAAGCGGAGCAGCCGGGATATCTCCACTGCCGTGGCGTTTTCCGGGTTGATGACCATATCGATCCCCATATTCCGCTTCAAATCGCTCAGCCCGGTGTTATACTCCGGGTTGCGGATGCGGGCAATGGTATACTTGGCCCCCAGGTGCTTGGCCGTCAGGCAGCAGACCATGTTGATCTCGTCCGAGTTGGTGGCAGCCACCAGAAGGTCCGCGTCCGGCACCCCCGCCTCGATCAGGGTGGCGGCGGAGATCCCATTTCCCTTCACGCTCATAATATCCAGGGCATCGGCGGCACGGCGGAGGGTATCCTCCCGCATATCCACAATGATCACATCATACTTTTCCCGGACCAGCTGTTCCGCCAGGGAAAACCCGACCTTACCGTTTCCTACGATCACGATTTTCAAGGCAAGCGACCTCTCTTCATTTCTCTTATCCTCTGCCGGACCGCCCGGTCAGATGGTCCACTGGCTGTGGATCAGGCCCACCAGCCGCCATTGTCCCTCCAGGGGGGCAAACACCAGCTTCAGGGAGCACCAGTCCAGCCCCCCAAAGTCCGGATCCAGCCCCGGGTAGCACAGGTCCACGAACCGGCAGCCCGGATAGGCCTGGGCCGCATTCTCCAGGGCGTTGCCGCTGAGCACCGCCTGGTCCACGCCCACCTCGGGAGCCTGGGTATAGTCCACAGCAAAGATATACTGCTGTATAAACTCCTCCATCGTCAACAGGATGGAGCCGCCCCGCCCGTCCTCATAGCCCCACAGATACTGCCTGGAGTTCTCGGTCAGGCTGCGGATCTCGTCGGCGGTAAAATTCCGGTCGGCACTCAGATCCACGGTGGAGAAGGCGGTGAAGGTCAGCCCCCGCTCCGGGTGGACCAGATCCCCCAGAGCCTCATAGTCCTCAGCCTTCAGGGCCTCCGCGGCACAGGCCGCAGCCCGCAGCAGACCGCTGGTGGAGGCCGTCTGGGCGGGCGCAGCCTCCTCTGACCGGGCATTGGCAGTCAGCGGGGCAGCATCCGGCTCAGACGACATGGTATGGATGGGAAACAGGCACAGCAGCCCCAGGACAAAGCCAAACAGAAACAGAAGCAGGGGAAACGCGGCACGGCGCACGACGGAGATCCCTCCCTATCCACTGAGATCGGGCCGGGAAGCCCGTTTTCCCCTGCGGCTGGACCGCCGGAGGGAATGAAATACGCCCTTGGGCGCACGACGCTGATTATACTGGTTATTATAGTGGTGGGGCGGCAAAAAAGCAAGAGGCGGCAGGCAACTCCACGCTTTTTTCCACCCCGTCCGGTTGATATTTTCCCGCCGGAGTGGTATCCTCCAGTCAGACCGCCCCGCCCGCGGAGCGGCATCCTAACTTTGGGGGCGTTTCTATGTTCCAACTGTCCGATCTGCTGTTTGACCAAATCTGTGCCGCCGTCCAGAAGGCCGGCGCCCTCTTCTCCCACCGCGAACTTGCCGCCCAGTCCCGCCGCAAGGGGCCCACCGACTTCGTCACCGCCGTGGACACCGCGGTGCAGGACCAGCTGAAATGCCGTCTGGCCGCCCTGGCCCCGGAGATCCAGTTCATGGGGGAGGAACAGGACAACTCCGGTGTGGACCTCTCCGGCCAGGTGTGGATCCTGGACCCGGTGGACGGCACCACCAATCTACTCCACGACCTGCGGCACAGCGCCGTCTCCCTGGCCCTGGCCGAGGAGGGGCGCGTCCTTCTGGGCATCGTCTATGACCCATACTCCGGCGAGCTGTTCACCGCCCGCAGGGGCCAGGGCGCTTTCTGCTGCGGACAGCCCATCCATGTCAGCTCCGCCTCGTCCCTGGGAGAGTGTCTCTGCTCCACGGGCACCAACCCCAGCTGCCGGGAGCTGGCTGACCGCACCTTCCGGCGGATGCGCCTGCTCTATGACCGCTGCCACGACATCCGCCGGATCGGCGCGGCCTCTCTGGAGCTGAGCTATCTGGCCGCAGGACGGCTGGACTGCTTTGTAGAACACGGGCTCAAGCCCTGGGACTACGCCGCCGGGATGCTCCTGGTCCGGGAGGCGGGCGGCGTAGTCACCACCCCGGAGGGCGGCGAGCCCTCCCTCTCCCACGGCAGTGAGATCGCCGCCGCTGCCGCCCCGGTCCATCCCCAGCTGCTGGCCTCCCTGCGGGAGGCCGACCGCCTGACCGGCTGACTCCAAAACCGCTGTAAGCCCGCCGAAAACGCCTATGCTCTTATCCCGCGCGTCACTGCTCTTCACGGACAGTATAAGCGGTTCTTTTAAAAAATGCGTGGGTGCTGCAAATCAGGTTTTCCAGCATATCATCAAAAAGCTGTCGGGAACCACAAAATCTTGTGGTTCCCGACAGCTTTTCAGCTTATCTTTTCCCTGCTCCGGAACGGGATCTGCACATTGCGGCCGTTCCGTCCGCTTCTATCACTTGAACTGATTCTGCTCCGGATCGTAGCAAAAGCCGGCCAACTCCAGGCGGGCCGTCAGTTCCTCCGGCTCCGCCCCCTCCTGGGCGCACAGTTCTTCCAGCCCGCCGCAGCCGTCCCGCAGCTTCATATTCACATAGCTCAGCAGGATCACAGGGTCCTTGGGCAGCATCTTCCTCACCCTCCTCCGGTCACAGTCCCAGGCCGTAGACCCGGTTCGCGTTTTCAAAGAACACCGCCTCCCAGTGCCGCTCCGGCGCCAGACGCTGAATGAAGCCGATGTACTCCCCCAGATTGACGATGGGCCAGTCCGTCCCGTACAGGATCCGGTCCCAGGCGCAGGTGCAGGCCAGCCAGCTTTTCAGCAGTCCGGCGTAGCCCGCCTGCTCCTCAAAATAGCGGTCCAGCTCCACCCGGCCCTCCAGCAGGCCGGACAGGTCCGCGCAGACGTTGGGGTTCTTCCCCAGAACGGCGGCGGCCTCCTGGAGGAAGGGGTTCCCAAAGTGGCACATGACGAACCGGGTGCGGGGGTGGTCCGCCGCCGCCTCATCCAGAGCCAGAGGGTGGCTGTACTTCAGATGGGCCCGGGCATAGGCCGTCAGGCCGGTGTGGACGGCCACAGGCTTGTCATAGCGCTCCGCCAGGCGGTAGATAGGGTCGTACACCGGGTCGGTCAGCCACAGGCGGTTGTACCCCGGATACAGCTTCACCCCACAGCAGGAGGGCCGCTTCAGGTGCTCCTCCACCTGGTCGGGCAGGTCCTTTGGGATGGAACGTCCCCGGTCCAGCACCAGGCTGTCCAGCCCCACGCAGTAGTGGAACAGATCCTCCGGATAGCAGTGCCGCTCCGTCTCCAGGGTGCGGTTGCCCATGACCACCCCGTGGACCATCCCCAGCTCCCCATAGGCCTGCCGCAGATGCTCCACAGAGTTTTGGTGCCCCACCGCCTCCGCCATGGCGTCGGTGCGGGGCTCCGGCGGAAAGAGGTGCAGGTGGGCGTCAATGATCTTCACCGGCTGCCTCCTCCCGTCCGGCAAAGCCCTCCCGCAGGGCCTCGGCGGGGGCATCATAGTAGAAGGTCAGGTTCTCCCGCCCCTGGAACAGGGCGGAGCCATCCGCATCCCCCTCCAGGGCCAGCAGCCCGGGCAGCAGGAAGGGGGCGAACACGGTGGGCTGCCCCTCCTGTCCGCCGCAGCGGGCCCGCCCCAGGGTGCGGCCGCTGAGGATGTACCCCTGCAAAAAGCCGGTGAGCAGTTCCCCGTTAAACCCGGCATGGTCGCAGGGCAGGAAACACCGGCTGGCTCCGGAGCGGGCCGCCCGGGCCCCCGCCGCCACCGAGGCGCTGAGGGACCGGTTCTCCGGCACTACCACCTTGTTGAAGCCGAACTCCCGGATGGGGGCGTCCAGCACCCCTTTTGCCGTCACCACCAGCACCCGAAGTCCCATCATGGCGTCCGCCGCCTGGCGGGCCGCCTCAAAGGCGCGGCGGTACAGGGGCGCGCCGCCCGCATCTCCCAGCAGCCGCTCCTGTCCAAACCGGCGGGCGGGGCCCGCCGCCAATAAAATCAGATCGATCATGTTCTCTGCCTTTCTCAGAATGCTCTCATACACTTCCACCGGGATGTTTCCCGGCGCGTGTCCATGCCGCTGCTTATTTCTGCAAAACGGCGGCCTGAATATCCAGAGTCCATTATATCGTATCATCCGGGAAAAAACCAGAGGGTCTGTCCCCCTTCTGCTCCGTGTATTTTTACCAAAATGTCCTCGGACGGCCCTAATGAACCATCCGAGGACATTTTACAGCTATAAGCTTACAGGTGCGCCTGTCCGGATCACACCACCTGGAACTTCAGTTCTGTGCCTGCCGCACAGGCGGCGACGTTCTGGGCACAGATCAGGCTCACCGCGCCGATCGCCTCCTTGGAATACATTCCAATGTGCGGCGTAATGATCACATTGTCCAGAGTGCGCAGGGGATTTTCCGCCGCCATGGGCTCCACCTCGGACACATCCATGGCCGCGCCGGCAATATGGCCGGAAACCAGAGCCTCGTACAGATCCTTTTCATTCACGATCCCGCCCCGGGCCGCGTTGATCACATAGGCACCCGGCTTCATGCTGGCCAGCTGGGGCGCAGAGATCATATTCCGGGTCTCCTCGTTCAAAGGAAGATGCAGGGAGAGAAAATCGCAGCCGCTGATGACCTCGTCCTCGCCGCACAGGGTGACATAGCTCTGGAACTCCTCCGGCAGCTCTTTCACATAGGGATCGTAAGCCAGCACCTTCATCCCGAAGCCGCTGGCACGGCGGGCCACATTCTTGGCGATGGCCCCAAAGCCCATCAGGCCCATGGTCTTGCCACATACATCCACACCGATGGCGGTCTGCCACCGGCCCTCGTGGACCCAGCGGTTGGTGCTGACGATGTTCCGGGCTGCCGCCAGCATCAGGCCAAAGGTCAGGTCGGCCACCGCGTTGGAGTTCGTCCCGGGAACGTTGCACACAGCGATCCCCAATTCTCTGGCCTTTTCCAGATGGATGTTATCCAGTCCCGCTCCGTGCTTGCAGATGATTTTCAGCTTGGGGCAGCGCTCCATGACCTTCTCCGGAAACTCATGCGCTCCGATGATGAGGGCGTCGTACTCGGGGATCATGGCCTCAAACTCTGCCTGGTCGAAGTCCTTGCCCTTCATGGTAACTTCAAACCCGGCACCGGTGAGGATGTCCAGCGGCTCATTGCTGATCTTGCCAAAGGACCGGGATGTGATCAAAACTTTCTTACTCATGGCGTTCTCCTTTTAAGCTCACGATTTTTTTCAGGCCGCTGACCCCATAGCTCTTTCCGTCCGAAATAGGCATCCAGATGATCCGGTCGATATACCGGCTGCCCTCCAAAATCATGGAGAACAGGCGGTACATAAACTCATCGGATACCAGAGCCACCGTCCGACAATCCTTCCAGAAGTGCTCACAGTAATACTCCAGAGACTGACGCACCCCGCCCATAATGACACTTTCACCATAGGAGAGCCGCTGCTGGGGCGTTCCATGCTCAAAGATCCGCATGGCGTGGCAGATGTAGAGCGCCCGGTTAAAGCCAAAGCGCTCCAGATTTTCAATTCCCTTGCGCACCATCTCCTCATCCAGCTCCATGCTGTCCGAGGTGAGCACCGGCGACAGGATGGTGTCCTGCTTCAGGGCATAAAACAGCTCGCCTGTGAAATTTGAGATGATCCCTGTGATCTGCTCTCCCTGAATGTAGATCCCATGGGTATGGGAACCCGGCATGAGCATTACGACATTTTCCACATCCCGCTCCGCCTTCAGTTCTTCCAATGCGCCGATGATCTCAATTTCCTCTCCCCGCAGATTATTCACAAAGGAGAAGTCATCGCTGAGCGTCTTTAAGCCCGGCACCAGGAAGATGTCCCGGTGGAAACAGGTATCCTCACGAAAACAGTAGAGGCTGTCCGCAAAATCCTGTACCGTCATGGGCAGCACCAGATGGGGGACCTCCTTCAGCCCATACGGAGAGGTCACCATACCAGAGGCATAAATCGCCTCCACATCCCCGTCTGTAAGGGAGTTGGCCTCCAGGACCTGGTCGTAAAGAATCTTCATCCCCTCAATAAGCACACGGTTGCTCCCCGCAATGGCAGAGTCCTTCGAGCCAACCGTCCGCTTAGCCGAATCACAGATCCGGAACTCACAGTCCAGAAGATAGGCCCGGGTATTGGAGGTGCCGGAGTCAAAATACAGAATATACTTCTTCACTTCCCACACTCCCAGTCCGTTCAGCGGGCCAGAGCTTCCACATACGCCTTGGCTGTGGCAGTGATCTCATCAAAGCGGCCCTCATCCACCAGCTTGGCGCTGACCAGGCTTCCGCCCACACCCACGCCCACGGCGCCGGCCTTCAGGAACTCCGCGCAGTTTTCCACATTCACATTGCCCACCGCAGTCACCGGGATATGCTTCAGCGGAGCCTTTACCGCCTTGACATAGGCGGCGCCCAGCAGACCGGCGGGGAACAGCTTCACAATGTCCGCCCCGCACTCATAAGCAAAGGCCGCCTCTGTGGGTGTCATGGCTCCAGGGATCGAGACCTTGTCCAGCCGCTTGGTCTCGCGGATCACCGCCTCGTTCACATTGGGAGAGATCATGTACTCTGCACCAGCCTCCACAGCCTGATGCACCTGCTCTACGCTCATCACAGTCCCGGCGCCCACGCATACCTTGTCTCCCAGCGCATCCTTGATGGCCCGGATGGCCGCCAGAGTATCCTGCGCTCTCTCCTCACTGGTCTGGTCAAAGGTCACCTCGATGCAGTTGACGCCGCCCTTTTCCAGCGCCTGAGCCAGGCCCACGATCTTCGTGCTGGGGATCCCGCGCACGATCGCAATGATCTTACCTTCCAGAATCTTCTCTAATACTGCCTGAGACATCTTTCATCCTTCTTTCAAAAATTTTAGTTATAGGCTTTTTTATTTTAATTTACATCTAAAAAATTAAATTGTCAATGAAAAGAATATTTTTAACTCTCTTGCTTGTCGCATCACCGTTTTTCTGCTATGCTTAATACATCAAAAAACGCCAATCAGGAGGGCTACACCATGGAGCGATCCACATCTAAAATCACTCTGGCCGAGAGCGTCTATGAACGCATCCGCCGGGATATTATCACCAACCAACTCAAGCCCGGCGAAAAAATAAACATCCGTGAACTGTGCTCCCGCTATGAAGCCAGCGAGACGCCCATTCGGCTGGCGCTCAACCGTCTGGCCTCCGAGAATATCATCGAGCATTTTCCTCGCCAGGGAATGCGGGTCAAGTCGTTGAATATCAACCTGTGCGAAGAGACCTTCGATCTGAGGCTCATGCTGGAAAGCTATTATATCCCCAATGTCATTATGACGCTGACCACCAACGAAGCGATGCGCATGGCGCTACGCAGCAATGTAGAGGAAAATCTGAAAATCGTACAGCGGCTGACCCCGGACTCCCCCATCGACGACTACCTGGTCAACTATGAGTACGACATCGGCTTTCACCATCTTCTCATCAAGTGCTCCGGCAACAAGCTGCTGATGGATCTGTACCAGTTCCTCAACCCATTTCTCTATATCAATTATGTCTATAATAAGCAGTCCAAAGAGCGGCTGCTTACCGGCATCCAGGAGCACCAGGAGATCATGGAGCATCTGCTCAACGGGAATGAGGCGGGGGCCCGTCAGGCTCTGACCACCCATTTGAGCAATTCCAAGCGTGTCATCATTTCCATTCTCAAAATCGACAATATTTTATAACCAAATCCAGCTCTTCCAACGCAAACAGGTCCGAAGCCTCCGGCTTCGGACCTGTTTGTTCCTGCCGGTCCAGTTACCAGAGGTTCCCTTCCTCGTCAAAGGGCCACTCCCGGGGCTCGTCCAGGATCTCGATCATAGGATTTGACCGGGCCTCTTCCAGCATTCCCTCGGAGATCTCGATCTCCTCCAGACGCATGGTGTCCCGGATATGGACGATGCGCGGATGCTCCCGGTCGATATAATTGCAGGTTTTCAATGCGATCTGGATGCACGCCCGGTCTGTATGGGTAAACAGAGGGATCTTGGGGGTACACAGCACCGTGGACGTCACAACATTGGGATAAGTACAGTCCACATCGATCTTGTCCACCACCCGGCGCGTCGTCACATCGGCCAGACCCAGCCCGTTGCAGTTTCCGTGGGTCTCCTCCGTCAGATCCAGCACCGCGATGTGCTGGATCTTTTTATCGCTTTGCATATAGGGCACCGCATAGCGGCCAGTGATATTGGGGTCCATGCCGTCGCCGCTGATGTCCTTGCCCAGCCGGTCCACTACCAGCACATCAATATTATTGAAGAAAATTTTGCCCAGCCGCTCCTTGGAACGGCGCAGAATATCAGGCTCCTTCTCGAAGATTTCCTCCTTCAAAAGGCCCTCCAAAATACAGGTCTGGTCGAAGGCATTTTCTGCCACGGCCACCGCCCCCAGGATATTCACCTTGTCAAAGATCACCCGGGCGATCATGGGAAGCAGCCGGCCCAGGTCAGAGAAACCGTCCCGATGGACGTGCTCCGCCCCGTGCTGCTTACCCATTCCGATGACCGCCATTTTCAGGATCCCGCTTTCATACGGGCCCCGGAAGGCGGTATGGGCCTTCACCCGGCCGCACAGGATGACCCCGTCCGCCTCGTATGCATAGTGGTCCACAAAGACGGGCATCCCCTCCTCGGTCTCGCCCACCTGGACCACCTCCATGGAGGAGAGAATGGGACAGCCCAGGAACTCCTCCGTCACGCCATAGCCGTGCAGGATCTCCAGCTGTCCCTCCGCAGTGGCGCCGCCGTGACTGCCCATCGCCGGGAACACAAAGGGCTCACCGCCGCAGGACTTTACAAAATCCACGATAGCCCGGGTGATGATGGCGATATTGGCCACGCCCCGGCTGCCGCAGGTGATGGCCACCCGCATCCCTGTTCGGATCCGGGGGCGCATCGGCTCAAGTTCCCGCTGTACCAGGGACGGGATCTCCTCCGGCTCAATGTGGCTGTGGTCCAGCCTCTGACGAACTCTCACCATCCTGGGCAGTTCCGTTGCAGAGGCCAGCTTGGTCACAACATTTCCCTCTTTGCTTGTACTCAGCGCCATATCGTTCCACCTCTTCACAGGATCACGCCGTCTTTAAACAGCATGATCTCCCGGTCGTTGTTTTCTTCGTTTCGCGTGCTGACCCGGCCGGAGGCTACATCCAGAACCAGCTGCCACAGGTTTCGGGCCGCCTCATCCATCGATCCCAATTCCAGCACCGTTCCGGCATTGAAATCCATCCAGTTCGGCTTACGGCGGAACAAGGCGCTGTTGGAGGCGATTTTGATCGTTGGGACCGCAGTTCCCAGAGGGTTGCCCCGCCCGGTGGTAAACAGAAGCACCTGAGCCTGGCTAGCCAGCAGATTGGTGATGGAGACGCTGTCATTCCCCGGTCCAGTCATCAGATTCAGGCCAGGCTTACAGCATACCTCCCCCATCTCCAGGGTATCGGTCACCGCTGCGTGGCCGCCTTTTTGAATGCATCCCAGGGATTTCTCTTCCAGCGTTGTGATGCCCCCGCGTTTATTGCCCGGCGAAGGGTTTTCATAGATAGGCTGGTCATAGCGGATATAGTATTCCTTAAATGTGTTGATCATGTGAACGATCTTTTGGAAGGTATCCGCTGAATCCGCCCGGTTCATCAGCTGGGTCTCCGCCCCGAACATCTCCGGAACCTCAGTCAGTACAGCTGTACCGCCCAGATCCGTCACCCGCTCAGCGATCCGTCCGCACAGGGGGTTGGCTGTAATGCCGGAAAATGCGTCAGATCCGCCGCATTTGAAGCCCAGCACCAGCTGGCTGGCAGGACACTCCTCTCGGCGGTCCTCTGCCATCACCTCCGCGATCTCCCGCATCAGGGACAGGCCGGCCTCGATCTCATCCCCCTCCGCGTCCTGAGTCACCAGGGTCCGGATGCGGCGGCGGTCATAGTCCCCCAGCACAGGCAGGAAGTGATCCAGGTCGTTGTTTTCACAGCCCAGGCTCACCAGCAGAACACCGCCTGCATTGGGATGCTTCACCAGATTGCGCAGCAGTTTCTGGGTCGTCTCAAAGTCATCCCCCAGTTGGGAGCAGCCGGCGTTATGGGGAAAGGCAAAGATCCCGTCTCCCGCCTGAATCCCCTGGCGTCTGGCCTCCTCCGCCATACGGCTCACCGTCCGGTTCACACAAGAGACCGTGGGGATGATCCACAATTCGTTGCGCGTCCCCACCCGGCCGTCCGGACGGCGGTAGCCCAGGAAAGTTTCCTCTCCCTTCCCAAGCTCCGGCTGCCGACGCTCCGCCGGGACATATTGATAGTCCAGCAGTCCCTCCAGGTTGGTCTTGAGGTTGTGGCTGTGCAGCCACGCCCCCGCCGGAACAGCCTGGGTGGTATGGCCGATCGGCGCCCCATACTTGACCACCATGGCCCCATCCGCCAGATCAGTCAACGCCGCCTTGTGCCCAAAGGGGATCGCTTCCTTGATGCACACAGTCTGTCCATCCACAGATACCGTCTCACCCGCGGCCAAGGGCCGCAGAGCTACCACCGCATTATCCCGGGGATGGATCCGGATCACATCTCGCTCCATCGCACTCACCACTCTGCAACCGAGCCGTCTCTATGCCGCCAGACCGGATTTTTCCAGCTGTGCGGCGTCTGAGCCTCTTCCAGCACCAGCGCCTCATTGACCTCCACACCCAGTCCGGGCCGTTTCGGAAGCTCCACATGACCATCCCGGAAGGACAGGTCCTCTTTATTCAAGATATAGTCCAGCGGCTCGTGGTAGGCGTTGTAGTGGATGCCCATGCTCTGCTCCTGGATAAAGGCGTTATAGCAGGTGGCATCCACTTGGAGACAGGCACTCAAGGCGATGGGGCCCAGAGGACAGTGGGGCGCCAGAGCAACATCATAGGCTTCTGCCATGGAGGCGATCTTCTTCACCTCGGTGATGCCGCCGGCATGGGACAGATCGGGCTGGATGATGTCCACCCCTCCGGCCTGAAGCAGGCGCTTGAAGTCATAGCGGGAGAACAGCCGCTCCCCCGTGGCGATGGGCACATTACAGGCCGCCGCGATCTCCTTGAAATCCTCCATCTGCTCACAGAGGACAGGCTCCTCAATGAACATCGGATCGAATTCCTCCAGCTTTTTGGCCAGGATCTTGGCCATGGGCTTGTGGACCCGGCCATGGAAGTCCACCGCGATCCCAAAATATTTTCCGGTCGCCTCCCGGATGGAGGCCACCCGCTCCAGCACCGCATCGATCTTCTCGTAGCTGTCCACCATCTGGAGTTCCTCTGTGCCGTTCATTTTAATGGCGGTGAACCCGGCATCCTGCTTCTCCTTGGCCGCCTTGGCCACATCGCTCGGCCGGTCCCCGCCGATCCAGGAGTACACCCGCATCCGGTCCCGGCAGGGGCCACCCATCAGCTGATAGACAGGGGCGTTGAAATACTTCCCCTTGATGTCCCAGAGCGCCTGGTCGATCCCGGCCATCGCGCTCATCAAAATGGGGCCGCCCCGGTAGAAGCCTGCACGGTAGAGTACATTCCAAAGGTCCTCGATCCGCATGGGGTCAGCCCCCAGCAGATAGTCCTTCATCTCCTCTACGCAGGCCAGGACGGTGGCGGCCTTGCCCTCGATCACCGCTTCGCCCCAGCCGGTGAGGCCGCCGTCCGTCTCGATCTTGACAAACCCCCAGCGGGGACGGACCAGATACGTCGTCACATTTGTAATTACCATGTTGTGATACCCTCCTTCATTTTTCAATCAATCCGTGGAAGCCTGTACGCTGTGTTCCGAGCTTACAGTCCCACCAAAAACACCCAGGCAGGCAGGGCCGCCAGCATAGCCAGCGTGGTCTGCACCATAATATTCGCTGCATAGGCCGGTGCACAGCCGTAGTCCGCAGCCACAATACTGGTCATCGTCCCCGATGGCAGGGCTGCGATCACGGTGCTGATGCGGATGATCTCCGGATCCACCCCCAGCAGCCGCATCACCAGGCAGACAACGGCCGGCATGACCGCCATCCGCAGCACAGTGGGAAGATAGAGCGCACGGTCCCGCAGGATCTTACAGATCCCGGATTCCGCCAGACTGCACCCTATAATGATCATGGACAGCGGCATGGTCAGCGCTCCGATCCCGTTGAAGGTGCTATACAGAGGTTCCGGGATCTTGATCTGCAAAAAGTACATCGCCAGCGCCAGCACAGACGCCAAGGCAATCTTATTGGTCAGAATGGAGCGGAGGCTCCCGCGCCCCCGGTCTCCCAAATAGAACATTCCCCAGGAGTAGAACATCACATTATAGATCATGCTGAACACAATGGCGCACAGCAGACCGATATTCCCGTACAGCTCCTGTAAAATCGGATAGCCGATAAAGGTGATGTTGCAGAACACCAGCGAGCAGACAAAAACCTTCCGCTTTCCCTCCTCCAGCTTCAGCCTGCGGCTGAGGAAGATGGCAGCTGGGATAAAAACCGCAAAGAACAGGACCGCGTATATGGCAGTGACCAGGATCGCCTTGGCCGCCTCCAGGGAAAACTCCTGCTGGGAGGACATGATCACCGTAAAGTACACCACAAAGCGCATCAGCACATTGGTAACGCTCTTCTGGTCCTGCGCCGTCAGCGCCCCCTTCCGGCGCAGAACATAGGCTGCGGCCGCCACAAAAAACACCCTGAACATCAGGCTGAACAGTGTATAAACCATCGTCTGGCCCCCTTCCCAAGCAAATAGATGCTTCCGCACCCGTCTCTCTATGCTCCCGGCCCCAGATGCACCCATACAAATCATCAAACCGGGCGGCGGGCCTGGAACGGCCCGCCCGCCCGGCAGAAGAGGAAGCAATTATTTCAGCATACCTGTCATACGCGGCAGGAATTCAGAGATCGCGGGGATATAGGTAATCAGCAGCAGGCAGGCGATCATCACCAGGATGAAGCGGATGATGCCCTTACACACCACTTCCAGGGATGTATTGCCCACCCGGGCGGCAACAAACAGGTTGATGCCCAGGGGCGGAGTGATAAAGCCGATGGCCAGGTTGACCACCATGATGATACCAAAGTGGATGGCGGACAGGCCCAGTTCCAGCGCCACAGGCAGCAGGATGGGGGAGAGCACCATCATAGCCGGAGTGGTATCCATGAAGCAGCCCACAAACAGCAGCAGCAGGTTGATGAGCAGCAGGATAATGATGGGGTTGTCCGAAATGCTGATCAGGGTGTTGCTCACCAGGGCGGGGATCTGCTCCAGGGTCAGGATGCGGGTGAACGCGGTGGCACAGCCGATGATGACCATGGTGGTGCCGTTGGTGGAGCAGGCGTTGGCAATGGTGGTGAACAGATTCTTCAGGTTGATCTCACGGTAGATGAACAGGCCGCAGATCAGCGCATAGACCGCAGCCACAGCCGCAGCCTCCGTGGGGGTGAAGAAGCCGCCGTAGATGCCGCCCAGGATGATGATGGGGTCGATCAGAGCGGGGAGCGCATCCACCACAGTGGCGATCTTCTGCTTGGCAGTGTACCGGGTGGTGTCGCCCTTCCAGCCCATCTTCTTGCAGTAGAAGTAGCACAGGGCGCACAGCGCCAGACCGATCATAATGCCGGGCAGGAAGCCGGCCATAAACATGGTGGACACCGAGGAACCGGTGGAGGTCCCGTAGATGACCATCGGGATGCTGGGCGGGATGATGACGCCGATACAGCCAGCACAGGCCACACAGGCCAGAGTGAAGCTCTTGCTGTACCCCTTTTCCAGCATGGTGGGGACCACCATGCTGCCCACCGCGGCCACGGTGGCCGGACCGGAGCCGGAGACCGCAGCAAAGAACATACAGACCACCACGGTAACGATGGCCAAACCGCCGGTCACCCGGCCCAGGAACACATTACAGACATTCAGGATCCGCTTGGACACACCGCCGGCTGCCATCAGCTCGCCGGCCAGGATGAACAGAGGGATCGCCATCAGCGGGAAGGAGTCGCTTCCGCTGATCAGCTGGCTGACGATGAAGCTGTCCGTCATACGGGGATTTGTAGTGATCGCCGCCAGGGAAGCAAGGCCGATAGCAATACCGACCGGAACATTCAACACCAAAAAGACCAAAAGGGTCACAAACAAAACAATGCCAGTCATCCGTCATACTCCTCCCCATTCTTCAGGCACTTGACCCGATAAATGATGGTTTGGATCTCACGGATCGTCGCCAAACCAAAGCCAACCACAGTGGACATATAGATGTACTGATAGGGGATCTTCAGCGCCGCGGAGCGCATATCGAACCGGATCTGCTCCATGGAGTAGAAGAAACCCGTGTAGGTGATATAAACTGCAAACGCGATGAAGAGGATGTCGCCCAACAGGACCACATAGGGACGCGCCTTTTTAGGGAAAAGGTAAAGCGCCGCATCGATCTTGATGTGCTTTCTCAGCTTGCAGCCATAGCTGATACCTATATAAATCAGCCAAATAAAGGTATATCTGGCCAGCTCCTCCGACCAGGACAGGGAATTGTTGAACACATAGCGCATGACCACCTGCACAAACACCAGCAGGGTCATAAAGGACATGAGGAATACACAAATATAGAGCTCTATATTGTCATCCAGCCATTTCAGGATCTTTTTCAAGACGACTTCCTCCTCTGCTCTCCTGTAATTTCTGGGCGGGGTCCCCCGAAGGGGACCCCTTGCTTTGTTTTGATTACTTGTTGCGGTAAGCATCCAGCTCAGCGGCCATCTGATCGGCCAGCTCAGGCTTGTACATGATCTTCTTGGCGGCCTCCAGGCTGTTGGCCTTGTCGGCGGCCTCCTTGAAGCCCATCTTCTCCTCATCGGTCAGGGTGCGGACCGCGCAGCCGGCGCTCTCCATGACCTCGACAGCCTCGTCCTCATACTTCTGGGACAGCTCGTACTGACGCTGAGTGGTCTCCTCGATGGCCTTGGTCAGGGCCTCCTGCTGCTCGGCAGTCAGGGAGTCCCACTTGGCCTGGTTCATAACCACATAGTAGGGGGTGTACACGTGCTCGGTCAGAGTGCAGTAGGACTGGACCTCCTCGAACTTGTTGCCGGTGATGATGCCCAGGGGGTTCTCCTGGCCGTCAACAGTGCCCTGCTGCAGGCCGGTGAACAGCTCGCCGAACGCCATGGGAGTGGGGTTGGCGCCCATGGCCTTCCAGGCCTCCAGGTGGATCTCATTGGCCATGGTGCGGATCTTCAGGCCGCTCAGGTCAGCCACAGAGGCAATGTCCTTCTCAGTGGTCGTGATGTTGCGGAAGCCATTCTCCCAGAAGGCCAGACCCTTCAGGCCGTACTCAGAGAAGCCGTCCAGGATGGCCTTGCCAGCCTCGCCGCCGAAGCCCACCTCATAGACCTCCTGCTTGTTCAGGAACATATAGGGGACGTCATAGATGTACAGATCGTTATAGGTGGTGGCCACGGAAGAGGTGGAGCCCACCGCGATGTCGCACTCACCGGTCTGAGCCATGGCAAAGGACTGCTCATCGTTGCCCAGCTGGTTATCAGGGAAGTGGACGATCTTGATGGTCCCGTTGGAGTACTCCTCCACCTTGGGGATCAGGACCTCAGTCACAGCGTCCTTGGCGCTGGAGGAGGTCACGTTGCCCATGACCAGTTCCACCACTTCGCCCCCATTGCCGGCAGCAGAGCCGCTGTTCTCCCCGCCGTCCTTGGAGCCGCACGCAGCCAGAGAAGCCACCGCAGCACCCGCCAGCAACATCGCCAAAACTCTCTTTTTCATAACATTCTTTCCTCCTGTTTTTTATTATTTATGCAGCAGAAGCTGCACAATAACCAGTTGATTGCCGCTCAGCTGCGGGTCACTTGCAGAGATAGCCGCCGTCACAGGGAATCACCGCACCAGCAATATAATCCGAGGCGTCCGAGGCCAGGAAAATGCACAGCCCCTTCATATCGTCCGGGGTGCCCCAGCGGTGGGCCGGAATGCGGCCCAGGATCTCTGTATTGCGCCCCTCATCGTTCAGAAGGGCCGTGTTCATCTCAGTGGCCATATAGCCGGGGGCGATGGCGTTCACATTGATCCCCTTCCCGGTCCACTCATTGGACAGGGCCTTGGTCAGCTGGGCAACGCCGCCCTTACTGGCCGCATAGGCAGGGACAGTATAACCGCCGAAGAAGCTCAGCATCGAGGCAATATTGATGATCTTGCCCTTGGAGTTCTGGCGGATGAACTGCTGACCTGCCATCTTGCACAGGTCGAAGGAAGCGGTCAGATTGACCTCCAACACATCGTCCCAGTCCTCGATCGGGAACTCCTCACAGAAGTGGCGGCGCTGGATGCCGGCCCCGTTCACCAGAATATCCAGGTGACCGCCCAGCAGCTCCACAGCCTGAGCAAAGCCCGCTCTTCTCTGCTCCCGCTGGCTCAGATCCACCGCCAGGCCATGACAGGCAAAACCCTTGCTTTGGAACTCCTCTGCCACCTTCAAGGCGCTGGCACTGGAGCCCACCACGACGACCTCACAGCCGGCCTCCATCAGGCCCTCAGCCATTCCACGGCCCAAGCCGCGGGTGGCGCCGGTCACAATGGCCTTCCGTCCAGTTAAATCAAACAGCTTCATGGAAATCTCGCTCCTTCCTCAATTTCCCTTATTGTAGCACTCCAAATATCTCTGGAATTTTCTCTGATAAAATTCCGCCATCGCAGGATCGGGGCGGATGATGCGACTCACCTCGGGCTGATAGGTGCAGGCGTCATCGATCACGCCCAGCAGTTCCATCGCCAGGACCGCACCGCCCAGAAGGGAGCCATGCTCATTCCGGTTGACCTCCAGCTCCCGCTGAAAGATGTCTGCACACATCTGAGTCCACTGTTCAGAGTGGAGGATACCTCCCGAGAAGCGGATATGGGTGGGACAGCCATTTACCTCAGACAGGATCCGATAGCAGTGATACAGGTTGAACAGGATCCCCTCCTGCACCGCCAGGTACAAATCCGGCAGCTTGTGCCGAGGCAGGATCCGGGCAAAGCCCCCCTCCCGCTCATCATTCCAGCCGGGACAGCGCTCTCCGAACAAGAACGGCAGGAACACCGGGTTGTTCTCCCGGTCACTGATCCCCTGCTCCAACTCTCCATAGGAGAGGCGGGACATTCCCACCTGCTCCCTGAACCAGTCCAGGCAGTTGCAGCAGCCGTTGGTCGCCGCACCGGACAGCCAGTTCTTGGGGGACATATAGCACCAGGTGCTGGGCTCTTTCGGCAGCACCGGCTTACTGGTGGTCAGCCGGATCGCTCCGCTGGTCCCCACCGAGAAGGTCATCACTCCGTCCGCCACGGCGCCTGCGCCCACCTGATTCAGACCCCCATCGGAGTTGGTTGGGATCACCGGGATCCCCGCCCGCACGCCCAGCGCCTGGGCAGCCTCCTCCGTGATGGGGAAGGTCTGCTCATAAGCCACCAGCTGGCTCAACTGCTCCTCCCGGATCCCCAACTCAGCCATGAGTTCCGGGTCAAAGCGCTTCGTCCAGGTATTCAGGATCCCGCTTCCAGACGCCAGACAGGGGGTGATCACCCGCTGCCCGGTCAGGCGGTAGTTGTTATAGGTCCCCTGACCCATAATGTTGTATTTGCTCAGATCATATCCCTGCTCCCGCAGCATCAACAGTTTGAAGAAGGGATAGATCGCATTGACCATGCAGCCCGTCTTTTGATAGTAGCGGCTGACGTATTCTGTATCCTGGCGCAGCCGCTTGCACACCGGAGCAGCTCCGGTATAGGACCAGGGATAGACCGGCGTGACCGGCTTCATCGCGCCGTCACACAGCACCAGGCTGTGCCAGGTCCCGCTCAGGGCAATCATGTCCGCCTGCCGTCCGGCCAGCAGCTCCCGTCCCACAGCGACCATGTCCAAATAGACGTTCTCCGCATTGTGAATGGTAACGTCCTCATAGTTTCCGGTATAGGCCCGGACTTTGACTTCAAAGTTCCTGTCCTCTGTATGGTACAGCATCGCCTTCGCAGAAGTGGTACTTGCTTCCAGTACCAGGATCTCCATTTTCCCCGCCTCCTGACGTTTTAGTTCTTTAAAGCGCCGCTAAGCGCCCCCGCTTTGGCAAACACTGTCAAAAATCTTTGCAGTCCACGACTACCTTCACGGTCCCCAAACTCACGTCCGCAATCATATCAAAGACACGCTCCGCATCCTTCATGGGAACAATGTGAGTGACGACCTTCTCCAGCTGATCCTGAATATCCTTGGTATACTCCACAGCCCGGCCGAACTCCTCTTTGGTGTAAACCCGGGTCCCGATCATCCACTGCTCCTTGAAGTTGAGCTGCTGGAGATTGACCTCATGGGGCTTCTTGTGGACGGACACCATGCAGATCGTCCCGCTGACTCTGGTGATCTCCGTCATATCAAGGGCCCCCTGGGCAGAACCGCTGCACTCAAAGAGTACATCGCAGCCCTCACCGTCAGTCGCCGCCTTCACTACCTCGTTCAAGTTCTCCTTCGCCACATTCACCGGGGTGAGGCCCAATTCCTCTGCAATGGCCAAACGCTTTTCGGCTACGTCAGAAATGAACACCTTGGCCGCGCCGATGTTCTTCAGCACGATGCCGGTGAGCATTCCGATCGGGCCGGCGCCGATGACCACAGCCACATCTCGGGCTTTGAACTCCGCCTGATGGACCGCCCGCAGGATCACAGCCAGGGGCTCCGTGACCACCGCAGCCCGGTCGCTCACGCCATCCGGCACTTTAAAGAGGACGTCCTCGTCTACATAGAGCTCCTCACACATCCCGCCATCTACATCAATGCCGATCAGACCCAGAGTATTGCACACATGGGCGCTGCCCGTGCGGCAGGCGCGGCAGTGTCCGCAGGAAAGGAGCGGATAAGCCACGACCCGATCGCCTTTCTTGAACTTCTTTCCATCCTCAGCGACCACACCCAGGAACTCATGTCCAAATACCAAAGGAGCCTTGGCCCGGGGATGGGTCCCCAAATAGATCCCGATGTCAGAACCGCATACACCACAATACTGAACATCCACCTTCACGGCGCCCTCCCGGGCCGCAGGCGCAGGCACATCCTTTAAAACTGCCTGCTTGGGTCCCGCATAAATCAAAGCTTTCATAATTAAATCTGCTCCTTTCTGAATTTCTGAAATTACCCTGCCCAGATCCACATTGTTTCCGAAGGGCTTAAAATATTTTAAAATGATGCAATTTGATCTTTTATTCGAAATTTTAAATTCATATCTTGGCTATATTTTAAAACCAGATTTCCGCCTTGTCAATACGTCTTGAAATTTGCACGAAACGCCTTTATTTATATTTACTTTATTGTTAATCTTATTTTTCTGATTCATATTCAAATTCCATGTTTCAATATCAATCTCGAAAACAATTTTATTATTTAGTTAATTTATTTTCTGTCTAAAATAATTTTTATTTTTATGATTTTATTTCCTATTTTTCTAGTTTAGAATTTTATAAATTATTTTTCGTTTCTGGAAATTCATTTTTTGTTTCATTCCCCAATAAAACAGCTTTATTTTTAGTTAAAATGACCATTCAAGCTTATGTGTTCCTCCAATGCACCATGTCCCTCGCATTTCGCGCCCGCGTTTTTGTTGAAATCGTATGTTTTTGCGTTTTCTCCAAAATCACCTCTATTCTTTTTGCTATTCTTACAAGTTTTCGATTCTGAGTTGAAATAGAATTGACTTTCTTTTTTACAGTGATAAAATAGATTTACAACAAAATTTAAAATCCAATTCTTTATCTGACTAAAATATCGCCTTGGCGTGCGGACATCACCGTCAGGCAATCACTCAGGAGGTTTTCAACCATGTCATTTACCGTACTGGCCACACCCCGTTCCTTCGCCAAGAACGACGACGCCCCCATCCGCCTATTGGAGGAGCAGGGCTGCACCGTGATCCGCCTCCCCATGAATGGCGGCGACCTTCAAGCGCAGCTACTGGAGCATCTGCCCCAGGCCGACGCCGTCATCGCCGGTCTGGAGCCCTACACCCGCTCCATGCTGGAGTCAGCCAAAAACCTGAAGATCATCTCCCGCTACGGCGTTGGATATGATAAGGTAGACCTGGAGGCCGCCCACGCCATGGGGATCAAGGTCTCCATCACTCCCGGAGCCAACAGCGACTCGGTGGCCGACCTGGCCATGACCCTGATGCTCGCCGCCGCCCGAAATGTGTGTCCGATGGACGCCGTCATCCGGGCCGGCGGGCACGACAAGCCCATCACTGGCGTCGAGATGTGGAACAAGACTCTGGGCGTCGTCGGCACCGGCCGGATCGGCAAGGGCGTCATTCAGCGCGCCTCGGGTTTTCAGATGAAGGTCTTGGCCAACGATGCCTACCCCGATCCCGCCTTTGTGGAGGCCCACAACGGCAAATATGTGGATCTTGACACCCTGTTCCGCGAGTCTGACTTTATTACCCTCCACGCCCCCCTCACAGAGGAGACCCGGAACATGGTAGACGCCCGCCGTCTGGCAGAGATGAAGCCCCGGGCCGTCCTGGTCAATACTGCCCGCGGCGGGATCGTGGACGAGGACGCCCTGTATCAGGCTCTGAAGAACGGACAGATCGGCGCGGCCGCCCTGGACGCCACTGTGGTGGAGCCTGCCTGCGGCAGCCCCCTGGCCTCCCTGCCCAACTGCATCCTTACCCCCCATGCCGGAGCCGCCACCTACGAGGCCGGTTATAATATGGGAATGCTGGCCGCCCAAAATGTGCTGGACGTACTGCTCGGCAGGGAGTGCCGTTTCCTGGTATAAATCTCATCGGACAGATCAAGTGAAATGGGGGAGTGTATGTTATGTCACAGTATCAATTCGGTGTTGTCGGTCTGGCTGTAATGGGCCGGGGTCTGGCCCTAAACCTGGCTGAGCACGGTTTTTCCGTGGCTGGGTATAATCTGGAGCCAGAACTGACAGACGCTTTTACAGCCGAGGGCCGGCAGCTTGGCTTCTCTGTCACCGGCTGCCACTCCTATGAGGAATTATGTTCCGCTTTGGAAAAACCCCGCAAGATCCTGATCATGGTCAAGGCCGGCAAGCCAGTGGACTATGTGCTGGACGGCCTGCTCCCCTATCTGGAGGCGGGAGACATCGTGATCGACGGCGGAAATTCTCATTATCCCGAAACTCAGGCCCGGCAGCTCCGCTGTCAGCAGTCCGGCATCCGTTTTCTGGGCATGGGCGTTTCCGGCGGAGAGGAGGGCGCCCGCCACGGCCCCGCCCTGATGCCCGGCGGAGATCCAGACGCATACCGTATCGCCGCCCCCTTCCTGACTGCCATCGCCGCCCATGTGGGCGAGGATCCCTGCTGCTCCTACATTGGGCCTGAGGGAGCCGGCCACTATGTGAAAATGGTGCACAATGGCATTGAATACGGCGATATGCAGTTGATCTGCGAGGCATACTATTTAATGAAGCAGCTCCTCCATCTCTCTCCGGACGAGATCGCGGACTACTTCCGCCGCTGGAACCTGGGCGAGTTGTCCAGCTACCTCATGGAGATCTCGGCCCACATTTTAACGGTCCGGGATCCCGAGACCGGGAACCCGCTGGTGGAGCAGATCCTGGGGGAGGCCGGCAGCAAAGGCACCGGGATGTGGACAGTGCAGGAATCCCTCTCCCTGGGCGTCCCCCTGCCTACCATCGCTCAAGCCGTCTTTGCCAGGGACCTCTCCTGCCGCACCCAGGTGCGCGCGGCCATGTCCCGTCAGGCAGCCACCCACGATCTCCCCGCGCTGGATCAGGACGCCTTTGCGGAGAAGATCCGCCGTGCCCTGTACGCCTCCAAGCTCTGCTCCTATGCCCAGGGCTTCGAGCTGCTCCACCAGGCCAGCCAGCACTACCACTGGGCGCTGGACTTGGGCGGTATCGCCCTGCTCTTCCGCGGCGGCTGCATCATCCGTGCCGAATTTTTGGATCGGCTGGCCCAAGCCTACCGCGCCTGTCCCACGCTGGAAAACCTGCTGCTTTCCAGCTCCTTCGCACCCATCCTGACCCAGTATCAGTCCGACTGGCGTGATGTTGTATCCACCGCAGCCCAGTGCGGCGTGGCAGTCCCCGCTTTCTCCGCCAGCTTGAGCTACTACGACGGGCTGTGCGATGCCGTCGGCCCGCTGAATCTTCTTCAGGCCCAGCGGGATTGCTTCGGCGCCCACACCTTCCGCCGGGTCGACCGGGATGGAATCTTCCACCACAACTGGTAACTGCCCCTTGCTTTTGGGACAGGTACCACCTATAATAGATTCAAGTCAAAATATCCCATCCCGCCCCACCGGACCGCAGTTAAATGGCTCGCCCATTTCCCTTTTACCCACCTTTCCTTGTGTGGGGACCAGGGCGACTCCCGGCCCAGGCGGAGTCAGCCACTTTAACAGGGGGAAATCGTTCATGAACAGCGGTACGCATCTTGTCTCCAGCGATACACTGGTGGACATGGCTTATCACAATATTCAAAAGGACATCATCGAGGAGTATCTGCCTGCCGGTCAAAAGATCAACCTCAGCGATCTCTGTGCCCGCTACGGGGTCAGCCCTACACCCATCAAACAGGCTCTCAACCGCCTGATGGCAGAGGGGCTTGTGGAAAACATCCCCCGCAAGGGCTGCCGGGTGCGGCCCTTCAACTGGTCCGAACTGGACGAGATCTTTGAGCTTCGCCTGATGATGGAGGTCAACTTCGCCCCACAGGCCACCGTAGCAGTCCAAAATACCCCGCAGCTCCAAACTCGTTTTGAGGACAACCTTCAAAAAAATATGGAGTTGGTCCAGCGCTACGACACGGCAGAGGAGTATTTTGAGACGTACGAGATCGATCAGCAGTTTCACGCGCTCATCATTCTCTCCAGCGGAAACCGCACCGCTCTTCGGATCTATAAAAATCTGAACTCCCACTCCTATGCCACCTACCTCTTTGGAAAGCAGCCCCGGATCCAAACCATCAACGGCATCTTGGAACACCGCGCGATCTATGAGTCCATGAAGGCGGGCAACGTGGATCAGGTCTGCCGCTTGCTGCACGCTCACCTCGAAAATGCCCGCAAGAAGATCAGCCTCTCGCTGAAACTCCAGCAAAACGATCTCCCGGTCTGACCATACAAACAACAACGCCGCGCCGCAGGAAAATTTCCTGCGGCGCGGCGTATTTTTACTTCTTTTTCCCTCATCGGTCCGGGAAATCCGCCTCGCACTGCACAGAGAATGAGATGCTCCGCTCCTCCCCGCCCCGGCGCACCGTCAGGGTGGCGGTCTCCCCCGGGACCAGAGTATTTTTCGCCTGGCGCAGCTCCTGGATGGTGGGCAGCGGCGTCCCGTTGAGGGCCAGGAGCACATCGTCTACCTGCAATCCGGCGCGGCCTGCGCTGCTGTTTTCCTCCAGGGCGGCCACCCGCAGGCTGCCGCTACTGAAATCCACTGTGAAACCCATGGCGGGCTGTCCGGCAATCAGCCAGTCCGCCACCTCCTTCACCTTCTGCATGGGGATGGCAAATCCCAGGCCCTCCACGGTGCTGTCCTGGGCCATCACCTTCAGGGTGGTGATGCCCACCACCTGTCCCCGGTCGTTGATGAGGGCCCCGCCGGAGTTCCCGAAGTTGATGGGCGCGCTGGTCTGGATGACCTGGAGCTCCACACCGTCCACCGGCACCGTGCGGTTGAGTGCGGAGACGATCCCCTGGGTGATGGAGGTGCGGTAGCCCAGGGGATCCCCGATGGCCACCACCATCTCGCCGCAGCGCAGCCGGTCCGAATCGCCGAACTCCGCCGGCGTCAGTCCGCTGGCCTCCACCTTCAGCACAGCCAGATCCTCCCCGGCGTCCGCCCCCACCAGGCGGGCCTCCATCACGCGCTCGTCGGACAGAAGCACCGACATCCGCAGGCTGTCCGCTACCACATGGGCGTTGGTCAGGATGTACCCGTCCGGACTCATCACCACGCCGGTCCCCGTGCTGTACTCCTCCTCCCCATCCGCCTGGATGGAGACGACGGAGGGGACGCACTTTTCATAGATCTCCACCGCGTCCATGGCCTCGCCCTCCCGCTGGGAGATCTGCACCTGAACGCCGGTCCCCGTCTCCGCCCGCTCCAGAGCGGCAAAGGGATCCCGGTCCTCCTGTCCGGACAGATAGGGGACCAGAGGCTCCTCCTCCCAGGGGAGCAGCCAGCGCACTGCCACCGTGCCCAGGGACAGGCCCACCACCAGCAGGAACAGGGCCAAAAAGGGGAACAGAGCCCGGCGCCGGCGCCGGACCCGGAGGACCGGCGGACGCCGCGGGGGGACCGCCACTGGCGGCGGAGTCGGGAAGGAGGGGGAGGGCTGCTCCCAGGGGCCTCCTCTCCAGAGGTCGTTCGGCTGTTCCATCATAGCGGCGTCTCCCATCTCTCCGGCCTCAGCCGGCCGTCATGCCAGCGTCAGGGTAAAGGTGAACTGGGTCACCCCATCCTCACTGGTGGCGGTAATATTTTCCTTCAAATTGCCCAAAATGGTCTTGACGATATACAGTCCTAGGCCCACGCCCTCCCGGTCCACACTGCGGGAGTAGTCCGCCTTGTGGAACCGCTCAAAGAGAAGGGGCAGCTCGTCCGGCGGGATGGTAGCCCCCAGGTTGCGCACCGTGATCAGGGCCTTTCCGTCCTTTTTCCCGATCTGGACCGTGATGTCCGTCCCCTGGGCGGCAAACTTGGCCGCATTGTCCAGCAGGTTATAGCACACCTGGGTCACCGCATCCGGGTCGCCCCACACCATGACCGGATCCTCCGGGAACTGGGCGTCCACATCCAGGCCCCGGCCGGTAATTCTACCCTCCAGGCTGACCAGCACCCGGGACATGATCTCGGTGATGTCAAACTGCTCCTGGGCCGTGACCGTCTCCGTCAGGGCGTTGAGCCGGGACAGATCCAGCATCCGCCGGACCAGGCGGGACAGCCGCCGGGTCTCAGACACCACCACATTCAGCGCCTCCCGCTCTTTCTCCGGCGGGATCGTGCCGTCCAGGATCCCCTCGGCAAAGCCGGCGATGGTGGTCATGGGGGTCTTGAGCTCGTGGGAGACGTTGGCGATGAAGTCGGCCCGCTGACTCTCCACCTTCTCCAGGGAGTTGGCCATGGAGTTGAACGCCTCCGCCAGCTCTCCGATCTCGTCACAGCGGTCCTTATAGCTGTTGACCCGCACATCGAACTCGCCGCGGCCGAACTTCCGGGCGGCATCCGCCATCTCGGTGAGGGGGCGGGTCTGGTGGGCCGAGGTGATGGAACTGGCGATCACCGCGATGAGCAGAACCACCACCGCCGCAAAGAAAAAGATGGTAGCCGTGGCCCGCCACATCTCCGACAGGCCGCTGGTGTCCCCCGACACCAGCACCAGCCCCAGGTTGGCGGCCAGGGTGGGGGTCAGCCTGGTCTGCACCGGCAGTCCCGCGATATAGCGGTTGTCCTCATAGATCCCATCCAGATTGGTGATGCCGTTGTAGTGCCCCTGCTGGAGGATCTGCTGGGCCACCCGGTCCGGGATCTGCTTGTGGTAGAGGTCGCTGTCCGTGGCGTACAGGATCTCTCCCTGGGTGTTGGTAACGATCACCGACGCCTCCGAGACCGCGGAGACCGTCTCCATGGTGCTCTGGTACAACGTCCATTTGATCCCGTCCAGCAGGCTGAGGCTGTCCACATTCTGCAAATAGTCGCTGGTGGCCGCCGCGATGTACCCCGCGTTCCGCTCCAGCCGGTCCCGGGTCTCTGAGATGATATACCGGTAGGACAGCAGCATGAACGCGGTGGACAACAGGGTAAAGGACAGGGCGACGATGCCCACCATCATGGTCAATTCCCGCTTGTACAGGCTCTTCAAGGGAATCCCCCCTCTTTTTCTCAGCCGGCCCCGTTGGCGGGGGCCACTTCAAATTTATAACCCACGCCCCACACAGTCTTGAGCCGCCACTGGTCGCTGACGCCCTCCAGCTTCTCTCGCAGGCGCTTGATGTGGACGTCCACCGTGCGGGAGTCGCCAAAGTAGTCAAAGCCCCACACCTCGTCCAGCAGCTGGTTCCGGGTGAACACCCGGTTGGGCGCGGAGGCCAGATGATACAGCAGCTCCAGCTCCTTGGGGGGCGTATCCACCCGCTTGCCGTCCACCAGCAGCTCATAGGAGTCCAGGTTGATGACCAGCTTGTCAAAGGACAGCTTCTGATCCCCCTGTTCCTCCTCCTGGCCGGTGCGGCGGAGCACTGCGTGGATGCGGGCCAGGACCTCCTTCATCTCAAAGGGCTTGACGATGTAGTCGTCCGCCCCCCCTTCCAGGCCGGTCACCTTGTCCTCCGTCTCCCCCTTGGCAGTGAGCATGATGACCGGGGCGGCGGAGTCCTCCCGGATCTTTTTCAGCACGGTCCAGCCGTCCATAATGGGCAGCATGATGTCCAGCAGCACCAGGTCCGGCTGGAAGGACCGGAAATACTCCACGCCCTTTCCGCCGTCCTTGGCCACCTTGGTCTCAAACCCCTCCTTCTCCAGATAGAGATGGAGCAGCTCTGCGATATTGCTGTCGTCCTCTACGATAAGCACCTTCTGGGACATGGCGAAACCCTCCATTTTTTCATTGGTGTCCCAGGTGGGCGCACGCTGCCCTTCCCACCCGGGTATTCTTCTCTTATTATAGACGAGAGCCCTGCGTTTGGGGTGAATAATTTGTAAATATCCCCCGTCAGACGTCCTCCCGCCGCTCCACATAGGAGTGGTCCACCTGGATCACCGCAGAATATTTCTCCGACAGGGCCTCCACCGCCTGCCGCAGCTCCCGGGTCACCTGGGCGTCGGTCAGCCGGAAGCCATAGGGCACCATCACGTCAAACAGCACGTTGGTGTGGTAGGGGCCGGCCGTGATCCGCAGGTCATGGATGGACAAAACCGGATCCAGCGCCCGGGCCGCCGCCTCCACCTGCTCCCGCAGGGCGGTGGTGCGCTCATCGTTGACCACCGGATCGGTGTGGATCACCGTCTCGATGTGGTGCTTGGCCTTCAGCTCCCGCTCGATGTGGTCGATGATGTCGTGCATCTCCAGCAGATCGGTGTCCGCCGGGACCTCCGCATGGAAGGACATCATGGCCCGGCCCGGGCCGTAGTCGTGATAGACCAGGTCGTGGATACCCAGGATATTGGGGTGAGACAGCACCAGCTTGTCGATGTCCGCCGCCAGCTCCGGATCCATAGCCCGGCCCAGCAGGGGGTCCAGCGTGTCCTTGGCCGCCTCCCAGCCCGTCTTAAGGATGAATGCGGCCACCAGCAGGCCGGCCAGTCCGTCCACCTGAAGGTCCAGGAAGTGATCCACCAGCGCCGCGGCCAGCACCACAGCGGTGGCCACCGCGTCGGAGAGGGAGTCGGCCGCCGTGGCCTTCATGGCCTGGGACGAGATGGCCTCCCCCAGGACGCGGTTAAAGCGGAACATCCACACCTTCACTCCGATGGACACCGCCAGGATGGCGATGGCCAGCCAGGAGAAGGAGAGTTCCTCCGGATGGAGCAGCTTTTCCAGGGAGCTCTTTCCCAGTTCAAAGCCCATCAGCAGAATGGCCATGGCTACCAGCAGGCCGCTGAGATACTCGATCCGCCCGTGTCCGAAGGGGTGCTCCTCATCCGCCGCCTGCCCAGCCAGCCGGAAGCCGATCAGTGTGATCACCGACGAGGCGGCGTCCGACAGGTTGTTCAGGCCGTCCGCCACCACGGCGATGGAGCCGGTGAGCAGCCCCGCCCCCAGCTTCCCCAGGCACAGCAGGGTATTCAGCAGGATGCCCACCCCGCCCGCCAGTGTTCCGCACCGCTGCCGGACCTCCGGAGCGGTGGGGTCCGCTCCGCCCAGACAGCGCCGGGTCAATGCCTTGATCAATGCAAAATGCCTCCTTGCTCCGCCGGAGCCAGTGAGGTTCCGGGATCTGCGCTTTTTATCAGTGTATTATCGCACGCCCCACGCCGTTCCGTCAAGATGGGATGGTAACGCCGCACCGCAGGGCCCTGCGGTGCGCTTCTGTACGTTTTGAAGTGAAAGTCGGCATTTTTACCGAAAACTGTTTACAAACTGTTCATATCACCGTCACGGTTTTGCCTTAATTATGGGTTAGGATAAGAGTGTAAACACGAAGTCTTAAAATTTCTCCCATTTCTCCCTCTCCTTTTACAACACACACAGGCAAGAGGCCCCGGCGGATCGCCGGGGCCTCTTGTCGTTATCGTCGAAAAAGTGGCTGTACCCCTTTTTCGAGGTGGATCGCACGAAAGCTCCGCCTCGATTTTTCACAAAATTGTCGGCGAATCTTTCGTGAGAAGTGTCATTTCCGCGGTACACGCCCCCGGAAATGACAGGATCCAATTTTATTCCGTCGCCAGCGGGCGACGGAACTCCTTGCAGGAGGGCTCTTTATAACAGGCCGAAGAGGCCCCGGCGAATCGCCGGGGCCTCTTGTCGTCATTCCGTATCACAGCTAGGGCGCCGCTGCCCCTTCTCCAGGCTGAGGGAATTGCTCATAGGGCTGGGCCGCCGGGATGGTCACTCCCGTGCCGGGGAGCGCCAGATCTCCGCCGTCCGCTCCGCAGAACCAGACGTCCACCTGGTCGGGGTCCCCCAGCTCCGGATCCACCGCCCAGCACTGGAGGGTCTTTTTCACGCTGTCCAGGATGGTCTGATCCAGCTGGAGGGCGTCATAGACGTGAAACTCCTCCCGCTGCGCCTCCGGCGGGCCAACGAACAGGGCGGAGGTATCCGCGAAGGAGACCGTGATCCCGCCCTTTCCAGAGGAGATCGGCTCCGCCAGATCCAGACTCCAGCCGGTGAGGCTGGACATCGCAGCCACCACCTCTTCCGCCGGGATCAGTCCGTTCTCATTCAACTCGCCGGTATACTCCACCGGATACTCCGCAAACTGGTTCCCGATGCCGATATACAGCACCGCACAGACCCGCCCTGTGGAGCAGGCCGCACCGCCCCCGCTCCATTCCGTCTGTGAGCCGGCGGCAGGTCCGGCGGACGAGACCTCCGACCCCGGTGAAAATGGCCCGCCGCAGGCGGACAGGGCCATCGTCAGCAGGCTGGCCATCAGGATCACCTTCTGCCCCATGCCCCACGCCTCCTTTCTGAACGCTCCGGAGCCCGCGGACAGGCCGCGCCGCTCCCGTTTCTTTGGGCTCCATTATAAGGGGGCGCCGTCCGCCCGTCAAGCAGAATGAATCAATATTCACTCTATGAATGTTCTGAACCGATCGCCGCCCCGTCCCACGCTGTTCTGTTGGGCTCGGTTTTCCCCGCCTGTCCGCCTGATTTTTTTGCTCCCGACGGAGCAAAAATACCTTGCAGCAAAGCCTTTGCTCCTGCCAGTGATCTTTTTCTACATCTCCACTTAAAAACCTCTTGACTTTTTCGTGGAAATTGCTATAATAAAGTTCACCAAGTAAATCGCTGCTTTAGCTGTCTGAGGGGACTTTTCCGTCCTGTCATCACAGATAAAATCCAGCAAAAATAAGGGTGCGTTTTTGCGCGCTTCTTGTTTTTGCTGGTTTTTTTGTATTTAAAATCAAAAAGGAGGGCAGTACACAAGCATCCCAAGCTCAAAGAGAGAGAGGTGTGTTGAATCCGGGAGGCCCCGCTTCCCGCTGTTCCCCGGGATGTGCGCCGGGAAACAGACCCCAATCACTAGAAACAGGGAGGAAACCAAACTATGTTTACCATTACAAACGGCTTTACTTACATCGCATTTCTGATGTTCCTGGCCGGCGGCCTGCTGGCTCTGGAAAAGTACACCAAGTGGAAGGTCTTTAATGTGGTCCCGCCCCTGGTGTGGATCTATGTGCTGAACATGATCTTCTGCACCATGGGCCTGTACGCCTCGGACGCCTGCTCCGCGGTCTACTCCGCCTTGAAGAACAACCTGCTGTACGCCATGATCTTTGTCATGCTGCTGCGGTGCGACTTCCGCAAGCTGGCAAAGCTGGGCGGCCGGATGATCTCCATCTTCCTGGCCTGCTCCCTGACCCTTGGCCTGGGCTTCCTGGTATTCTACCCCGTCTTTATGGGCCCCCTGGGCGGCGGTGAGAAGACTTGGGCCGCTGTGGCCGCTCTGTACGCCTCCTGGGTCGGCGGCTCCGCCAACATGGCCGCCATGCAGGACGCCCTGCCCGTAGACGCCGGCGCTTACAGCTGCGCCCTGGCTCTGGACACCGTGTGCTACTCCGTGTGGATCGCCCTGCTGCTGCTGGCCGTCCGCTATGCCAACAAGTGGAACAAGGCCACCAAGGCCAACACCTCCGGCCTGGACGCCATCGCCGCCGCCGCCAATGCGGAGGTGGAGAAGGATAAGGCCCGCAAGGCTACCTCCGGCGACTGGATCTTCCTGATCGGCCTGTCCCTGCTGGTTTCCGCCATCTCCCAGTCCGTGGGCGCCGCCATGAACGCCGGCCTGGCCAACATGGGCCTGGGTATGTTCGACAAGGGCACCTGCACCACCGTGTTCGTCACCGTGCTGGGCCTGATCTGCGCCATGACTCCTCTGGGCAAGCTGCCCGCCGTGGAGGAGCTGTCCAACGTCTACCTGTACGCTGTCGTCTCCCTGCTGGCCTCCACTGCCTCTGTCACCGATCTGCTGTCCGCCCCCATGTGGGTCGTCTACGGTATGCTGGTCCTGGTGCTGCACGTGGTCGTCATGTTCATCCTGTCCAAGATCTTCCACTGGGACCTGTGCATGGTCTCCACTGCCTCCCTGGCTAACCTCGGCGGCAGCGCCTCGGCTCCCATCGTGGCCACCGCTTATGACGCCTCCTTCGCCGGCATCGGCGTTCTGATGGGCGTGCTGGGCGCGGCCATCGGCAACCTGCTCGGTCTGGGCATGGGCGCCCTTCTCAGTATGTTCGTCTGATGCGACACCGGTGCGCCGGGCCCGGAGGTCCGGCGCACCTTTTTACCCTTTTTTATCTGACTACTGGTAAAAATGGAAAGGAGCACCATGAACATCAACGAAAATTTCCGTTATCTTCACATTGGTCTCCCCGGGGACGTGCTGCGCCGGAAGCTTCACGGGGATTTCGAGGGGGCTGTGGCCGCCATTGACCGCCATCTGGCCTCCCCCACCACACCGGACGCCCTCAAGCGCTGCCTGACGGTCCAGCGCGAGCTCATCCTCCGTCTGCCTCTGGACTATCCCTATCCCAAGGAGGAGGCTCTGGCCCTGGTGCGGGAGCACATCCCCAGCTTCACCGAGGCGGAGTTCGACGCCCTGGAGGACCAGTGGAAGATCGACTGGATCTATGACCACGGCGTTCCCCACTACTTCGACCGCTTCTTTGAAACGCTTTGCAAGACCAATGCGGCCTTTGCCGCCCGGGCGGGCGTCAAAACCGCCGGAGCGGACGGCCAGGACCCCGAGGGCCGGCTGGACCGGGTGGCTGACCAGCTCCGCACGGAGGGGACCGCCGCCAGCTGGGTGCGCTGCCGTGCCACTGTCCGGATGAAGGACGAGGTCTTTGAACCAGGCCGCCGGGTGCGGGCCTATCTGCCCCTCCCCTGCGCCTGCGACGCGCAGAGCGACATCCGCATTGAGCGCGTCTCCCCCGAGCCCACCCACATCTCCCCCGAGGACGCCCCCCAGCGGGTGGTTTTCTGGGAGGAGGTCATGGAGGAGAACCACCCCTTTGAGGTGGAGTTCTCCTTCACTCAGATCCAGCGCTACCACGATCTGACCCGGCCGGAGACCGCCCCCGGCGCACCTGAACTGCCGGAGGACGCCCAACGCTGGCTGGGCGAGGAAGCTCCTCACATTCTCTTCACCCCCTACCTCCGGGCCCTGGCTCAGGATCTGACCCAGGGGGCAGGCTCCAACCTGGAGAAGGCCCGCCGGATCTATGATTTCATCACCAAAAACGTCTGCTACAACTTCATGCCCGCCTATTTCAGCCTGGAGAACATCGCGGAAAACTGCGCCCGGAACCGAACCGGCGACTGCGGCGTTGTCGCGCTGCTGTTCATCACCCTGTGCCGCTGCGCCGGCGTCCCCGCCCGGTGGCAGAGCGGCTGGAAGGTGGAGCCCGGCTTCTGCGGGGCCCATGACTGGGCCCAGTTCTACGCCGCTCCCTACGGCTGGCTGTACGCCGACCCCTCCTTCGGCATCGGAGCGGTCCGGGAGAGCAATGAGGCGCGCCGCCTCCACTACTTCGGCAACCTGGACACCTTCCGTATGGTGGCCAACACCCAGTTCCAGGGGGACTTCGACGTCCCCAAGGACCACTGGCGCGCCGACCCCTACGACAACCAGGTGGGCGAAATGGAGATCGAGGACCGCGGCCTGCGCTATGAGGAATTCCTACGGACCAAGGAGGTCCTGGAATATACTGAGCTGTAAGCTCATGCCATGCAATTCAACAATCAGGAAAGGAATGTGCAACAAATGAAGAAGAAGCTCTGTGCCCTGCTTCTCTCCACGTCCATGCTGTCATCCCTGGCAGTACCGGTGTTTGCAGCAGAATCAGGGGCTTCCCTCAAGGGAGCCGCCGGCGACGACGCAATTTACCTCGGAGTCAAGAATTACGGTACTGTAACGAGCGAGGACAAGGAAAATTTTGTGCACCGCTTCTTTGTGGACGGTCAAGAAAAGACCTTCACCATCCCCGCTGACGGCGGAAAATTTGAGATCCAGAACAAACTCCAGGAGGGCTATATCTACGACGTCACCATTGACGGCGGTCAGATCACTGCCGCAGAGATGGAGAAGGGCGACGCGGCCGGCGTTCTGACGAAAATTGATCCCGGTTCCAACCAGATCAGCCTGGCGCAAAAATCCTTTACCGTCAATGAGGATACCCAAGTCTATGACATCACCACCCAGGCCGGCGGGGCCGAAGCCAGGGAGATCAACGTCTCCGATCTGAAGGAAGGCGAAACGGTCCGCATCGTGGTGGACGACGACGGTCATGTGACCAAGGTGTTCCGGATGTTTGTGGCAGAGGACTACACCGCCCCTGTCAGCGGCGTACCCGGAAAAAAGACCCTGAAGAACTTCCTGGCCACCGCCATGGAGCCTGTGGGCACCGCCCTGTACGTCTATGGCGGCACCTGGGACTGGCAGGACGTGAACTCCTCCAACCAGGCCATGACCATCGGCCTGTCCCAGAGCTGGATCGACTTCTTCCAGAGCCAGGACAAGACCTACCACTACAAGAATCCCAATCCCGCTGAGAGCTACTACCCCCACAATGCGTGGAACCAGTACTACTACGCCGGCATCGACTGCTCCGGCTATGTGGGCTGGGCCGTCTATAACCTGATGAATACCGAGGACAGCACCGTGGCCGACAGCAAGGGCTATGTGATGTCCGCCACCAAGCAGGCTGGCGTCTTTGCTTCCAACGAGGGCTGGGGCACCATGGATATGGGCGATGTGCTGATGGATGAGGCCACTGGAAAGCCCTGGGCAGATGAGGACGGCGACGGCCGCCGCGTCTATGAGGGCCATGCGTTCAAGCCCGGCGACATCTTCTCCATGAACGGCCATGTCTGGATCTCCCTGGGCACCTGTAAGGACGGCTCCATCGTATTCATGCACTCCACCCCCAACACCAGCAACGGGGCCGGCGTACAGATCAGCGCTCTGGGTCCCGACAAGAACTGCGAGGCCTACCAGCTGGCCAACAAGTACATGAACACATATTTCCCCGAGTGGAGCGAGCGCTACGGCGACCAGGTTCTGTGCCTGACCTTCGACAGCTACACCAAGGTATCCGGCGACAAAGCCGGCAAATTCAGCTGGAACCTGGAGAACGGGGTGCTCTCTGATCCCGACGGCTACGCCGAGATGACTCCTGCCGAGATCCTGGCAGATCTGTTTCAGAACGTCCGCTGCATGGACGCCTCTGCCAGCAGCGGCGGTATGATCTCTCCCGAGGGCCGCACCAATCTGACCATCGGCGAGAGTATGACCTACTCTATCATCCCATATTCCGGCTATGTCATCGCCGACGTGACCGTCAACGGCAAGAGCGTGGGCGCAGTGGACTCCTACACCTTCAAGAATGTCACCAGCGACCAGACCATCCGCGCCACCTTCACCCTAGAGGGCGCTGCGGAGCAGCCCGGCTTCTCCGACGTCTCCAAGAACGACTGGTTCTATGACGCGGTGCAGGACGCCGTGGACATGGGCCTGATGGCCGGTGTCTCCGCCGACCGCTTCGATCCCAAGGGCACCGTCACCCGCGCCATGGTCGCCCAGATCCTGTACGCCCGTGAGGGCAAGCCCACCGTCTCCGGCGCGGCTGCCATCTCTGACGTGCCTGCAAATGCCTGGTTCCACAATGCCATGCAGTGGGCCAAAGGCCAGGGCGTGATCGCCGGTTACCCCGACGGCCGCATGGATCCCAACGCCCCTGTCACCCGTGAGCAGCTGGCCGTAATTCTCCACAGCTACGCCCAGAAGAAGGGCATGGATGTGTCCAAGACCGCCGATCTGTCCGGTTATGCCGACTCCGCTGCCGTCTCCGCCTGGGCCAAGGACGCCATAAGCTGGGCTGTGGGCAGCGGCCTGATCTCCGGCCGGAGCGCCTCTACCCTGGTGCCTGCCGGCTCCGCCACCCGCGCAGAGTGCGCCGTGATCTTCACTCAGATGTTCCAGAAGTAACGCGCCCCTGTTTACATCCCGCCTCCCGGACCTGAAATGGGTCCGGGAGGCACAACCCGACGGCCGATTTTCCCCGGCGCGGCGTCTGCCCTGCCGAGAGAGCCAACCGGCCTCATCCCACCATAAGTTTGGAAAGCAGGAATGATAGCTATGAAACCTTATGCACTGATCGATCTGCACTGTGATACCCTGACCGACTGTAAGTACAGCAGCGGTTTGGGGACCGACACCCTGGACGACCCCCAGCGTGTCCTGTCTCTGTCCAGCATCCCCGAGGGGGTCCACTGGGCCCAGTTTTATGCCATTTTTATCCCTGACGAATGCCGGGGCGAGGACGCCATCCGCTATTACGAGGCCAACCGGGACAACTTCATCCGCCAGATGGACAAATTCTCCGACCGCGTAAAGCGCTGCCGCACCTGCGCCGATATGGAGGAGGCCTTCCAGTCCAATCGGACCGCCGCCTTCCTCAGCGTGGAGAACGGCTCCGCCCTGGCCGGTGACCTGGACCGGGTCCGCCTGCTGGCTGAGGACGGGGTCAAGGCCATCACCCTCACCTGGAACGGTGAGAACGAGATCGGCTCCGGCCACGTCAGCGAGCACGGCCTGAGCGATTTCGGAAAGAAGCTGATCCCCGAGCTGGAGAAGTACCACATTCTGGCGGACGTCTCCCACCTGAACGACGCCGGCTTCGCCGACCTGCTGGAGGTGGCTCAGAAGCCTTTTACCGCCACCCACTCCAACGCCCGCGCCGTGGCCCCCCACAAACGCAACCTCACCGACGACATGATCCGGGAGATGGTGCGCCGGGAGTGCCTCATCGGCCTGAACTACTTCGTGGCCTTCCTCCGTGAGGACCGGAATGTGGAAAGTCTGGACGACCTGTACCGCCATGTGGACCACTTCCTCTCCCTGGGGGCGGAGAAGTGCCTGGCTCTGGGCTCCGACTTTGACGGAGCCCAGCTCCCCGAGTGCCTGGACTCCCCCGCCAAGGCAGCCGGCATCTATGAGTATCTGCTCTCCCGCAATATCTCCGAACAGGTGGCCTCCGGCATCCTCTATCAGAATGCCCTGGACTTTTTCCGCAGAAACAGCCTGTAACAGCAAAAACCGCTTGCCTCCCACCGCCCGGGATGGCATAATGGAGCGTACAGTTGAAACAGTCAGGAGGAGGCGTTGCAATGTCAGAGAGCGTGTATTTGATCGGCGAGTCCCGGACCAACCTGGACAATGCCATCACCAAGATCTTCAATTCCTTTTACCTCGCCTTTGAGGTGGACCCGGAGACCGACCAGATCCTGCAATTCGGCTGCACCCATACGGTGGACCTGACCGAGACATTCCTCTCCCGCCTCTTTGTGGGGCAGAATCTGTGGGAGCGGAAAGAGACGCTGGAGGCAGAGCTGAACCGCCGCTACGGCGGCTCCTCCAAAAAGGCGATCGTGGTGGCCTATCTGGATGCCATCAAACGGTATCCCGCTTTGAAGGAAGCCGCGCGGCGGCATTCCTGAGACCGAATGCTCCGAGGGCGGCTGTCGTATGACAGCCGCCCTCGGAGCTTGATGTCAATTCAATTTTGGCAGATAGGCCAGGGGATCCACCGGCTCCCCGTCCGCCAGCAGTTCCAGGTGGAGGTGGGGCTCCAGGCCGCTCTCCGCCAGGGCTGTCCGCCCCACCTCGCCCAGCACGGCGCCGGTATCCACCAGGTCGCCCACCGCCACTGCGGTCTCCTGGGCCAGGTTGGAATACACCGCCGTCACCCCGTCCGGCTGAAGAATGGTCACCGTGGTGCCCATCATGGCATCGTCATACACCTCAGCCACCTGGCCCTCTCCGGCCGCCAGCACCTTCCGGCCCTCTTCAGCGGCGATGTCGATCCCCCCGTGGGTCCGCCAGTCCCCCATGGTCTCATCATAGGCCAGGGCTTCCACCGTAAAGCCCCGAAGGACCTGTCCCTTCACCGGCCAGGTGTAGACCACCTCCCGGGGCTGCACCGGGGCGGCCGCCGCCTCCCCCTCTTTTTTCGGCTGCGGGTCGTCTGGCTGAGCCGCCGCCTCCGGTTCAGGGCGGGGCTGCTCCCCCGGAAAGACCGCGCTGCTGTCCGGCAGGGTAATGCTGGGGGTCGCTGTGACCGGCTCCTTCGCCGGCTCGCTCCCGCTGACGGAGCGGATGAGATAATAGCCCGAAATTCCAATTGCGGCGACGCACAGGAACAGGACTATGTAAAAGCCCTTTCCCAGCACGAAGTCGCCCAGTTTTTCCAATCGGTTCCGTTTCATGGAAACCACCTCCGAAGCCTATTGTGGACAGGCACGGGGTGCATTATACCTGCGGGCTTCGATTTTTTCAGTCAACGCCGGGAAGATGCAAGAAATGTGAAACTTGGATAGACGACTTCCCTAGAGATGTGGTATACTTTATCCACGAAACTTGTCAAAGTGAGGAGACAACCATGTACCGTACCATCACCCTTCCCAATGGAGCCCGGCTTTTGACTGAATATATCCCGGGGGCCCGCTCCGCCGCCCTCGGTTTTTTCGTGGGAGCAGGCTCCCGCCATGAGCGCGCCGCAGAAAATGGCGCGGCCCATTTTATTGAACACCTCTCTTTCAAGGGCACTGACCGCCGCTCCGCCGCCGACCTGGCCCGGGAGATCGACGCCATCGGCGGTCAGGTCAACGCCTATACCACCAAGGAGAGCACCTGCTACTACGCCCGGTGCCTGGACCGCCACCTGGACCGGGCCTCCGATCTGCTGTGCGATATGCTGTTCCACTCCCGCTTCGCCCAGGAGGATGTGGAGCTGGAACGGGGCGTGATCCTGGAGGAGATCGGGATGTATGAGGACACCCCGGAGGACCTGTGCGCTGACCGTCTTGCCATGGCAGTCTATAAGGGCCGCCCCCTGGGCCGCCCCATCCTTGGCCGCGCCTCCACCCTGAATGAGATGACGGGAGAGTCCCTGCGCCAGTGGCAGGCAGAGCACTACTGCCCCGGCTCCATCGTAGTCGCCCTGGCGGGGCGCTTTGAGGAGCGGCATATCACCGCCCTGAGGGAGCGGCTGGCCGCCCTGCCCGCCTCCACGCCGCGCCGGGTGCGGGACGCGGTCTATCACCCCGCGGTCACCGTGCGCCGGAAGGCCATCGAGCAGAACCATCTGATCCTGGCCTATCCCGGTCTGTCCTACCGGGACGACCAGCGGTATGCCCTGCTGCTGCTCAACTCCATCCTGGGCGGCGGCTGCTCCTCCCGCCTGTTTCAGGAACTGCGGGAGAAGCGTGGGCTGTGCTACACCGTGTATTCCTATGTAGCCGATCATGCGGACACCGGCCTGCTGGGCATCTACACCGCCACCGGCGGCGAACAGGAGGCGCAGGCCCTGGACGCTGTGCGAAACATCGTCAGCGACCTGGCCGAGCACGGCCCCACTCAGGAGGAGCTGGACCGAGCCCGGGAACAGGCCCAGGCCGGCCTTCTGATGGGCCTGGAGTCCGTCCAGGCCCGCATGAGCCACCTGGGAGCCTCCGGCCTTCTGTACGGCCGGGTTCGGGAGGCAGACGAGCTGCTGGAGTGCTATGAACAGGTGACCCGGGAGGAGCTGCGCCAGCTGGCCCAGTACCTCTTCCGTCCCCAAGGGAGCTCTCTCTCCGCCGTGGGCCGGGTGCGCACCGCGGAGGAGTATGCCGCCTGGCTCGCCCGCTGAGCCCCTCCTGCTTTTGTGCCGCACAGCCGGAACAGCGGCAAAAGCGCCAGGCCGGGCAGTCCTAAATGGACTGCCCGGCCTGGCGCTTTCACACGGATATTCCCGTGCTCTGTTTTATGTCTTGACCTTCATAATGACCTTCAGCCGGTGGACCAGCTGGTCATTTTTCAATTCCTCCAGATCGATCACCGCGATCCCGAGCTGTGCGGCCCGGTGGCGTGCGGCGGCGTGGCACGGGCGCGTCGTGACGATGGCGGCCTTCGCCCCTTTTCCGCCGAAGCGGTCCCGCAGGATCGCAAGCTCGTTGAGCGCCTCCGTCTTGATCTCACTGACCTTACAGCTGATAAACAGCGGGATCACGCCTCGTGTGGCCACTGCGTCGATCTCATTGGAAACACTACCATGCCCCAAAACCTCATCCCAGCGGACCACGGCGCTGCTGATCACATCCCCAAAGATCCCAGAATCCAGGCAGGCCTTGTAGACATACAGCTCCAGCACACTGCCCACATCCCGCAGCCAGGCACGGATATTGTGATCCCGAAACCGGAAGGAGACGGAGCCTCCCGGAACAACGGCCAGCTCCCGGATCCAGCCGAGCCGCGCAAATTCCCGCAGCGCCTCCTCGTTGGCGGAGATCCGTCCGCCGTGCTCCCCTTTCACCGTATAGGCTCCCTGGACCGCAAGCGGCGGCGTCTGGCCGTATTCCACAGGCGAGATCCTTTGCATATAGGTGATGATATTGGTCCAATCACAGCGGAAACGGAGATAACACGCAAAAAAGGCGTCAAACTCTGGAAGATACCCCGCCAGGGCGGAATTGTCCACCCGGCCCGGGAGCAGCGTTCCGCCTGCCATCAGGAAAAAATCTTCGACCGAATATGAGAGATCACAGGGGAGATCATCGGCAAACGAGGCCCCCGAAATATCATAAAACCGATTCTTTTTCCGGGAGTAGGTAAACGCCGGAACGCCGGTCTGAGCGGTCAGCATACCGGCCGCGAACAGCGCTGCATCGCTGCCCCCGGTGACATCCACCGCACAGTCCGGATATGTCTTTTGGACCGTCAACAGCTGGTGCAGGATCCGGTCCGCCTTAAACAGGCTGCTCTCCAGAAAGATCAGCTCCGGTTCCCAGCCCCTGCGCCGGAAAAAATTTCTCAGTTTCTCATGCCGGCGCCTGTCCTGTGCGATCTCACTGGGACAGAGGTAGACGATCCGCCGGGGGTGGAACATATCCGCCGCCAGAATATTTTCGATCGCACGCTCATCATATAATTCGATCAAAGTGTCCATGCGCTGACCCACCTCTCTGTACACTGATTATACTGCATTTTACAGACGCAATCAACCGCCCCAAAGCCCTTCCGGATCACAGCAAGGCAGGCTGGGCGGCCCTTTTGGGGCCGCCCAGCCTGCCTTTTTTGCGCCCGTCTTACGCCGGGCGTTCTCGATTAGATTGGTCGAAACCCGCTCAGACCGCCGCAGTCTCCCTGTCTTTTTTGCGGCTGAACAGGGCCTTCCGCTTGGTGCCGTCCGGATTCTCACGCCGGATGAGCAGATAGAAGGCGGGCATCAGGAACATGGCCAGCACCGTGGAGGCCACCAGGCCGCCGATGATGATATAGGCCATATCCTTCATCATGCTCATGCCGCTGTCGGTGGAGAAGATCATGGGCACCATGGAAATGATGGTGGTCAGGGTGGTCATCAGAATGGGGCGCAGACGGGTGGTGCCAGCCTCCACCAGGGCCTCGCCCAGGGGCATGGTCTGGCGCAGCTGGTTGGTGCCGTCCACAAGATAGATGCCGTTGTTTACCGCGATGCCCACCAGCATCAGGAAGCCCATCAGGCCCAGGATGCTCATGGGGCGGCCGGACAGGAACATCAGGCCGATGGAGCCCACCAGGCTCAGGGGGATGCACAGCATGACCATGATGGACAGCTTGGGGGAGTCAAACTGGATACCCATGACCAGGAACACCAGGAAGATGGCGGACAGCAGGGCAGTGGTCACGCTCTGGGTGGCCTCCTCCGTGGTGGAGTCCAGCATCCCGGTGCCCACCGAGACCCCCTCTGGGAAGGTCAGTTCCCGCACCGCGCTGTCGATGGCGCTGGCGGCGGTGTACTTGGCGGTATCGGTGGTGGTGGCGGTGATGGTGACGCTGTACTGACCGTCCTGCCGGGTGATGCTGGGCAGGGTGGTGATGTACTCCACGTCGGCGATGTCCCGCAGGGTGATCATGCGGCCGCTCTGGGTGGCGACAGGGTAGTCCAGCAGGGTGGTGATGTCGTCGTACTTGCCCTCTGGGTACTCCAGCACCACATCGTACTCCGCGTCGGAGTCGCCATAGTCATCCAGGGTGGTGGCGGTCATGCCGTTGAGCAGGTAATAGACCTGCATGGCCACCGCGGACTCCGAAGTCCCCAGAGCCTGGGCCTTCTGAGAGTTCACCACCAGGCGGCCCTTGACGCGGCTCTGGTCAAACTCATTGGCCACCCGGATCACACCGGGGACCTGGCTCATGGCATCGGCTACCTGCTCCGCACCCTGCTCCAGGATGTCCAGGCTGTCGGCCACCAGGGTCACATCCTTGGTATTGCCCCCTCCCATCATGGCGCCCATGCTGGAGTCGCCGCTGGTGGGAGTGACCGCCAGGTCCATGCCGGGGGAGCTGCCGAAGCGGTTGGTGTACTCCTCCACCGCCGCCTCACTGCTGCGCTTGCAGCCGTCCACCGCGTAGGCGGTGAAGGTGGCGGTGTTCTCCGATGCGCTCAGAGTCACCTTTTCAAAGTTGGGATCCGCCAGAAGGGCATCTTCCAGGTCCTGGATCCGCTCGTCCATGACCGACAGCTTGGTGCCGGAGCGGAAGGTGGCCTCCAGGCTGACGCTGCCGTCATAGTTGTCCGGCATCAGCACAAATTCCATCTGGCTGGCCAGCAGGATAGCAGCCAGGAAGCAGGCCGCGCCCACCGACACCACCTTGCCCGGGTGGTGCAGCAGTCCGGGCATGACCCGGCGGTAGAAAGCGCGGAACCGGGCCAGGAGCCGGTTGATGGGCAGTTCCTCCTTGGCCTTGGGCTTGAGCCACACAAAGGCCAGGGGGACCACCACCACGGCACTGAGGAAGGAGGAGAGCATGGTCAGCAGGATGGTCCAGCTCAGGGGGCCGGACATCATGCCCACCAAGCCCTCTGCCATAGCCAGGGGAACATAGACCACCACGGTGGTCAGCGTACCGGCCAGAGTGGACATGATCATGGTGGAGGTGCCCTCCACCGCGGCCTCCCGGAAGTCCAGGCCGTTCTCCCGGGAGCGCATACAGCTCTCCAGAATGACGATGGAGTTATCCACGATCATGCCGATGGCGATGATGAGGGAGGTGCCGGTCATCAGGTCGATGGCAAAGCCGGCAAAGTTCAGAAGGATCACCGCCAGGAGGATGGACAGGGGCATACTGATGCCCACGATCAGGCTGGCCCGCAGGTCGCCGAAGAAGAGGAACAGCACCAGCATGGTCAGGATGATGCCGGTGATCAGGGTGTTCAGCACCTCGCCCAGGGTCTCCATGATGCTGTCCGCCTCGTTGTAAATGACCTCAAAGCTCAGGCCGTCCACGCTGTACCGGTCCAGGATCTCCATGACGTCCTCGCAGACGTCCACGGTGGCGGCGCTGTCCTGCTTGGTCACGCTGAGCATGACGCTGTCCCCGCCATTGTAGCGGCTGAGGTTCTCCGCGTCCTTCTCATACACGTTGAAGAAGGTACACAGATCCCCCAGGGCCACCATCTGGCCCGACGGAGTCTGAATAGGCAGGTTCCGGAAGTCGGCGTTCACGTCCACACTGCCGTAGACGCCCAGGGCGATGTCCTGGGTGCCCAGGGTGACGTCGCCCACCGGCATATCAAAGTCGGCCGCCGCGATGGCGGAGCCCACCGCCGAGATGGACAGCCGGTACTGCTGAAGGGCCGCTTCGTCCAGCACGATGCGCAGGTACTCGTCCTGGGCTCCGGTGACCTCCACCTGGGCCACGCCGCCCACGCTCTCGATCACCGGCACCACCGTGTCGTTGAGGTAGCTGGCCGCGTCCATCCCCTCGGGGGCCACAGCGGAGAGGATCATGGTAGGCATAAAGTCAGCGCTCAGCTCCATGATCAGGGGATCCTCGCAGTCGTCCGGGAGGGTGGGCATCAGGTTATCCATGGAGTTCTTCAGATCGGAGTAGACCTCATCCATGTCCACGCCGTACTTATAGGTCAGCTGGAGCATGGCGTAGTTATCAAAGGAGTAGGAGTTGACGCTGTCGATGTCGGACAGGGTCTCACACTCGTCCTCGATGGGCTGGGTGACCAGCCGGTCGATGCTGTCGGCGTCCGCCCCAGGCCAGGTGACCATCACCAGTTCCATGGGCATCTCCATGTCAGGCATATACTCCAGGGGCATCCCGGTCAGGGAGGCCGAGCCGAACACCACCACAGCCAGGATCATCAGGATCACCGAGGTGGGCCGGCGCAGGATCAGTCGAATCAGTTTCATAGATTACGGCGCCTCCGTCCCGCCGGCGGTGCTGCCGGAGGCGTCCGCAGCCTCCCCCGCCTCCTCCTGGCCGGCCAGGCGGATGGGCGCGCCGTCCTTCAGTCCGGCGGACCAGGTGGTGATCACCTCATCCCCGGCGGTCAGGCCCCCGGTGACGGCGATGGTGTCTGCGGTGTACAGGCCCACAGACACCTCGGTGCGCACCGCGGTCCCATCCTGAGCCACATAGACATAGGCGTTGCCCTCGTCAAAATAGACCGCGTCGCTGGGGATCAGGATGGCCCCGCTGGACCGGTAGGCGGTGGTGGTCAGCTCCACCGCCAGGCCGTCGGGCAGGGACTGGGCCTCGTTGATGACCGCCTTGACCTTGAACAGGCCGGTGGAGGCGTCCACCACGCCGCTGATCTCGGTCACCGCACCCTGATAGGTGCGGCCGTCGCTGACTACCGAGACCTCCTGGCCGGCGGTCAGGGTCTGGCGCACCTGGTCGGTGACGTAGAAGGTGACCGTTTTATTGCTGCCGTTGGAGATGACAAAGGCCACCGTTCCGGAAGCGGCAAAGTTATTCAGGGTCAGATTGACCGCCTCCACCACCCCGGAGATAGGGGCGGTCATGTTATAGAGGGACAGCTGGTACTGGGCGGAATTCACGCCCACCTGGGCGGACTGGATCCCCGCCCGGGCGGAGCTCAGGCCGGCCCGGGCAGCCTCGACCCCGGCCTGGGCGGACAGCAGGGCCTGGTTGGCCTGGTCCACCTCCGCCTGGGAGGCGGCCCCCATCTCAAAGAGGTGCTGGGTGTCCTCATAGTTGTCCCGGGCCATGCGCAGCTGCTCCTCCAGCACCGGCAGGTCGGCGCCGCCGTAGCCCGCCTGGGCGCTGTTATAACTCTCCTGGGCGCTCTGATAGGCCGCCTGGGCGTTCTGGAGGGACAGGCGGGCGCTCTCGTCGTCAATGCGGCACAGGGGATCCCCGGCAGAGACCGTGTCCCCCACCGAGACCATGACCTCCTCCACATTGCCGGAGACCAGAGAGACCACGCTGGCGGTGCCCTCTGCGGAAATGGTCCCGATATAAGTGCTCTCAGTGCTCAGCTCTCCCGTCTGGGCGGCGGTGGTCTCCACCGTCACCGTCTGGTCCAGCATGGGCTCCTTCTCCTCTGAGCAGCCAGCCAGCGTCAGGGCCAGCGCTGCGCAGAGCACAGCGGAAATGGTACGTTTCATGGGGTGATCTTCCATCCTTTCTCTTACATCAGGCCCTGCTCCACCGCCCAGCGGTAGCTGGTGCGGGCGGAGAGCAGATCCCTCCAGGCCCCGTCCACGGCGGACTGGGCGGCCGCCAGGTCATCCTGAGCGGCCAGCAGCTTCATCTTGGATACCTGACCCAGCTCATACCGCTTCTGGGTGGTCTCCAGCACCGTCTGCTGCCAGGCCAGGGCGGAACGCTTGCTGTTCAGGGTGTTCTCCTTGTCCGCCAGGGAGTCATACAGGGTGCGGAAAGAGGTCTCAAATTCCTGGAAGGCGGACTGATAGGTCAGCTGGGCGGCCGCCCAGGTGTGCTCAGCAGCCTGGAGCAGGTACTGCTTCCGGGAGCCCCGGTAGTCGCTCTGGGCGTCGTTCCAGTCCTCCTTGGCGTCCTTCAGCGTCTTTTCCGCATTGCGGAGGGTCCAGCTGGCCGCCTTGGCTGCGGCCAGATCGGCCTCATAGTCCGGCGCGGTCCACCCGTCCTCTCCCTGGACAGGCAGGGCGCCCAGGGAGATCTCCCCGGTGGGCTCCGCCCCGATCAGGGTCTGAAGCTGAGATTTATAGGTCGTGATCGTGGTGTCCAGCGTGTTCAGCTGACTGACCACCTGGGTGCGCTGCTCCTCCACCTCAGCCACAGTCTGCTTGGACACCTGGCCCAGCTGCTGGCGCAGATGCAGCTCCTCCAGGGTCCGGTCCAGGGCGTCCAGGCTCCGCTGGCCGTCGGCGGCCTGCTGCTCCAGACCCACCAGGGTGATGTACAGGGTCTGACCGGCGGCCACCATCTGATCCACCGTGCTGTTCAGCTGCCAGACCACATCGGCGTTGTCCGCCTGGACCTCGCCCTCCTTCAGATCGTCAAAGGTGTCCCGAAGGGAATCGTATGCGTTGGCCAGGGCGCTGTCATCCCCGCCCATGACGGTGATGTACCACTGGGCGTTGGCGATGTCGTTGAGCTGCCTCCGCAGATCCTCGTACATCAGATCGTAGTCGATCCCCTCGATCCCGCTGATGTTCTCCGAGAGCACCCGGGCGCTCAGGCTCCCCGACCGGATCCGGCTGTCCAGGTTAGCCCAGGTCACCGTCCCCTCTGGGTCCGGCGGGAGCTTCGCCTCCTCCTGCACCTGCTGGGACGCGCTGGTCCCATCTTCCTCTTTCTGAACGTCGGCAGCCATCGCCGGCGCCGTCAGCGTGCCGGCGGCCATCACGGCGGCCAGCAGCAGAGCAAATGTTCGTCTCATGGGATGATCCTCCATCTTTCACACCGGTCACTCGTCCGGTTCGTGTCTCTGTCAGCCTTCATCATAGCCGCCGAAGGTAAACTCAACGTAAACAAGGCCGGGATCCCTCCTGTGCATACTCACTGTTTTCCCCTCCGGGCGCCGCGCCCGTTTCGTCAAAATCGCAGAATGAGCAGCGCACGCAAAAAAAGCGACAGAAGTTTACATTGGGTTTACAAAGCTCCGCTACGCTCAACGTATAAGGGGCAGTGCGGTATCGGGACAGCGGCTTTGACGCGGGCCGCCTTTCCCCTTATAATCAATCATAGAACGAAAAACAGGGCGGCTCACGCCGCCCTTCGGAGACCGGACCCAGCGCGGGGCCGGTCCCCTATCCAGATATGAAGGAGCGATGGAGATGGCAACCATCTTGCTGGTGGAGGACGAGGCCTCCATGCGCCTGCTCACCTGCGCCAAGCTGAAGCATCAATTTACCATGGTCTGCGCCAAGGACGGCGTGGAGGCCCTGGAGCTGCTGGAGCGGCAGCCGGTGGACCTGATCATTGCCGATGTGATGATGCCCCGGATGGACGGGTATACCCTGGTCCAGACCCTGCGGGACCAGGGCAACGGGATCCCGGTGCTGCTGCTCACCGCCAAGCAGTCCTTTGAGGATAAGCGCCGGGGCTTCTCCTCCGGTGTGGACGACTATATGACCAAGCCGGTCAACTATGAGGAACTGACCTGGCGGATCCACGCCCTGCTCCGCCGTGCCCATATCGCCAGCGAGCAGCGGATCGTCATCGGCCCGGTGGTGCTGGACTCCAGCACCTACACCGTCTCACGGGGCGAGCAGGTGCTGGAGCTGCCCAAAAAGGAATTTGAGCTGCTCTACAAGCTGCTCTCCTACCCCGGACAGATCTTCACCCGGAATCAGCTGCTGGACGATATCTGGGGCTTTGATTCCGAAAGCGGAGAGGACACCGTCAAGACCCACATCAGCCGCCTGCGCAACAAGCTGCGCAACATCGACGAATTCCGGATCATCACCATCAAGGGGCTGGGCTATAAGGCGGAGGTGCTGGAATGAAGCGGAAACAGAGGCCCAATGTCAGCCTTCTGCTGTGGCTGACCAAGGAATTTATCATCCTGTCCATCCTGTCCAATCTGATCTGTACCGCCCTGTATATGGCGGGCTCCTGGTTCCTGACCGGGACGCCGCTCCCCGCCTCCCACTCCAGCGGTCTGGGGACGCTGCTGTTCCTTGTGTGCTCCACAGTCACCCTGGGCTGCGGCCTGAACTACCGCTTCAACCAGTTCCTCACCGGGCTGGCAGGCGGCCTGCGCGGCGTGGCGGAGGGTAACTTCTCCCTGCGGCTGGATCCCCGCCGGGGCGGTCCGCTGGCCGCCGCCTATGAGGATTTTAACAAAATGGCTGAGGAGCTCCAGGGGGTCCAGACCCTGCGGGAGGATTTTATCAACAGCTTCTCCCACGAGTTCAAGACCCCCATCACCGCCGTCTCCGGCTTTGCAGAGCTGCTCCAGGAGCCCGGCCTTACCGAGGAGGAGCGCAGCCAGTATCTCCAGATCATCGCCGAGGAGGCCCACCGCCTGGCCAATCTGGCCAACAGCACCCTGCTGATGTCCCGGCTGGAGTCCCAGCACTCCATCCCAGAGAAGGAGCCCTTCTCCCTGGATGAGCAGATCAAGCGGTGCACCATCCTGCTCTCCAGCGCCTGGGAGAAAAAGCGCATCGCCTTCTCCGCCGACCTGGAGCCTGTCTCCTATGTGGGGAACGAGGAGCTGATGCGCCATGTCTGGATCAATCTGCTGAACAACGCCATCAAATTCACTCCTGAGGGGGGAGAGGTTTCCATCACCCTCCAGTGCTCCCCGGAGCAGATCCAGGTCCAGATCTCCGACACCGGGATCGGGATGTCCCCGGAGATGATATCCCACATTTTTGACCAATACTACCAGGGGGAGCCCAATCACACCGAGAAGGGACTGGGCCTGGGCCTGTCCATCGTCCACCGCATCGTCGAGCTGTGCGGCGGCCAGATCCAGGTGGACAGCATCCCCGATCAGGGCAGCGTATTCACGGTGCGCCTCCCCCGCAGCTGGTGATCCCAGGTCACACCCCCCGCAGCTCCACCTGCTCCACCCAGGGCCGCACCAATGCAGCGAATCCCTCCAGGCTCTCACGGTCCCAGGGGTGCAGCCCCGCCCGGAGCACCGTATCCCGGTCTACAAAGCTTTGGAGGTAGTACCGCCGGGCACCGGCCAGCCAGGGTCCGATGGCCCGGAAGCTGTCCCCGTCATGGAACTCCCGCACCACAGTGGTGCGGAACTCATAGTCCACCGCCCCGGAGCGAAGGAAGGAGACGCTCTCCCGGAAGGGGGCCAGGTCCAGGCCGGGCCGCCCCGCCGTCTCTCCATACCGCTCCGGGCTGTTTTTGATGTCCATGGCCACATAATCCACCAGTCCCGCCTCCGTCAGACGGCGCAGCCGGTCCGGGTGGCTGCCGTTGGTATCCAGCTTCACCGGAAAGCCCAGTTCCTTGATCCGGCCCAGCAGGCCCTCCAGCTCCGGCCGGAGTAGGGGCTCTCCTCCGGTGACGCACACCCCATCCAGCAGGCCCTGCCGTTTTTTCAAAAACGCGGTCAGTTCCCTGTCGCTCAAGGCGGCGGGGGCCTCCCCCTCCACCAGCTCTCCGTTGTGGCAGAAGGGACAGCGCAGATCGCACCCTCCTAAAAACACGGTGCAGGCCACCTTGCCTGGATAGTCCAGCAGGGTCATTTTCTGCAAGCCCTGGATCTCCATTCTGATCTCCTCCTTGTCCGCAGTCTCCTCCCATTGTAGGCGGCCCTCCGCTGGACTGTCAACCGAAACCAGGAAAATTCCCCGTTGTCCACCGGAGCGGAACATGATAGAATAGGATGGAACAAAAAGTGACCGTTGAAAAGGAGAACCCCCCATGTTGTATGCCGTGCTTGTGGTGGCCCTGGTGGCCCTGGACCAGCTGGTCAAATACCTTGTGGTCCAAAATATTTCCCCTGGGGAGTATATCCCCTTTCTGCCCCATATTCTGGACCTGACCTATGTGCAGAACACGGGGGCGGCCTTCTCCCTGTTCTCAGAACACACCTGGCTGCTCACCCTGATCTCTCTGGTGATGTCGCTCCTTCTGCTGATAGCGCTGGTGCGCGGCTTCTTCCGCCACCCCTTCGGCCGGATCTCCCTGGCCCTGCTGCTGGCGGGCGCAGTGGGCAACCTCATCGACCGGGCCTTCCAGGGCTATGTGGTGGATATGTTCCATGTGCTCTTTATGGAGTTTGCTGTGTTCAATGTGGCGGACATCTGCGTGGTGGTGGGGGGTATCGCCGCCGCGGTCTACTATATGTGGGGCTATGAGCGGCTGGAGAAGGGCCTGCCCGCCCAGGAGCGCCGCCCATGACCGCCATCACCCTCACCGTCCAGCAATCCGGCGAGCGGCTGGACGCCTTTCTGGCCCGCAGCGTAGAGGGGCTGACCCGCTCCGCCGCCCAGCGCCTGCTGGAGGATGGGGCAGTGACCTCCCGCGGAAAAGCGTTGAAAAAGAATGACCGCCCCGCCGCCGGCGATGTGGTGGTGGTCCTCCTCCCCGACCCTGAGCCGGTGGACGTCCTCCCCCAGGACATCCCACTGGACGTGGTGTACGAGGACGGGGATGTGATCGTGGTGAATAAGCCGGTGGGCATGGTGGTCCACCCCGCCCCGGGGCACCCGGACGGGACGCTGGTAAACGCACTGCTCCATCACTGCGGCGACACGCTCTCCGGCATCAACGGCGCCCTGCGCCCCGGCATCGTCCACCGCATCGACCGGGACACCTCCGGTCTGATCATCGCCGCGAAAAACGACCGGGCCCACCTGGCCCTGGCCGCCCAGCTTCAGGACCACTCCCTGGCCCGGGTATATGAGGCGGTGGCGGTGGGCAGCTTCCGGGAGGACAGCGGCACCGTGGACGCCCCCATCGGCCGGCACCCGGTGGACCGGAAACGGATGGCAGTGGAGCCCCGGACAGGCCGCCCCGCCGTGACCCACTGGTCCGTACTGGCCAGGTACCGGGGCTTTACCCATGTGGAATGCCGGCTGGAGACGGGCCGCACCCATCAGATCCGGGTCCATCTGTCCTCTATCGGCCACCCGCTCCTTGGCGACACGGTGTACGGCAGCCGCAAGCCCTGGCCCGGCCTGGCTGGCCAGTGCCTCCACGCCCGGCGTTTGAAATTCATCCATCCCTCCACCGGCCAGCCGGTGGAACTGGAATGTCCCCTGCCCGACTGGTTCCAGGCGGTCCTGCACAAGCTGGAGCTGCAATCCCTTTGACTGCGGGCGCTGGACAAAACCGCTGTCTGTCAGCACACAACCAAATTTTTTATCGGTCCGCTGTCTGTCTCCGCAGGCGGCGGACCGTTTTTGTCCGTCCAGACCCGCGCTGTATATCCGGCCATTTCCTGCGGATACTATATTTTGTTTCCAAGAAACTACCGTAGGAGGAACTATATAGATGAAAGCAACAGGAATTGTAAGACGGATCGATGATTTAGGGCGCGTTGTGATCCCAAAGGAGATCCGGCGGACCATGAGGATCCGGGAGGGCGACCCCTTGGAGATCTATACGGACCGGGACGGAAGCGTGATCTTCAAAAAGTACTCCCTGCTGGGCGGCGTAACGGAGTTTGCCGCCCAGATGTGCGACACGCTGAACCGGACCACGGGCCGGACTGTGGTGATCACAGACCGGGACAGCACGGTGGCGGTGGCGGGGGCTCCCCGGCGGGAGCTGGCCGATCAGGCGATCTCTCCGGAGCTGGAGCGTCTGATGGAGGGACGGCAGATCTATCAGCACAAGGCGGGGGAGGCCCACATCCCTCTGTGCGCCGCTCCAGGGCGCTTCTCCCTGGACACAGCGGCCCCCATCCTGTCGGAGGGGGATGTGCTGGGCTGTGTCGTCTTTGCCGTGCCGGAGGGAGCGCCGGAGGGCGGCGAGGTGGAGTACAAGCTGGCCCAGTCCGCCGCCGCCTTTCTGGGGCGGCACATGGAGAGCTGACCCCTTCTTTGCCGTGATCCGGGGCGGACGGCCAGCCTGTATGGACGTCCGCCCCTCTTTCATGGTATGATAACGCTGGCGGCAGGCTTTGGCCTGCGGAACCGGAGAGGAGCATGAGACATGGAGATCGAACGAAAATGGCTGACCCGGGGGTGGCCGGAGGGCCTGGAGCCGGACTCTGTGATCCGGATGGAGCAGGGGTACATCGCCACCCGGCCCACAGTGCGCATCCGCTTGGAGGCGCAGGGGGACGAGATCCGCCGGATCCTGTGCTTCAAGGGCAGGGCCGGGGAGGACGGCCTGGCCCGGGAGGAGATCGAAACTGACATCTCCCCAGAGCTGTTTCAGCGCCTGGAGCGGCTGATCGGCAGGCCGCTGATCCGGAAGGAACAGCGGCGGTATATCCTGTCGGACGGTCTGGTGCTGGAAGTCAACCAGGTGGACCCCGGGCAGCCGGAGACATTTTTCTACGCTGAGGTGGAGTTTCCCGACCTGGAGACCGCCCGGAGCTGGCAGCCCGGCCCTCTGGCGTCATACCTGGACCGGGAGGTCACCGGGACGCCCGGCGAGAGCATGGCAGCCTATTGGGAGCGGACCCGTGGGGACCGCGCAGAGAAAAACGAGCCTTAAAATTCACAAATATCACAAAAATTAAAAAGTATTGGAATTGTTTCCTGTTATATGCTATAATAAACTAACCCTGAGGAGCATCGTGCATGGTAAGATCGGCCTGAAATGATCTGTTTTGACAGAGGAGGCACCGGATGAAAGGATCCTGGTTGGCACAGCACACCCAAGGAGACGCGGAATTGTCCTTTCTGTTCTGCGGACAGCAGAGCAGCAGCCCGGGGGAGTCGGCCGGTCCGGCAGTCCGGGAGCACTATGTGATCCACTTCTGTCTGGAGGGCCGGGGCAGCTATCAATTCCAGGAAAAGCACTGTCCCATCGGCCCGGGAGAGGGGTTTCTGGTCCTGCCTGGAGAAGTGGTCTCTATCCAGGCTGACTGGACGGAGCCCTGGCGGCAGATCTGGGTGGGCTTCACCGGCACCCGCGCGGCGGAATATCTGGGCCGCTGCTGTCTGGGGGAGGAGAACCGGGTCTTTCGCTGCGAAGCCCCGGAGCAGCTGGAGCGCTGTGTTCAGGAGATGGTCTGCTATGAGACGGCAGGCCGGGGCCATGAGTTTCTTCTTCTTGGAGAACTGTACCGCTTTCTGGGCTGGATCGCCCGCTCCTCTGAGAGCCAGAACCGCCGGAGCCGGGAGTCCGGGATCGAGTATGTGGAGCGGGCCACGGACTATATCCGCAGCCACTTCCAGGAGGATCTGACCGTGTCCAAGCTGGCCGGCTATGTGGGGCTGAACCGCAGCTATCTCACCACAGTGTTCCAAAACACCCTCCATATGTCCCCTCAGCAATTCCTGATGCACTTCCGCATGGAGCGGGCCGCCCAGCTGCTGCTGGACAGCGCCCTGTCGGTGGGAGAGGTGGCCCGGTCCTGCGGCTACGCCGATCCCCTTACCTTCTCCAAGGCATTCAAGCGCACCCTGGGGATGACCCCCTCCCAGTACCGGAGAGCGCCGTCCGCCCCGCCGCAGCCGCTCGCCGCAGCTGTCGGGGCCGCCCAGCCCGAGGGCTGACGGCGGCCGGAAAACCACAGATCAGACGAGAGGCCGCCCGCGGCCTCTCGTTTTTACGTCTGCGGCCGTCCAGGCGGAAGATCACGGCCCTCCGCAGTTTTTCGTTGTCATTTTTCGGAAAAGACGCTATAATACAAGATAGAGGAACCCCCGTCCCCGTGCAAACGGGGCCGTGGCGGTTTGGACGATTCCAGACAGGAGGCGTGCCAAATATGAGTAACTATGTCATTTCTATCAGCCGCGAGTTTGGCAGCGGCGGGCGGCTCATCGGCAAGCGGCTGGCCGCTCGGCTGGGGATCCCGTGCTATGACCGCACTCTGATCCAAAAGACCGCAGAAAAAAGCGGGCTCTCCCCGGAGTTCATCGCCCGGGCGGAGGAGCGGGCCAGAAGCCGCTTCCACCTGTCCTTCTCTCCCATTGGGATCGGCGTCCCCACTTACACCCAGCAGGGCGTTCCCGTCAGCCTTCAAGCATTCTTTGCCCAGGCGGAGGTCATCCGGGAGCTGGCAGACGAAGGCCCCTGCGTCATCGTGGGCCGGTGCAGCGACTATGTTCTGGGGGAGCGTCCTGAGTGCCTGAAGGTATTTATCCACGGTGATCTGGAGGACCGGGTCGCCCGCTGTGTGGAGGAATATCACATCTCCACCCAGAATATGATAGACCGGATCCGTGAGATCGACCGGGGCCGGTCCAACTATTATAATTACTACACAGGACACAACTGGGGGGAGATGCGCCGGTACGATCTGACCCTGAATTCCAGTATCACCGGCATCGAGGGCGCGGTGGAGCTGATCGCCTCCCTGGTTCGGATTCGGGGAATACAGGACGGGGCAACGGACTGATCTCTCTCCGCGCCGGCGGAAGGAGGCGCGATGGAGGGAGTACGTATCCAGATCTCCGGAGCCCAGGGGCGGACGGCCCGGTATGAGGCGGCGGTCTGTCAGGCGGGCGGCCGGCCTGTGGCGGGCTTCTGCCCCCAGCCGGATCTGACCTGCGGCGGACTTCTGCTGTGCGGCGGAGGCGATCTCGCCCCCGCGTGGTACGGCGCGGCAGACCGGGGCTCCGGGCCGCCGGACCTGAACCGGGACCGGGCGGAGCTGGCCCTGGCTCGGGCCTATCTGGCAGCGGGCCGGCCCATTCTCGGGATCTGCCGGGGGCTCCAGGTGCTGAATGTGGTCCTGGGCGGCACTCTGATCCAGGATCTGGGAGATGCGCTGCGGCCCTTCCACCAGGGGGAGCACGACCTGCTGCATCCCATCTGCACCGCACCAGACAGTCTGCTTCGCAAGCTCTGTGGAAGCCATGTTCTGGTCAACAGCGCCCACCACCAGGCGGCGGACCGCCTGGGCGACGGGCTCCGGCGAACCGCCTGGAGCGAGGGCGGGGTGACAGAGGCGGTGGAGCATCGACATCTGCCTGTGGCCGCCGTCCAGTTCCATCCAGAGCGGCTGGAACGGATCGGGGAGGACACGGCGGACGGTGCGGCCCTCTTTCAGTGGCTGACCGCCCGGGCTGCGGGGTGATGGAACGCCATTTCAAACACCGATGAGACAAGCGGGCTGCGGCCCGGGGAGTAGACATGAGACGATCTGATCTGACAGAACGGGCGCTGGCCGGACTGCTGGCCCTGGGCCTGGTCCTGGGGGCCGCGCCCCGCGCCCTGGGGGCGGAGGCCGGCACACCAGAGGCCATCCCTACCAGCCCAGTGGAGGAGCCCTCCGCCCCGGAGGGCTCTGCCGGCGAGAGCGCTGGACCGGAGCCTGCCGCTCCGGCGTCCGCGGAGCAGTACCTGGCCGCTCTGGACCGCCTTTTTGCCCTGGGGCTGTGCCAGCAGGAGGCCGACAGCCTCTGGCTCCGGTTGGGCGCAGCGGGGATCGAGACCTGTCTCCAGGGGGAGGGAGCCCCAGAGCGGCTGTCCCTCCTCCGGCCGGGCTTTGCTCAGCCGGAGCGTTTGGGCCGTTATCAGGCGGAGCTGGACCGGTCTCCGGACCTCTCCCCCGAGGAGGCGGTGGTCCGGGTGAATATCGGCCTGGATACCCCGCCCTACGCCGTGGAGGAGCCGGTGGACGAGCCCGCCTCCCTCACTGCCCTGGTAAACAAGTACCGCCCCCTTCCGGCGGACTATGTACCTGAACTGGAACTGCTCCCACCCAGCTATACCGCTTCCCAGGGCGCCAGTCTGCGTCCTGAGGCCTGCGCAGCCTTTCTCCGGATGGCGGACGCCGCGGCGGAGGAGGGCCTGCGGCTGTACAGCGCCTCTTCCTACCGTTCCTACGCCTCCCAGGAGCGGGTCTATCAGCGCTACGCCGCCCAGCAAGGCGCTGAGGCGGCCGATACCTACTCCGCCCGGGCCGGCTTCTCCGAGCATCAGACCGGCCTGGCCTTGGACATCAATGTAGCCAGCCTCTCCGCCCGCTTTGAGGAGACCCCGGAGTACGCCTGGTTGATGGAGCACAGCTGGGAATACGGGTTTATCCTCCGCTTCCCCCAGGGGAAGGAGGACCTCACAGGCTACCTCTTCGAGCCGTGGCACTACCGCTATGTGGGGCAGGAGACCGCCCGCCTGTGTCAGGAGCAAAACTGGACTTTGGAAGAATTTTGGGCCCGCCAACCCGCCTGCGGGACAGGCCCAGTGCTGACTCTGGAGGGGGAGCCGCTCTCCTTTTCTCGGATCCCTCTGGACTTGGAGAGGGACGTATACGTCCCCGCCGCGGAGCTGGCCCGGTCCATCGGCTGGGCCAGCGCGGAGCAGCCCGACGGGACCCTGCTCCTGTGGGGAGACCGGCGGCAGGCGCGGCTCACCGCAGGGGACTCCCTCTTCTCCGGCGGAGGCAGCATCCCCCTGGACAGCCCGGTCATTCGGGCCAACGGAGTACTGATGGCCCCGGTGAAAGCCCTCTGCCAGGCCCTGGATCTGCCCTGTGCGCAGGGGGAAGCCGGTCTGGACCTCCGGGCAAGTGCGGATACCTGGGATTGGATCCAGAAGGTGGACCAGTCCTGCCGGGAGCAGGGGATCACGCTGGAACAGGCGGTGGGCGGCCTGGCCGTGGATCGCCTGGAGCGCTGGATCAACCCGGCAGGACGGTGGCTCACCCCTCAGCTGGACCTGTTCTTCTGGGCCGCCGGCCGAAAATAGTCCCAAATGGAGACAGTCGAAAAAGCGGCGGAACTCCTTTCGAAAGGCTTTTTGACAAGCAGACGGGCGCGGAGCCGCAGTCTCCGCGCCCGTCTGTTCATAGATTGGACATAAAATATTCACATACTCCCATAGATTTTTCCAGCTCCAGGGGGTACACTGCATATTAGTTAACCTGTTAATGATCCGGAGTTCCTCCGGAAATTCAAGCGGAACACCCGAGAAAGGATTGGCTCCGATGCAAGAAGTGAAAAAACCCTCCAAGCGGCCGCTGATCTGCTACTATTTAGCCGCGCTGCTCATCCTGATGATCCTGAATATGACGTTCTTCCCTGCCCTGCTGGAGAAGCCAGTGCAGGATGTGACCTATGACCAGTTCATGGCCATGACCTACGACCAAAATGTGGGCCAGGTGGAAATCGAAGGGGATGAGATCACCTTCACGGACAAGGCCGCGGAAAATATCTACCGCACCACCGTCACCGATGACCCCGGCCGAACGGACCGCCTGTTTGAAAGCGGGGCCCAGTTCCAGGAGATCGACACCCAGCCCGGCCTGTTCACCTCCATCCTGGTGGGGTGGGTGCTCCCCCTGCTGCCCTTCCTGCTGATCGGTTATTTCCTCAACCGCCGGATGAAAAAGGCCATGGGCGGGGACGGCATGATGTTCGGCATGGGCGGGGGCTCCGGCGCCAAGGTGTACGTCCCCTCCTCCACCGGCATCCGCTTTGCCGATGTGGCCGGTGAGGACGAGGCCAAGGAGCTGCTCAGCGAGATCGTGGACTTCCTCCACGACCCAGAGAAATACCGCCAGATCGGCGCCAAGCTGCCCAAGGGCGCTCTGCTGGTGGGACCTCCGGGCACCGGCAAGACCCTGCTGGCCAAGGCCGTAGCCGGCGAGGCCAATGTGCCCTTCTTCTCCATCGCCGGATCGGAATTTGTGGAGATGTTCGTGGGCCGGGGGGCGGCCAAGGTCCGCGACCTGTTCAAGCAGGCCAATGAGAAGGCCCCCTGTATCGTATTCATCGATGAGATCGACACCATCGGCAAGAAGCGCGACGGGCAGATCGGCGGCAACGACGAGCGGGAGCAGACCCTGAACCAGCTGCTCACCGAGATGGACGGCTTTGACGGGTCCAAGGGCGTGGTGGTGCTTGCCGCCACCAACCGCCCTGACAGCCTGGACCCCGCCCTGCTGCGGCCCGGCCGCTTTGACCGGCGTATCCCGGTGGAGCTCCCCGATCTCCAGGGGCGGATCGAGATCCTGAAGGTCCACGCCAAAAAGATCCGCCTGGCGGAGGACGTAAACTTTGAACCCATCGCCAAGACGGCGGCCGGGGCCTCTGGCGCGGAGCTGGCCAATATTGTGAACGAGGCCGCCCTCCGGGCGGTGCGCAGCGGGCGGCAGTTCGCCACCCAGGAGGACCTCCAGGAGAGCGTGGAGGTGGTCATCGCGGGCTATCAGAAGAAAAGCCGGGTGCTCTCCGATGAGGAAAAGAAGATCGTGGCCTACCACGAGACGGGCCACGCCCTGGTGGCGGCGCTCCAGTCCCACTCCGCTCCGGTACAGAAGATCACCATTATCCCCCGCACCTCCGGCGCGCTGGGCTACACCCTCCAGGTGGACGAGGGGGATCACTTCCTCATGTCCCGGGAGGAGCTGCTGAACAAGATCGCCACCTACACGGGCGGGCGGGCCGCTGAAGAGCTGGTGTTCCACTCCGTGACCACCGGCGCCTCCAACGACATTGAGCAGGCCACCAAGCTGGCCCGGGCCATGATCTCCCGCTTCGGAATGTCTGAGGAGTTTGGCTTTGTGGCCTTCGAGACGGTGAGCAACCAGTACCTGGGGGGCGACGCCTCTTTGGCCTGCTCCCCGGAGACCCAGGCACGGATGGACCAGAAGGTCACCGAGCTGGTCTCCCAGCAGTACCGCCGGGCGGCGGAGCTGCTGCGGGCCAACGAGGGGAAGCTGCACCAGTTGGCCGGCTATCTCTATGAGCATGAGACCATCACCGGCGAGGAATTTATGGAGATCCTCTCCCAGGCATCTCCTGAACTGGAGGCCCCGGCGGAGCATCCGGAGGCATAGGAAGCATAAAAATCGGGCGGACCGTCCCCTTGGGGCGGCCCGCCCGATTTTCTGCATCGGCCAAAGTTCAGAATATTGTGGGAGCCAGGGACCACAGCCCTTCCGCCCCCATCCGTCCTCCGCTCCTGCGCGGCAGGCGGGTCCCTCAGCGGTCGCTCACCCACCAGGACTCCCCCTGAAAGATCAGGTCGTCCAAGTCCCGGGGCGCGCGCTGCCCCTCCTCCGGTGTGATCGTCCGTACTGCATTTTCATCCATGGGTCATTCCTCCGTGTTTATATTTCATCTGGATCCGGCCTATTTAGCCGGCATACAGACTACTATATGCGGGACGACCCCGGATATGTGCCGAATTTTGTACACCGAAGGGAAATTTTTTCGAGACGCCAGGGCAAAACCTGCCGCAAATACAGAGATAACCCTATGCAGTCCCCGAACATCATGGTACAGTACGTTCGGCTTTTATGATATGTGTGGAAGGTGAACGTCCTCCGTCAGTCTGCCGGACACTGCCGCCCGGTGTGGTCAATGGTGTACTCCCCATCCAGGATGATCTGTGAGATCGGCACAAAGGTGTAGCCCTCCTGAATAAGGGCGGTCAGGATGCAGGGCAGCGCCTCCGGCGTATGTTTGGCTGCGTTGTGGAACAGGACGATGGACCCGGGCTGGACTTTCCCCGTGACACGCTGCGTGATCTCCTCGGCGGAGATCTCTTTCCAGTCCAGGCTGTCCACATCCCACTGAATGGGCTCCATACCGATGGAGCGTACGGCACGGATGGCGTTGTCATCGTAGTCGCCATAGGGCAGGCGCACCAGAGCAGGCCGTACCCCGGTGACCGCCTCGATCTTGTCGTTGCAGGCGTTCAGGTCATCCACCACCGCCTGCGGGGACAGCTGGGGATAGTGGGCGTGGGTGTTGGAGTGGTTCATCACCTCGTGTCCGGCATCGTGGAGCGCCTTGACTGACTCCGGATATTTGTCTACCCAGTCACCCACGACAAAGAAAGTGGCCTTGACCTGAAAGCGGTCCAAAATATCGATCAGGGTCTGTGTGTCCTCGTTGCCCCAGGCAGCGTCGAAGCTGATGGACACCAGCTTTTGGTCCCGCTGGACGCAGTAGATGGGCAGCTGCCGCGCGGATGCCGAGGCGTCCACGGCGGCGGGGTAGTTGACCACATAGAACATCAGCACGGCCGCGATCCCGCAGATCGCAAGGGATATGGAGCTCCTGCGGATCAAAAATGCTCTCATAAACGATCGTCCTCCTGCAATTTCAGTGTTCTCAGTATATGCCGGCAGGCCGGCGGTCATGTCGGAGCGCACCTCCTCAATGCTTTAAACAAAAAAAGTATACAAGATTGTCCCGCGCCTCTTGCGTTCCTGTTTTTTATCAGTATAATAAAAGAGACGAAACGCCCTGTGGTCCGCCCCGGGGCGTCTGCTATGGCTGTCCGGGGCTGGGACGGGCATAGCGCCAAAAATCTCACCTAAAGGAGCATACGATGGAACTGATCATACAGCTTATCTCGACCGTATACAAATTTTTATGGGGGGATCTTTTTACCATCCCTCTGCCTGGCGGCAATTCCATGGGTGTGTCCCTGCTGGTTCTGCTGCTCATCCCCACGGGGATCTATTTCACCATCCGAACCCGGGCCATGCCGCTGCGTCTCTTTCCGGAGATGCTCCGTGTGACGGTTGAAAAGCGGTCCCACAGCCATCTGGGCTCCATCTCCGGGATCCAGGCCCTGGTGGTCTCCACTGCCACCCGGGTAGGTATGGGCAACCTGGTGGGCGTGGTGGCGGCCATCTCCGCCGGCGGCGCAGGCGCGGTATTCTGGATGTGGATCTCCGCGCTGCTGGGGTCCTCCACCGCCTTTATCGAGGCCACTCTGTCCCAGCTCTACAAGCAGAAGGACCCTCTGTACGGGGGCTACCGGGGCGGCCCGGCCTACTACATCCACAAGTTTGCTGAGCGGAAGCTGGGCGGAAAGCCCCGCCGCTACTCTGTGGTAGCCGTGCTCTTTGCCATCTCCGGCCTGATTTGCTGGTGCGGGATCAGCCAGGTCATCAGCAACTCGGTCTCCAGTTCTTTCCAGAACGCCTTCAACATCCCGCCTCTGTACTCCACCATCCTGCTGGTGGCACTGGCCGCCGTCATCGTGCTGCGGAAGAACGCCAGTGTCAAGGTTTTGGATGTGCTGGTCCCCATTATGGCCGGCTGCTATTTCCTGATCACCGTTTTCCTGCTCATCAAAAACGCCGCGCTGCTGCCCTCTGTGTTCCAGCGCATTTTTGAGGAAGCATTCGGCATCCGTCAGGTCGTTGCGGGCGGATTCGGCGCGGTGCTGATGCAGGGCGTTAAGCGCGGCCTGTTTTCCAACGAGGCGGGCTCCGGCTCCGCTCCCTGTGCCGCTGCCGCGGCGGATGTGAGCCACCCTGCCAAGGCCGGCCTGCTCCAGGCGCTGGGCGTGTTCATCGACACCATTGTCATTTGCAGCTGCACCGCCTTCATTATGCTGGTCACCCCCGCCGCGGACATCCAGGGGTTGGAAGGTATGAGCCTGCTCCAGGCCTCTATGGAGTACCATCTGGGGCAGTTCGGTGTGATCTTCATTGCGGTGATCCTCTGGCTGTTCAGCTTCTCCACCTTCATCGGGATCCTGTTCTACGCCCGGTCCAATGTGGCGTACCTGTTCGGGGACAACTGGGTCTCTCAGACGGGGTATAAGATCCTGGCGCTGATCATGCTCTTTGTCGGCGGTCTGGCTACCTACACCTTTGTGTGGGATCTGGGCGACGTGGGCATTGGCCTGATGACCATTTTCAATATTCTGGTCATCCTTCCCATGTCCAAGGAGGCGCTGGCCTCCCTGCGTGAGTATGAGCAGGAGATGAAAGAGCGGAAACGCTCATAAAAATGCAAGAGGACGAAGTTCCGCCGGAGCTTCGTCCTTTTTCTTTGTTCTCTGCTCTGTGCTACCGTGATCCGCCGGGGAATGTCTCCCCACCGCCCCGCAGGGGAGGGGCTTGCGCCTCCCGCTGGTTTCCGGAAGGCTTTCATGTTACGTGGAGGGTTTCGCCCTTTGGGGCGAGTTTCTTTCCCAGCGATGGGAAAGAAACCAAAGGATCGCCGGGGGAGACTCACATCGCCGTCGGGAACAGGTTCCCTCCGGCTCCAGTTCGTTCTCCCCCGGACCCCCGGAATTTACGGGGGCCCAATTCTAGGGGGCTACCGGTCACTGTCAGGCGCGGGAGGTGTAATGACTGACTCCGCACCCGCGCCGCTGCCGATCCGAAATCAAGATGGGTTGGTATGCTGGACCAAACAGGTGCGCCTGATTGCTCAAGGTCTAATCTCTGCGGAGGAGAATCGGCGGGCGGGTCTGGGACCCGCCCCTACAACGTTTCAGGCGGATCACAGCAGGACGGGAAAACGGGAGGGGCAAGCCCCTCCCCTACGGGACGGTGGGGAAGCATTCTGCGCCTGAGGACGCAAAAAACACAACACCCCGCCGGCCTTTTCAGAAAAAGGGCATGGCGGGGCTTAATTACCATAAAATGTATGATAATGTACCACTTTTGACCTCTGCCCAGCATGGGTGGAGGTGTTTTTTATGGCTAGCAATCACACAACAAATTTTGAATTATGTCAGTGGCAGGCAGACGACCAGGTAAAACGCACCGATTTCAATGAGGACAACGCCAAAATCGACAGCGCACTGAAGGGGCTGTCAGATGGTCTGGCCGCCGCGCAGACGGAAAAAGCCGACCAGTCGGCTCTGGACGCGCTGGCCGCGGAGGTGGCAAAGAAAGCCACCACGGCGGCGCTGGAGGCGCTGGGGGCAGAGACTGCGAACAAGGCGGACAACGCCGCGCTGAATGCGTTGGATGGGCGGGCTCTCCGCTGGGCAACCGGCTCCTATACCGGGACGGGGACATACGGGCGGGACAACCCCAGTCAGCTGGACTTTTCCCAGACGCTGAAGCGCCCTCCGGTCTTTCTGCTGGTACGCTGTCAGTCGGACAATGACACCACCAAGAGCCCGGTCCTAGCGGCGCTCCGCGGGGTGACGCGGTGCAGTGTCTACCCCAGTCTGATCAACACCGGCGGGGCCACCTGTTCCATGACCTGGTCCGGAACCGCCGTCCAGTGGTATGGCAGTGGAGCCGTTCAGCAGATGAACGGGAATGGGGATCAATATTTTTATTTGGCTTTGGGATAAGAACAGCCCCCCGGATAAAATCCGGGGGGACTGTCAGTCGAGCAGATCTACCTGCGTAAGTTCAAGATTTTTTACTTGGCCTTAGCGTTGATGGTACCCTCGTAGCCAGCAACCGTCACACCGGAGATCTCAGCCTTAAAGGTAATGTTATTATTAGCCTTATCGCTGTCGTTGGTGCTGTACTTATCACCAGCCATCAGGACCTCGTCCTGAGCACCGAAACTGACCTTCACATAACCAGTTGTCAGAGAATCACTCAGCTTCTGAGAGCCGTACTCCTTGATCTCCTGGCCAACATACTTCTTGCCGTTGATGGTAACAGTGAAATCGTCGGCCTTCAGGCCCAGTTCCTTCACATCGCGGGCACTCATCGCAGTTTGGTCGTCCGCCTTCCAGAAGGCAAAGCAGATGTTGCCACTGTTGGAACCAGCCCAGTAGTGGACGCCGTACTCCACGATCTCCTTGGCAGTGATCTCAATCGTGGCACCCTTCACAGCAGTCTCGCTGCTGAGAGTGATCGCATCCTTCTCATAACCATCGGCGCACTTGACATCGGTGACCGCGATCTTCGCGCCCTTCGCCACCTCAATCTTACCGGTAGTCTTTACCTCAGTACCGTTGATCTTGGCAGAGGAAACATTCTCACCCAGGGTGACGGTCACCTCAACCTTCTCAACAGCCTCGGGAGCGATATTCTCGCCCTCGCCGCCCTTCTCTTCCAGGATGCAGATGCCGATCAGCACGTTCTCATCCAGAACGGCGACGACATCGTCGTTCAGATCGTTCTTGATGCTGCCGATGCGGGAGACGGAGAAGTCCTCCTTGTAGTTGTAGCGGACCACAGCCACGTCGTCGGAGTAGCCGTAGGACTTATCCTCGCCCTTGGTGGCGTCGCCGATGCCCACGGTGTCCTTCTCTTCCTTCAGGGTGCCGGTGGTGTTGACATAGAAGGTGTCAGCGTCATTTTCCTCAGTCTCATAAGCCTTCACGCTGACGACCAGGTCGTCGTCGTTCTTGGTGATGCTCTTCAGGGCGATCACGTCATAGTCGTAGTCGTCGACCAGGACATCCTTCGCGTTGGAGGAGGCCTTGACATTCAGGGTCACGACCTTGCCGTCCACCACGGCGTCGATCTCATAGTAGTCACCGATCTCGGTGTCCTTGACCAGCTTGGCGTTGCTCTTGGCGTGAGCAAAGATCACGGACTCAGCGCCGGACACGTCGGCGTCCTCAATGTAGACCACCTTGGCCACATTGCTCTTGTTCTTGTCAACCGCGACAACAGCCTGAGTGGCGGTATCGCCGTCGATGTCGGGGACGTTCTTGATGCCGGTGTAGACGGTGATGTCATAGTCGGCATAGCGGTCGTCGGTGTCCACCACCACAAACACGGTGTTGGCGTTGGCAGTGTAGTTCTTGCCGTCCACATACACAGCGGCCTTGCCGTTCTCAATGGTCAGGCCCTTATTGGTGTCCTTGTCATAGGCGCCGAAGGAGCTGTCGTCATCCTCACGCTTCTCTCCAGTAAAGATGGCCTCGCCGCTCCGGTCGTCCAGGCTGTACACGTCGTCCTTATCCTTGGAGTAGGAGACAATGTGGTTCACCAGGGTCTTGTCGCTGGTCTCGTCGGTCTCGACCTTGATCAGGGTGCCGTCGGTGAGGATCAGGCGGGCATACACAGTGGCCTTGTCGCCGCCGCCGTACTGATCGCTCTCGGTGCCCATGGACAGAACATAGGCGTAGTCATAGGTCATGGCGGACTCGTCAATGTAAGCAACATAGCCGTTGGCGTCCAGATAGGCCACCACGTCGTTGTTCACATTCTCCTTGACCAGACGGTCAGCAGAGTCCATGGTCATGTTGTACTTATAGGTGGTGCCGTCCACGACGAAGTTGTCGCCGTCGGTCTCCTCGCCCTCCTTGGTGTTGGAGCGGACGCGGGTCACGTCGCCCTCCAGCTTCTCGGCGGCATAGACCTCCTGGATCTCGTCGTTGGCATAGGAGTAGATGACGATATCATCCTCGGCGAACTCGGTGGTCTCGAACTCGTCGTCGCTCTTGGCGTCGCCGTACAGAGCATTCAGGGTGATGGTGCCCTCGTCCTCGTCAACCTTCAGGACCTCGGCGGCGTAGTAGTTAATCACCACCACGTCCACAGTCTTGTCGGTGCCGTCCACAAAGACCTCGGTAACAGCGCCGTTGCCGGTCAGAGCAGCCTTATTGGTAGCCTTCTTATAGAAGTCGGCATCGTCATCGCTCTTGTACTTGTACAGATCCTCACCGGTGTAGTCCAGCAGGCCCTCGCCGTTCACGGAGAGATCCCAGTCCTCATACTCGGTGGCGGTCTTGCCGATGGCGTCATACAGCTTCTTGCTGGTCACCTTGGCGGTGAAGGTGTAGTCGGCCTTCTCAGCGAAGGTGCCGATCTCCTTGGCCTGGTACTCCCACTGGGTGGCGGGACGCTCGAAGTCGTCGGTGGCATCCTCGTCGCGGGTCAGGTCGCCGTTGTACAGCTTCTCGCCCAGCTCCACGATCGCGCCCACGGTGGAGCTGGTGGAGGAGGTGGGAGCCTTGTCGCTGATGGCCTTGGCGTAGTCCTTGTTGCTGGTGATGTAGTTGTACTTCACCTTGCCGGCGGAGACGGAGACATCGCCGGTATCGACCTTGATGGTGTCGTCGTCAGCCTCAACGGTGCCGGACTCCAGGGCGTTCAGAACCAGCTGAGCCAGCTCGTCACGGGTCATGGCCTCCTTGACGCCGGTCTCCACGTCCTCAAACAGGTCGATCTTGTTGGCCTGCTTCACGGTGGCCAGCTGCCAATCGCTCTCGAAGTCGCTCTGGAACTGGAAGTAACCCAGAGCCTTCATGACCATCAGAGCAGCCTGAGCGGTGGTGACATTGTCGCTGCCGCCGTAGGTGTTGGCGGTATAACCGCTGGTGATGCCGTTGGTATAGCAGGCGGCCACATAGGGCTCGGCCCACTCGGGCACGTCGGTGAAGGGGCTGGTGTTGGCATAGGTCTTGACGTTGTAAGCCATCAGGTTGGACATCACAACCGCCATCTCGTTACGGGTGACCTTCTGCTCAGGATTGAAGCTGCCGTTTTCGTCGCCGACCATGATGCCGACTTCCTTGAGCACTTCAATGGCTTCCTGATGATTCTCAGAAGATACATCCTTGTAGCTCGCGGCGCTGCTGCCCATCACCATCAGACCGGAGATCATGGTGGCGGTGAGACCCAGGCTGAGAGCACGCTTCAGGTTTCTCATTGGAATTCCTCCTTGATTTTTTCAAGCTGCGGGGCTTGTTATCCTCTTCCAGAAATTAGGCTTCATTTCCCAAATATTGGGTACAAAATACCAATAAATAGGTAAATCACCCATTCTGTGGGAGCATAACGCCCCTTGCACCTCCGAAAACGTGCGAAAACCAGGAGAAAAACCGCAAAAACCGCCGTTTTTCCATCCAAAAAATCACCCTGGTAGACCGCTGGTAGACCGGCCCCAAAAACGGGGAAA
>JBMNQB010000007.1:0-98560 GCA_050943915.1 Lawsonibacter sp.
GCTGTAAAATTAAATGACCTTATCAAGAGTGGCGGAGGGAACGGCCCGATGAAGCCCGGCAACCTGTGGGAGACCGCAAGGTGCCAAATCCGGCGGCAGTGGATCGAAAGATGAGGGCGCAGAGTATGCAGAACGCTCCGCCGCCCGGCGGAGCGTTTTTTACTTGCAGCCAAGACAGAAAGGAATGCAGAACATGGCTAAGAAACTTTTTACCTCTGAATCTGTGACCGAGGGGCATCCCGACAAGATCTGCGACCAGATCTCCGACGCGGTGCTGGACGCCATCCTGGAAAAAGACCCCATGGCCCGGGTGGCCTGCGAGACCACGGTGACCACCGGCCTGATCCATGTGATGGGCGAGATCACCACCAACTGCTATGTGGACATCCCCCGGGTGGCCCGGGATGTGGTGCGGGACATCGGGTATGACCGCGCCAAGTTCGGCTTTGACTGTGACACCTGCGCCGTGATCACCTCCATCGATGAGCAGTCCCCCGACATCGCCCTGGGCGTGGACAAATGCCTGGAGGTGAAGGAGGGCGTGCAGGACGACGGCCTGGACAACGGCGCCGGCGACCAGGGCATGATGTTCGGCTACGCCTGTGACGAGACCCAGGAGTATATGCCCCTTCCCATCTCCCTGGCCCAGAAGCTGGCCCGCCGCCTGACCCAGATCCGCAAGGAGGGCCTGGTGGACTATCTGCGCCCCGACGGAAAGACCCAGGTCACGGTGGAGTACGATCAGGAGGACCGCCCCCTGCGCATCGACGCGGTAGTGGTCTCCACCCAGCACGGCCCCGAGGTGGAGCTGGATCAGATCCGCCGCGACATCATCGACCTGGTCATCCGGCCCACCATTCCCGCCAGCCTGATGGACAACGACACCAAGATCTACGTCAACCCCACCGGCCGCTTTGTGGTGGGCGGCCCCCAGGGCGACTCTGGACTCACCGGCCGGAAGATCATCGTGGACACCTACGGCGGTAGCGCCCCCCACGGCGGCGGCGCCTTCTCCGGCAAGGACCCCACCAAGGTGGACCGCTCCGCGGCCTACGCCGCCCGCTGGGTGGCCAAGAACGTGGTGGCCGCCGGTCTGGCCAAGCGCTGCCAGGTCCAGCTGGCCTATGCCATCGGCGTGGCCAAGCCCGTCTCCGTCCGGGTGGACACCTTCGGCACCGGAACGCTGTCTGATGAGCACCTGTCCGACATGGTGGAGTCTGTCTTTGACCTGCGCCCCGCCGCCATCATCCGGGACCTGGATCTGCGCCGGCCCATCTACCGCCAGCTGGCTGCCTACGGCCACTTTGGCCGGGACGACCTGGATCTGCCCTGGGAGCGCACCGACAAGGCGGAGGCCCTTCTGGCCGCCCGCTGAGCCATCTGACGTATGCGCCGCCGGGCTTCCCCCCTATTTTCCATCTATTTCAAACAAAAACGGCAAAAGCCGTCCCATACAAAACAGGCCGAAGCTGCTTCGGCCTGTTTTTTTCGGTAAAATTGGGATGGACAGCGGGCCCCAGAAGGGGTAAAATAATTTGGGTTTTATTATTTTCGGACGGACGCGCTCGTCCGCCCTTCCATAAGGAGGATCCTGCCATGGACCATAAGGAACTGCTCAAGCGGGTGGACCACACCCTGCTGACCCCCACCGCCACCTGGGATCAGGTACAAAAGCTGTGCGACGAAGGTCTGGCCTTCGGGACCGCCTCCATCTGTATCCCGCCCCGGTATGTCAGCCGCGCCGCCGGCTATGTGGGCCAGCGCCTGAAGATCTGCACGGTGGTGGGCTTCCCCAATGGCTACAATACCCCCGAGGTCAAGGTCTTTGAGACAGAGGACGCCATCCGCAACGGCGCAGACGAGATCGACATGGTCATGGATCTGGGTCTGGCCAAGTCCGGTGACTGGGAGGGCGTCCTGGCAGAGATCCGGGCGGTCAAGGCCTCATGCAGCGGCCACATCCTGAAGGTGATCGTCGAGGCCTGCCAGCTGACCCAGGAGGAGAAGATCGCCGCCTGCCGCGTCGTCTCCATGTCCGGAGCGGACTTTATTAAAACCTCCACCGGCTTCTCCACCGGTGGGGCCACCGTGGAGGATGTGAAGCTCTTCCGGGAGCGGATCAGCCCCGATGTGCGCATCAAGGCTGCCGGCGGCATCCGCACCTTCCAGCAGGCCCAGGCCATGCTGGACGCGGGGGCCGACCGCATCGGCGCCAGCGCCCTGGTGGGCCTGTTCCAGCAGGAGGGCTGAGCTGCTTTCCTCCTGTTCTGTCACACATCTGACACCACACAGCAGCACCTGCAGGCAGGCTGCCTGAGACATACCACAGGGCCCGCCGCGGAACAGCATTGTTCTGCGGCGGGCCTCAATGTTCTCTCTGGAGGCGCAAGCGTGCACAAAAAATAATTGACAAACGATAATTTTCTGCTATACTGAACTTAAGAATTATCGTATTGCAATAATTTTAAGCTGTCCTGCGCGATCCCCGCACCTTCTGGGGCGCGCGCCCCGATCCTGCCGCACCGCGGAGAAATGAGGTAGTCCCATGCAAGACCGCACACCGATCCTGCTCACCGCCGCGGGCGGGGCTGGCCTTCTGGCCGCCCTGGCTCCCCTGGCCCTCACCGCCCAGGACCTGTCCGCCCCGGTCTGGGCCCTGGGCCGCTGGCTGCGCCAGCTGTCCCTCTCCGGCCCCTCAGGCAATCTGCTGGCCCTGGCACTGATCCTGGGGGCGGCCGCCCTTCCCCTCCTGCTCCTCCTTCTCCCCCGGGGCCGCGGCCCCCTCCGGTGGGAGGACGTGCTTCTTCTCCTGTGCGCCCTGACCGCTGCCGCCCTGGGCTTCTGCTCCGCCAACCCCTCCCGGCTGGCCGATCCGCTGGCCGATGTTTGGCCCCTGGGCGCGCTGACCGCGCTGCTCTCCCTGTGGCTGGCCTGGTTCCTCCTGCGTCTGCTCCGCCGGATGGAGGGGCTGGGCGCCCCCCGGCTGGCCGCGCTCCTCCGGGGGCTGATCACCGCCGCCGCCCTGCTGCTGGCCTTCTTCTCCTGCTTCCACTGGATGTCCGGGCTTGTGGCCGCGGCGGAGCCCGCTCCCGGCGCGGAGGCGCAGGCCGCAGTTCTGGACGGCCTCCTCCCGGTCCTCCGGGACACGCCCCTGTGGCTACTGGGGCTGCTGGACGGGCTGGAGCAGATCCCGCTCCTGCTGGCGGCCTGGGTGCTGCCGCTGGGCGGCAGGCTGGCCGCCGCCCTGGCTGCGGACCCCTTCCAGCCGGAGTCCCTCTCCCTCTGTGAGGCCGCCGCCCGCCGGTGCCGCCTGGCCCTTCAGGCCACCATCCTGATCTCCGCCCTGAGCAACCTGCTCCAGCTGCTGCTGAGCCGCCAGCTGGCCCAGCTCCACTATTCCCTTGACCTCCCGCTGTTCACCCTGATCCTCTCCGCCTCTCTCCTGGTCCTGTGCCGCTGCATCCAGCGGGGGAAGGAACTCCAGGAGGATCACGACTCTATTATATAAGGGAGGCTCCGCTGTGGCCATCACGGTACATTTGAGCGAAATATTAAAGGCGCGGGGGATGACCGCCAAGGAGCTGTGCGCCAAGGTGGGCATCACGGAGGCAAACCTGTCCATCCTCCGCTCCGGCAAGGCCAGCGGTGTACGCTTCCACACCATCAACCGCATCTGTTACTATCTGGAATGTGACGTGGGAGACATCCTGCGCTTTGACGGACGATTGGAGGAGGACCGCAATGATGAGACGTAAGCTGCTCGCCTTCGGCGGCGGGCTGACCCTGACCGCCCTTCTGCTGCTGGACCTGTCCGGGGGCGTGCTGGCCCACCCGGAACAGCCGGGGACCGCGCAGGACCGTTTTGTCGGCTTTCACCTGGTATATGAGCCCGCCCCCACTCCCGGTGAGGGGCGGAGCGTTGAGGATGCGCACTGGGTGGAGTATGGCACGCAGACCCTGGACGCGGGGCCCTATGGCTCTGTTTCCCTCCCGCAGAAGGTCCTGCCGGGGGAGGAGCGGGAGGACGGGACCTACCGCTTTCCTGGGAAAGAGGGATTGAACTTTTTCTTTCCCACGTTATCTGACGGCTCTGAAGAGGTCCTGCTCTCCGAATCCCAGCTGGAGATGACCGAGCAAGCGATCAAAGTAGATGATCTGGGCACGTCCTACAACTACTCCGGCACGCTCTGCTATGGCCCCCGCATCGGGGAGCAGGAGGCGGGAGAGGACTTCTGCTGGACCGCGTACGAGGTCTATCAGCGGGCCGACGGGACCGTGTACCTCAACGGACACGGCAACAGCTACGCCGGCGGCGGCGACTTCGGCTTCAGCCAAACGCGCAGCGAGACCAAGCACATCAACGGTGCCGTTGCCGAGCAGCTCACCCTGGCCCTTTCGGTGGACGCTCAGATGATCCCCCGGCCGGACGCCGTCTCCGTCCAGCAGTACAGCCAGGACCAGCGGCTCCTCCGGGAGGACACCCTCACTGCCGGGGAGGCCATGGACCTGGGCGGGATCTGGACCCTCCCCTGGGCGGAGGGGACGGCCTATACCCTGGCGGTGAAGCACAACTCCGTCGGGACCCGGACCTTCGAGCTGTTCCCCGAACCCTATCAGGAGGACCGCGCCGCCCCCCCTCACCGTCTGGTTTCTGGACGACCAGGGGATGGGCGTCCCGATAACTGTGGAGCTGGAGCGCTCCGCCCCGGCCTGAGCCCAGATCCTCAAACAGCACAGCGTCCCGGAGAAGCGGTACTTCTCCGGGGCGCTGTTTCGATTCCGGCCTGCCGGCCTCACTCCTCCACCGCGATGATCTTCACCTGGTCCGCCGAGAAGCCCGCCGTCTGGTTGACCACGTCCACGATCCGCGCCGTGTCCGCGTCGGTCAGGCCGCCCTCCGGCGCGGCCACCGCCAGGCTGAGGGCGTTCTCCCCAATAAAGGCCACACAGTCGGTATAGCCCTTGGCGATGACCAGATTTTCGATCTGGGCCTCCGTCACCGTATAGTCCGCCATGGTCTGGATGCTGGCATTGGCCTCATCCTTCAGGGTCTGGTCCGCCTCATCCTTCCCGGCGGCCTCCTGGAGCAGGGCCAGGGCGCTGTCCCGGGACTGCTGGCGGTTGAGGCGCGCGGTATCAAAATAGCTCCCGCCCGGGGACGCCGTCCCGCTGCCGTCCGTCTGCTCCGTCTGGCTGCTCCCGTCCGGCTCTGAGGAGGAGCCGCCGCCATTCACCAGCGGATCCTCCTTCCCCACCATGGCAGACTCCCCCAGAGTCTTTCCCACCTCCTGCTCATAGTTCCAGTTCAGATAGACCGCCGCACATACGAATACCGCGATGGCCGCCACCACCATATTCCGCTTCCACAGCTGAGACAGACCTTTTCCCTTCGTTTTCATGGCTGAACTCCTCCCAATCTTCCATTTCACTGATCGTTTGTTTCCCTTGGTCCCTGCTTTCCTGCGCCGCCCTGCCGGCGGCATTTCTCCCTATGGGCTGCCCTGGCAGACAGTGATGCAGTCGCTGCCCAGCCCCGTCAGGGCGGACACTGCCCGGATCACCTGGAGCCGCACCCCCGGGTCGTCCCCGCCGGCGCACACCACCAGCGCCCCCCGGAACTGGGGGGCCACGGTCTGGAGGGGGACTACTTCCTGACTGCCTGAGCCACGCCCCAGGGTCACGGTGGAGACGCTGCGCTCCCCCTCCCCCCGGCTCTGGGTATCCTGGGCCAGGACCTGCCGGCTGCCGCTCTTCAGGGTCAGCATGACCTCCGTCTCCCCCGCCCCCCGGATGCCGGACAGGGTGTGGGCCAACTTCTCCTCCAGCTCCTCCAGCTGGAAAAACACCTCCCGGTCCTCCTGTCCCTCCTCCGCCGGGGGCCGGGACTCCCCCGTGGGGAGCAGCAGCAGAAGCGCCCCCGCCGCAGCCACCAGCAGCGCATACCGGTAGCGGTCCAGGACCGCCTTCCACCGCTCCATTCCCTTGGGCCATGAGATCTTCACGGCGACTCCTCCTCTGTTTCAAAGCTCTGATGTGTCTCCGGGACCCCCAGTTCGGTCCCAATCGTCCGGGACAGGGCCGCCCGCTGTGCCGGGGTCAGCGTTCCCCGCACCGTGACCCGGTCCGGGAGCCAGCCCTCCCCTCCGGCGCTTGCACAAGTCACCTGCACCGTACAAGCCGCCCCCAGCTCCGCCGCCTTGTCCGCAATATATGCGGCGCAGGACTGCTCTATGACGGCGCGCACCGTCTCCGCCCGGGTCTGCTCCAGTTCCTGCCGCTGTACCGCCATGACCTGTCCGTACTCCTCCAGCCACGCCTCCGGCTCCATGGGCTCCAGCCGGAGCACCGGCCCCAGCACCGCCGCCAGCACCGCCAGCCCGCAGGCCAGCCGCCCCACCCGCCGCACCGGCCCGTCCGGCATCAGGCTGTTGGCCAGGGCGCACAGGATGGCCGCCGCCGTCACCCCAGTCAGCCAGTTCCCTACCAGCTCCATCATCCCATCACCGCCGATACCGCCGAGACGATGCTGAACAGCAGCACCAGGGCGCAGCTCCCCGTCATCCCCAGGATCAGGCCGAAAGCCCCGCCCAGGTTGTCCATCAGGCCGCTGAGCCGTGGGCCCGCCACCGTCCCGGTGAGGGCCGCCGCCCCCTTATAGGTCAGATAGTGGAGGGCCAGCTGTAAAAAGGGCGTCAGGCAGATGGCCAGCACCACCAGCATCCCCACCACCCCCACAGTGCCCCGCAGGACCCCCGCGCCGGCCAGCACCGTCTCCGCCGCATCGGACAGGATCCCGCCCACCACGGGGATGGCCCGGGAGATGGTCATTTTCGCCGCCTTCACCGCCGCGGCGTCCGCCGAGCCCGCAATGGCCCCGCTGGCGGTGAGATAGCCCACAAAGGCCAGCAGGCCCGCCGTCAGCAGAAAGACGATGGCCCCCTTGATCAGGGCGGCCAGCTTTTTCAGCCCGTCGCTGCCCAGAGCGGCATGGGCGCAGCAGGCCGCGATGTACGCATACAGCAGGGGGACCAGCAGGCCGTCGATCCCCCGGATGAGCAGGCTGGAGCACAGCACGGTGGCCCCCTGCCGCACCGCCGCGCCGGACACTCCTCCGGTGGCCGCAGTGAGGGCAGCCATGGCGGGCAGCAGAAGCCCGGAAAAATCGTCCATCTTGGCGATGGTCTCCCGTCCCAGGCCCACCATCACCGTCATGTCGCTCACCGTCAGGGCGGTGACTGCCAGGGCCCCAGCCAGCTCCACCGCCTGAAGTCCGCCGGACCGCCCCTCCAGACAGGCCCCCTCCGCCAGGCCGCACAGCAGGACCACCGCTATCAGCTTCAGCCCCAGCCGGAGGCTGCGCCGGATCAGCCCGTTCAGCTGCGCCCCGGCGGCGCTCAAAATGTTCCTGGCCCCGGCCTCCAGGCTGTCCGTCTCATTCACACCATACCCCTCCGCCTCCTTCAGCAGCTCGTCCACCTGTGGGAAGGAGGGGGCCTCCGCCCCGGCGCAGGGCACGGCCAGCAGGGGAAGCAGCAGGAGCACCGCCAAAATCAACCGTCTCATATCAGCATCTCCGCCATCATCTCCACCACCCCCCGCACCAGCGGCAGGGCCGCCGCCAGCGCCAGTACCGTCCCCGCCGTCTCCACAAAGGAGGCGATCCCGCCCTCCCCCGCAGAGCGGCACACCTCTGAGGTGAGCCTGGTCACCACCGACAGGATCACCGTTTTGAGCACCGGCTCCACCACCCCCCGGTCCAGTCCAGCCAGCAGGGCCAGCTCCTCCATCAGGCGGGCCGTCTCCCGCAGGCCGTCCCACGCCGCCAGCAGGATCCACACCCCTGCGGCCAGGGACAGCAGCACAGCCAGCTCCGGCGCGCCCCGCCGGAGCACCACACCGCACAGGGCGGCGGTCACCGCCACGGCCGCCGCCTTCCCCATCAGCTCCACCGGTTCCATCACAGCTGAAACAGGGTCTTGACCAGGGTGAACAGGGCGGCGATCTCCCGCACCACCATCATCAGCACCACCACCAGCCCCGCCAGGGTGGTCATCATGGCCTGCTCGTCTCTCCCCGCCCGGCTCAGCACCTGGTTGAGCACCGCCACCAGGATGCCGATGGCCGCGATCTTAAAGATCAGGTCTACGTCCATTTGGCTCCCCCTCTTTCGTAATCATAGCCCTTCACAGGAGCAAAATCACAAGAAACGCGCCGCCCGCCAGGCTCAGCGTCTGATAGACCCGGCCCATGCGGTCCCGCTCCTTCTCCGCCCGTTCCCGCTCCCGCTCCAGGGCCTCCTCCGCCCGCTTCAGCGCCGAGCGCTGTCCGTCGGCCTCATAGCGGCCCAGCACCTCCCCCAGAGGGAGCAGCGCGGCCCGGCCCTCCGGACTCAGCTCCGCCAGCTCTGCCGTCAGCCGCCGCCAGCTGTCTCCAAAAGGGGCCCGGTCCAGCTCCCGGCAGGCCCGGGCGCACCGGGAGAACAGCCCGCTGGCCGGCTCCCGGGTTCGTCCGGACAGGCCCTCCAGCAGCTCCGGCAGGGCGGTCCCCCGCTCCCACAGTTCCTGCTCCAGAAGCTCCAGTCCGTCGATCACCGCCTCCACCGCCCGCACGCTGTCCCGCAGCTCCATCGACGCCCGCCACCCCGCCCACAGGGCTCCACAGGCCACCATGACTGCTCCCAGCGCCCGGATCATGTCAGCTCCTCCACTTCGTACCGCCGCCGTTCCCCCTCCCGCCGGATGAGCACCAGCCGCCGGAACACCCCCGCCGCCAGCAGCTCCCGGTACAGAGGGCGCTCCTCCAGGTCCCGGCGGTCCCAGCCGTGGGCGGTGGCCAGCAGGGCCGCCCCGCAGCCCGCCGCGGAGATCAGGGCCCTCACATCCTCCGGAGCAGTGATCTCATCCGCCGCCAGCACCTGGGGATTCATGGAGCGCAGCAGGAGCATCAGGGCCAGGGCCTTGGGGCAGCCCTCCAGCACATCGGTGCGGGCTCCCACCTCCAGCTGGGGCCGCCCATTCCACAGGGCGGCCACCTCTCCCCGCTCGTCGGCCACACCCACGCGCTGGGGCGCCATGCCCTCTCCGTCCGAGGCTGACCGGATTAGGTCCCGGAGCAGGGTGGTCTTGCCCGCCCCCGGAGGCGCCAAAATCAGGGTGCTGTACAGCGTCCCCTCCTCCCGGACCAGCCTGTCCGACACGGGCCGGGCTGCCCCTACCGCCTGACGGGCCACCCGGACCGCCGCCGAGGACAGGCGGCGCAGGCCCCGCAGTTCCCCGTCCCGTACCACCGCCGTGCCGCACAGCCCCACCCGGTGCCCTCCCTCTACGGTGAGATAGCCCCGGCGAAGCTGGTCGGCCACGGTATGAAAGGAGGCCCGGCTGGCCAATTCCAGCAGCTGTTCCAGCTCCTGCCCCGTCACCGGCTCCCCGCCCAGAGGGCGCTCCCCCTCCGGCAGCACCGCCGCCATGGGCCGTCCCCACCGCAGCCGCAGCTCCTCCACCCGGGCCCTCTGCTCCGCTGGGAGGGCCATGGCCTCCTGCCTCAGACGCAGCGGGAGGACCCGCACCGCCTGCTCAAATCCTTGGATCTTCTTCTCTTCCATGTTCCACATCACCGGCCTTTGCCCTACATCCTATGTGGACAGGCCGTGGGATATGACAGCCGTTCTCCACCCCCCTTTTTGCGATATTTTTCGCACATTTATCTTGACAGCCGCCCTTTGATATGATATATTTTACTCATAAAATGTGAGAAATACTTCGCATCAGAAAGGAGACTTCCCCATGAAGCACCCGTTCAACTGTATGGGCCTGCTGGCCCTCCCCGCCCTGGCCGCCCTGCTCTTCCTGCCCACCGGAGACCCGGCTTTCCTGGGATTTTTGGGTTTTCTGGTCTTTCTCCGCTACTTCTGGGTCAATCCGGATGAGCTGTTCCTCCTCACACTCCGCCAGGCGGCCACCGCCGCCTTTGTGGCGGAATGTACCCTGCTGGGGCCCCTGCTGCTGTTCTTCCACTTCCTGTCCCCGGACCGCAGCCCCATGCCCCAGGCGCTGGGACTGAGCTTCGGCCTCTCCCTCATCCTCTTCTGCCTGTACCACAGCTGGCTGGAGTGGAAGGAGGCCCGGGAGAGCCTATGAGCCTGACCACAAAGCTCCGGGAGTACCGGGCCCGGGACAAGCTGAGCCAGGAGGAGCTGGCCCGGAAGGTGGGGGTCCGGCGGGAGACCATCGGAAATCTGGAAAACGGGAAGTATAACCCCTCCCTCAAACTGGCTATGGACATCGCCAAAGTGTTCGGCTGTACGGTGGAGGAGCTGTTTCAGTTCCACTGACAGGGCGGCAGCGCGACGCGGAGCCCCATACAAAACAGAGCCGGACGTCTGCATCAGCAGACGCCCGGCTCTGGCTCTCGAAAAAGCGGCAGCGCCGCTTTTTCGAGAAGGATCGCACGAAAGCTTCGTCTCGATTCCTTACGAAATTGTCACCAAAGCTTTCGTGAGAAGTGTCATTTCCGAGGTACACGCCCCCGGAAATGACAGCATCCAGTTTTATTCCGCCGCCCGAAGGCGACGGAACTCCTTGCAGGAGGGCTTTGGGGACAAACTAAGCCGGACGTCTGCATCAGCAGACGTCCGGCTCGTTTCCTTGTTTGCAGTCAGGCCTTGGCCGCAGGGGGGAAGGTGATCCCGCCCACGTTGACGTTCACAGCGGCGATCTCCAGGCCGGTCATGGACTCCACGGCAGTTTTCACCGCGTCCTGCACCGCCTTGCCCACCTCGGGGATGGTGTGTCCATAGGCCACCAGAATGGACAGCTCGGCAGTCACCGTCTCGTCCGTCATCTGGATATGGACCCCCTTCGCCAGCGTCTTTTTGCCCAGCAGCTCAGCGATGTCGCTGCCCAAATTGGCGGCCAGACCACTGACTCCCTCTACCTCCAGGGCGGCGGCGGCGGCAATGCCAGCCAGCACTTCTTCAGAAATATGGATATTGCCCAGCTCGTCAGAGCGGGAGACATAGTCCTTATTCTCACTCACGGATGGTCACGCTCCTTATAATACGTTACAGTTCCTGCTCGGGTATTTTTTGTTATTGTACCACGCAAATGGGGATTTGACAACCGAAACCTGAAAAAGTCCGGGTCCGGCGCTGCGCGCCTGTGGGAAGTCTTTGCTTTTTCAGGAATACATGGTATAATATCTGCCATCGCAGCTGCATGGCGCTTCTGTCCGGCCCGGTCCCGGCCCGCGGACAGAGGCTTCCAGCAGAGGCTCCGCCCGCCCCACACTGGAGGTCCGGGCGCATGAGACCGCCTTTTCCGGTCCATGCTAGGAGCAAAAGCCGCCACGGGGAGCACCCCGAAGAAAGGAAAACGCCGATGACTCAGGTAACACGACGGGAACTGATGCCCGGTGTGTGGCTGCGCGCCATCCACACCGATAAATTCAAAAGCTCTTATCTGGGGCTGACCATGATGGCTCCGCTGGAGTGGGAGACCGCGGCCGCCAACGCCCTGATCCCCGCGGTGCTCCGCCGGGGCACTGCCGCCCATCCGGATCTGGAGGCCCTCTCCGCCGCCCTGGACGAGCTGTATGGCGGGGCCATCGAGCCGGTGGTCCGCAAGAAGGGCGAGACCCAGTGTATCGGCTTTGTGGCCAGCTTTCTGGACGACGCCTATGCCCTGGAGGGAGAATCCATTCTGGAGCCCGCCGCCGCCCTGCTGGGCGAGCTGCTCCTCTCCCCCCTGACCGAGGGGGAGGGCTTCCTGCCCGACTATGTCCGGCAGGAGCAGAGCAATCTGATCGACCGGATCCGCGCCCAGGTAAACGACAAGCGCCGCTATGCCAGCGCCCGGCTGTGCCAGCTGATGTGCCGCGAGGAGGCCTTCGGCGTGGACAAGCTGGGGGATGAGGCCCACGCCGCCGCCATCACTCCGGAAGGCCTGTGGTCCCGGTATCAGCAGCTGCTCCGCACGGCGGAGATCGAGGTGTACTACTGCGGCTCCGCGCAGCCGGAACGGGCCGCCCAGGCCCTGAGCGCCGCCCTGTCCGGACTGCCCCGGGAGGAGGCGCGTCTGGAGCCCGAGTGCGAGGTGCGCCTCCACGCCGGCCCGGAGCCTCAGCTGGTGGAGGAGCGCATGGATGTGTCCCAGGGCAAGCTGGTCCTGGGCTTCCGCACCGGCGGCCTCACCTGCTGGGAGGAGGAATACCCCGCCCTGGTGATGTGCAACGCCATCTTTGGCGGGACGCCCCTGTCCAAGCTGTTTTTGAACGTGCGGGAGAAGCTGTCCCTCTGCTACTATGCCAGTTCTGTGCTGGAGAAAATGAAGGGGCTGGTGCTGGTGTCCTCCGGCATCGAATTTGACAAGTACCAGCAGGCCAGGGATGAGATCCTGGCCCAGCTGGAGGCCATCCGCCGGGGTGAGATCGAGGACTGGGAGCTGGAGGGGGCCCGCCGGGCCCTGATCAGCGGCCACCTGTCCACCCTGGACGACCAGGGGCGGCTGGAGGAGTTCTGGCTGGGCCAGGCGGCCGCCGGCCTGGACACCGGCGTGGAGGAGCTGGCGGAGCGCTTCGCCGCCATCACCCGGGAGCAGGTGGCAGCCGCCGCCCAGAGGCTGGAGCTGGACACCGTGTATTTTCTGAAGGGACAGGAGGACTGAGGCCATGGAGCAGATCAGATTTGAGCGGATCGGGGAGACGATGTTCCACCAGGTCCTGGACAACGGGCTGAATGTGTTTGTCTTTCCCAAACCGGAATTTCAAAAGAAGTACGCCTTCTTTGCCACCAATTACGGCGGGATGGACCTGCGCTTCCAGCTGGATGGGACCTGGCACGACACGCCTGCCGGAGTGGCCCACTATTTGGAGCACAAGATGTTCGACACCCGGGAGGGCAACGCCCTTCAGCAGCTGACGGCCAACGGGGCCTCTCCCAACGCCTTCACCAGCAACGCCATCACCGGCTACTATTTTGAGTCCACCGAGCATTTTGAGGAAAACCTGCGGACCCTGCTCTCCTTCGTCTCCGTCCCCTATTTCACCCGGGAGAGCGTGGAGAAGGAGCGGGGGATCATCGGCCAGGAGATCGGCATGATCGAGGACGACCCCAACTGGACGGTGTTCGTCAACCTGCTGGGCGCCCTGTATGAGCATCACCCCATCCGCACCAGCGTGGCCGGCACGGTGGAATCCATCTCCCACATCACAGAGGAAACTCTGTACGCCTGCCACAAGGCGTTCTATGACCCGGCCAACATGGTGCTGTGCGCGGCGGGGGATCTGGATCCCCAAGCGGTGTGCCGCCTGGCCCGGGAGGTCCTCCCCGCCCAGGCCGGCCCCATCGCAGAAAAGGACTACGGTCCGGAGGAGTCCCCCCGGGCGGCCCGGAGCCTGGTGGAGGAGCGCATGGCGGTGTCCTGCCCTATCTTCCAGCTGGGCTGCAAGGGGGACGCCCCGGTGCGGGGAGAGGCCGGACTGCGGCAGGAACTGCTGGGCGATCTGGCCTGCGAGGTCCTGCTGGGCACCTCCACTCCTCTGTACGCCCGGCTGTACCGGGAGGGGCTGGTGAACCGGAGCTTCAGCTATGGCTATGACAGTGTCCCCGGCGCGGCATTTTTAGTAGCCGGCGGAGAATCCCGGAACCCGGAGGCCGTCCGGGACGCGGTGGCGGCAGAGGCCGCCCGCATCGCCCGGGAGGGTGTGGATTCCGCCCTGTGGGAGCGGATCAAGAAGGGGGTCTACGGCAGCCGGGTACGCAGCCTCAACTCCTTTGAGACCCTGTGCATCGGACAAGCCCAGAGCTTCTTCGCCGGCAGTGATCTGCTCCGTTTCCCGGAGATGTTCCGCCAGATCACCCGGGAGGACGTGGAGGCCCTGATCGCCCACTGGGTAGTCCCGGAGCGACTGGCTCTCTCGGTCGTCCGGCCCGGAGAGGAGGCGTCGGCATGATCAATGTAGTCACCTTTCCCGGCCTGGGGCTGGAGTTCTCCCTGAACCGGGTGGCCTTCCACCTGTTTGGACGGCCGATCTTCTGGTATGGCATCATCATCGCCTCTGGGATGCTGCTGGCGGTGTACCTCTGCTCCCGGTGGGCGCCCCGGTTTGGCATCGTGCCCGACCACATTCTGGACATGATGTTTTTTGCCGTCCCGGCAGCCCTGGTCGCGGTCCGGGCCTACTATGTGATCTTCAACCTGGACCTGTACCGGCGCGGCGACGGCTCGCTGGACTGGGGGGCCATTCTGCGGTACAGTGACGGCGGACTTGCCATCTACGGGGCCATTATCTCCTCGGTCATCGTGCTGCTGATCTTCTGCAAGGTCCGGAAGGTCAGCTTCCTGGCCTTCGCCGACCTGGGGGTACACGGTCTGTTCATCGGCCAGCTCATCGGCCGGTGGGGCAACTTTATGAATGTAGAGGCCTTCGGCGGCACCACTGCGCTGCCCTGGCGGATGTGCGGGACGTCCATTGCCGAGTACCTGCTCCAGTCCGGCTATGTGGATCAGGCCGGGTATGAGGCCGTCCTCAGCGGAGCGCTGGGGGTACATCCCACATTCTTCTATGAATCCATGTGGAACCTGGCGGGACTGTTCCTGGTCTATCAGATCGGAAAGCGGTGGAGAAAATACGACGGGGAGTGCTTTCTGTTCTATCTGTGCTGGTACGGTCTGGGCCGCGCCTGGATCGAGGGCCTGCGGACCGACAGCCTGTATTTCTTTGGGCTGGAGCTGTTCGGAATGCCCATCCGGGTGTCCCAGATGGTGGCGGTGGTGTGCTTCCTGGCGGCGGGCGCGCTCCTGCTGTACCAGCGCTCCCGCCCCCACGACCCGGCACAGCTGTATGTGAACCAGCTCCGGAGACAGAAGGACGATCAAGAAACAGAGACGGAGGAGGAGTAACGATGGCGGCAACGATCATGGACGGAAAGGCTCTGGCAGCCAAGGTCAAGGAGGAGGTCCGGCAGCAGACGGCCCAAATGGGGCGCAAGCCCGGACTGGCCGTGGTGCTGGTGGGCGACGATCCCGCCTCCCGGGTCTATGTCAATGGAAAAAAACGGGACTGCGGTGAGTGCGGCATTTACAGCGAGGAATATGCCCTCCCGGCAGAGACCAGCCAGCAGGAACTGCTGGAGCTGGTGGAGGCCCTGAATGGGCGGGAGGACATCGACGGGATCCTGGTCCAGCTGCCCCTGCCCAGACACCTGGACGAGAAGGCCGTTCTGCTGGCCATCCGGCCGGACAAGGATGTGGACTGCTTCCACCCCTTCAACGTGGGGCAGCTGATGATCGGGGAGGCTGGCTTCCAGCCCTGCACCCCGGCGGGCGTCATGCGGATGCTGAAGGAGTACGGGATCGGCCCGGCGGGGAAGCACTGCGTCATCGTGGGCCGCTCCAATATCGTGGGCAAGCCCCAGGCCATGCTGATGCTGCGGGAGAACGCCACCGTTACCGTGTGCCACACCAGGACACAGGATCTGAAGTCAGAGTGCCTCCGTGCGGACATCCTGGTGGCCGCCGCAGGGCGGGCCGGCCTGATCTCCGGCGACATGGTGAAGGAGGGGGCTGTGGTGGTAGACGTGGCCATGAACCGCAATGAGGCCGGCAAGCTGTGCGGCGACGTGATCTATGACGAGGCGGCAAAGCGCGCCTCCTACATCACCCCAGTGCCCGGCGGCGTGGGCCCCATGACCCGGGCAATGCTGATGGAAAACACCCTCTACGCGGCCCGGCAGCACGGGAAGCGGTAACCAGAGCCAGCGCGCACAGACATAAAAAAGCGCCCGGTGGGAGAACCGGACGCCTGTTGTGTGGAAGAACCGGCCGTGCGAGACAACCAGTCCGCTGTTTAATATAGCGGTTCCCGGCAGAAAAGTCAATCAAAATTCCGAACAAAGCCGCGGTTTTTCTCAAAAATCCCAGCGTCTGGGGAAGGCAGAAAATTTTCTGTCCCCCCTTGCGCAAACGGCCGGGACGCTGTATAATAGGCCCAACTTCATAAAGGCACCGGGGAGCTTGTATTGGCAGGCTGAGAGGGAGTCATCCAACTTCGACCCGGCGGGTGTCCCGCACCGCCTTTTCTGGCAGTCCGGTCCGCCCAGCACCTGATGCGGGTAATGCCGCCGTAGGGATCTGCACTGCACTCTGTCACGGAGACGCCGATCCCAGGCGTCTCCGTTTTTTCACAATTTCATAGCAGGGGAGCTTGTGGGCTGTTGGCCCGGACAGGCTGAGAGGGAGCTGAAAGCTTCGACCCTTTGACCTGATTTGGATAATGCCAACGTAGGAACCACAGTCCGCGCCGCGGGGGAACTCCAGTCAGGAGCCCCTGCGGCGTTTGATATTCAGGAGGGATCCACTATGGTAAAGATCAATGGAACCGCAGCCGACCTGGCCGGGCAGACCGTGGCCCAGTATCTGGCCCAGACCGGATGGGACGCCGCCCGCCTGGCGGTGGAGCGCAACGGGGACATCGTCCCCCGGGCCCGGTACGGAGAGACCGTTCTGGAGGATGGGGACGTTCTGGAGATCGTCCGCTTTGTGGGGGGTGGTTAATTTGCACGCATCCCCCTCCCGGGAGGATCTCCGGCTGGCCCGGGAGGCCCGGCACGGACCGGCGCTGCAAGGGCGCTTCTCCGCCGCCTCCGTGGCCGTATGCGGACTGGGCGGACTGGGCTCCAACCTGGCCCTCTGCCTGGCACGGGCCGGGGTTGGCCGGCTCCATCTCATCGACTTTGACCGGGTAGAGCTGTCCAACCTCCACCGGCAGCAGTACTTCGCAGCCCAGCTGGGCCAACCCAAAACAGAGGCCCTGCGGGACATTCTGGCCGCCGCCGCCCCCGACGTCACCGTGACCATCCACACCGCCCGGGTGACCGACAGCAATTTGGACGCCCTTCTGTCGGACAGCCAGATCGTCTGCGAGGCCTTCGACCTCCCGGAGGACAAGGCCCTTCTGGTCAATGCAGTGCTGGAGCGCTTCCCCGACAAGTATGTGGTGGCCGCCTCCGGCATGGCGGGCCTTGGCCCGGCCAATGAGATCCGCACCCGCCGGATCACCTCCCGCTTCTACCTGTGCGGAGACGGGACCAGCCAGCTCACCCCCGGCGGCGGGCTCCTGCCCTCCCGGGTGATGCTCTGCGCCGCCCATCAGGCCCACGCCGTCCTCCGCATCCTGGCGGGGGAGCCGGACGTCTGAACATAAACTGAAACGCAAATCAAACAGAAAGAAGGACACACCATGAACGACACACTGATGCTTGGCGGACGGGAGTTCCACTCCCGCTTTATCCTGGGCTCCGGGAAGTATTCCCTGAAGCTCATCGAGGCCGCCGTCCGGGACGCAGGGGCGGAGCTCATCACCCTGGCGGTCCGCCGGGCCAACACCCGGGAGCAGGAGAACATCCTGGACTATATCCCCAAGGGGGTGACCCTTCTGCCCAACACCTCCGGCGCACGGAATGCAGAGGAGGCCGTCCGCATCGCCCGGCTGGCCCGGGAGCTGGGCTGCGGCGACTTTGTCAAGGTGGAGATCATGCGGGACAGCAAGTACCTCCTCCCGGACAACGCCGAGACCGTCCGGGCCACGGAGCTGCTGGCCCGGGAGGGCTTCGTGGTCCTGCCCTATATGTACCCCGACCTCTACACCGCCCGTGCCCTGGCCGACGCCGGCGCTGCGGCGGTAATGCCCCTGGCCTCCCCCATCGGCTCCAACAAGGGGCTGGCCACCCGGGATTTCATCCAGATCCTCATTGACGAGATCGATCTGCCCATCATCGTGGACGCGGGCATCGGCCGCCCCTCTCAGGCCTGCGAGGCCATGGAGATGGGTGCGGCGGCCATCATGGCCAACACCGCCCTGGCTACTGCCGGAGACCTGCCCCTGATGGCCGCCGCCTTCCGCCAGGCCATCGAGGCGGGCCGGAAGGCCTATCTGTCCGGCCCCGGCCGGGTGCTCAGCCGCGGGGCCGCTCCCTCCGATCCCCTCACCGGCTTTCTCAGGGACTAAGGGGGCGGGACAGCATGGAAAACCGTTTTTTGGTGGACTCTGAATTTCTCTCTCCCCAGGCCCTGGCCCGAAAGCACCAGCTGGAGACCGATCCCTCCTCCCGGAAGAGCCACATGGCGTATCTGCCCGGCATGGAGCAGCTCCAGTCCGACATCCGGGACAAGGTGATCGGACAGATGGAGTCCTATGACCCCGCCCGCTATACCGCCCGGGATGTGCGGGCCGCCCTGGACCACGAGACCTGCTCCGTGGAGGACTTTAAGGCCCTCCTCTCCCCCGCGGCGGAGCCCTTTCTGGAGGAGATGGCCGCCCGGGCCCGGCTGGAGACCAGCCGCCACTTCGGCAACACCGTCTATCTCTTCACCCCCCTGTACATCGCCAATTACTGCGAAAACTACTGTGTCTACTGCGGCTTCAACTGCTACAACCACATCCAGCGGATGAAGCTGGACATGGCGCAGATCGAGCATGAGATGCAGGTCATCGCCGACAGCGGCATGGAGGAGATCCTGATCCTCACCGGAGAGAGCCGCGCCCAGAGCGATGTAACATACATCGGCGAGGCCTGCAAGCTGGCCCGGAAATACTTCCGCATGGTGGGGCTGGAGATCTACCCCGTCAACACCGACGAGTACCGCTATCTCCACCAGTGCGGGGCCGACTATGTCACTGTTTTCCAGGAGACCTATGACGCCGACAAGTATGAGACCCTGCACCTGATGGGCCACAAGCGGGTGTGGCCCTACCGCTTCGACGCCCAGGAGCGCGCCCTCCGGGGCGGGATGCGGGGGGTGGCCTTCTCCGCCCTGCTGGGGCTGTCCGACTTCCGGAAGGACGCCCTGGCCAGCGCCCTGCACCTCTACTACCTCCAGCGCAAATACCCCCACGCCGAGATGTCCCTGTCCTGCCCCCGCCTGCGCCCCATCGTCAACAACGACAAGATCACGCCCCTGGATGTGGGGGAGCGTCAGCTGTGCCAGGTGCTGTGCGCCTACCGCATTTTCCTCCCCTTCGCCGGGCTCACCGTCTCCTCCCGGGAGAGCGAGCGCTTCCGCAACGGCATCGTCCGGATCGCCGCCACCAAGGTATCCGCAGGCGTCTCCACCGGCATCGGGGACCACGAGCGCAAATACACCGGGAAGGAGGGGGACGGCGCCCAGGGGGATGAGCAGTTCGAGATCGACGACAGCCGCAGCTTTGACCAGATGTACCGGGATATGGAGTCCGAGGGGCTCCAGCCCGTCCTCAACGACTACCTCTATGTCTAAGCTGATCTGTGTCACCAGCCGGGCCCTGTGCCCCTCCCCCTTTCTTCCCCGTCTGGAGGCCATCGCCCGGGCCGGAGCCGGGGCCATCCTTCTCCGGGAGAAGGACCTGTCTCCGGAGGAATACGCCGCCCTGGCCCGTCCGGTCCTGGCTCTGTGCCGGCAGGGCGGCATCCCCTGTATCCTCCACGGCCATCCGGAGGCCGCCCTGGCCCTGGGGGCAGACGCCCTCCACCTGCCCATGCCCGCCCTCCGCGGCCTGGACGGGGCGGTCCGGGCCCGTTTTTCCCGCCTTGGGGCCTCCTGCCACTCCCTGGAGGAGGCCCGGGAGGCTCAGGCCCTGGGTTGCACCTACCTCACCCTGGGCCACATCTTCCCCACCAGCTGCAAGCCGGGCGTCCCGCCCCGGGGCGTGGAGCTGCTCCGGCAGGTCTGCCGGGCCGTCCCCCTTCCGGTATATGCCATCGGCGGGATCTCTCCGGAGCTGTTCCCCGCCGTGCTTCAGGCCGGGGCCGCCGGGGCCTGCGTGATGAGCGGCCCCATGACCTGTCCCGACGTCCGGGCCTATATTCAGTCCTTCCAGGACCGCGCCCCCGGCGCAGAGAGGAGCCAGCCATGAAAACAGCTCTGTCCATTGCCGGCAGCGACCCCAGCGGCGGCGCCGGCATCCAGGCCGACCTCAAGACCATGACCATGCACGGGGTGTACGCCATGAGCGCCGTCACCGCCCTTACCGCACAGAACACCACCGGCGTCCGGGGGGTGCTGGAGTGCTCTCCGGAGTTTCTCGCCCTCCAGCTGGACTGCATCTTTTCCGACATCGTCCCGGACGCCGTGAAAACAGGGATGGTGTCCTCCGCCCCCCTCATCCGGGTCATTGCGGACCGGCTGACCCACTACCGGGCTCAAAACCTGGTGGTGGATCCGGTGATGGTGTCCACCAGCGGCTCCCGCCTGTTGGAGGAGGCGGCGCTGGAGGCGCTGCGGGAGCAGCTGCTCCCCATGGCCGCCCTCATCACCCCCAACATCCCGGAGGCGGAGGTCCTCTCCGGCCTCAGCATCCGGGACGGACAGGACATGGAGAAGGCCGCCCGGGCCATCGGCGACGCCTGCGGCTGCGCCGTGCTTTGTAAGGGCGGACACGCCATCCGGGACGCCGACGACGTGCTCTATGACCGGGGCCGTCTGCGCTGGTTCCGGGGGGAGCGGATCGACAACCCCAACACCCACGGCACAGGCTGTACGCTCTCCTCCGCCATCGCCGCCAACCTGGCTCTGGGCCTCCCCCTGGAGGAGGCCGTGGCCCGGGCCAAGGACTACCTCTCCGGCGCTCTGCGCGCCATGCTGGACCTGGGCGCCGACTCCGGTCCCCTGAACCACGCCTACCCTCTGACTGAGCACTGAAAGAAGAAAAGGAGACTGCCTCATGGAACGAAACTACACCACACAGATGGACGCCGCCCGCCGCGGAATCCTCACCCCTGAACTGGAGACTGTCGCCCGGAAGGAGCAGATGCGCCCCGAGGAGCTCATTCCCCTGGTGGCAGAGGGAAAGGTGGCCATTCCTGCCAACCGTCTGCACACCTGCTTGGACGCCCAGGGGATCGGCTCCATGCTCCGCACCAAGATCAACGTGAACCTGGGGGTCTCCCGGGACTGCAAGGACTATGATGTGGAGATGGAGAAGGTCCGCTCCGCGGTGTCCATGGGGGCGGAGGCCATCATGGATCTGTCCAGCCACGGCAACACCCAGCCCTTCCGCCGTAAGCTCACCGCCGAGTGCCCCGCCATGATCGGCACCGTCCCCGTCTACGACAGCGTCATTCACTATCAGCGGGATCTGGATACCCTCTCCGCCCGGGACTTCATTGACGTGATCCGCCTCCATGCCCAGGACGGCGTGGACTTCGTCACCCTCCACTGCGGCATCACCCGAAAGACCATCGACCAGATCCGGAAGCATAAGCGGAAAATGAACATCGTCTCCCGGGGCGGCTCCCTGGTGTTCGCCTGGATGTGCATGACCGGGGAGGAGAACCCCTTCTATGAATATTATGACGAGATCCTGGACATCTGCCGGGAGTACGATGTGACCATCTCCCTGGGGGACGCCTGCCGCCCCGGCTGTCTGGCCGACGCCACCGACGTGTGTCAGATCGAAGAACTTGTCAGGCTGGGCGAGCTGACCCGCCGTGCCTGGGACAAGGACGTGCAGGTCATGGTGGAAGGTCCCGGCCATGTGCCCCTGGACCAGATCGCCGCCAACATGAAGGTCCAGCAGACCCTCTGCATGGGGGCCCCCTTCTATGTGCTTGGGCCCCTGGTCACCGACATCGCCCCCGGCTACGACCACATCACCGCCGCCATCGGCGGGGCAGTGGCCGCCATGCACGGGGCCGCCTTCCTGTGCTATGTCACCCCCGCCGAACATCTGGCCCTCCCCAACCTGGACGACGTGAAGCAGGGCATCATGGCCAGTAAGATCGCCGCCCACGCCGCCGACATCGCCAAGGGCGTCCGGGGCGCCCGGGAGGTGGATGACAAAATGGGAGACGCCCGCCGGGCCCTGGACTGGGAGGGCCAGTGGGCCTGCGCCCTGGACCCGGAGACCGCCAAATCCATCCGGGCCGACCGCGCCCCGGAGCACGACGACTCCTGCTCCATGTGCGGCAAGTTCTGCGCTGTGCGCAGCATGAACAAGGCCCTCAACGGAGAGCACATCGATATTCTTTGATCTCATCCGGCGCCGCCTCCCCATCATGCCATCCGCATCAAGGACCAGGTCAAGCGGCCTGGTCCTTCTTCTGCCAAGCGGTCCCGTTTTGCCGCTTCCGTCATAGGATAGAGGGAACCACACTGATTATGGGAGGTACCGTTACATGGATCAGCAGCTGTCGGAACGCGGCCTTTCGCTGCGCCCCTTTGACCCCGAGGTCTTTGCCCGGGTCTGGAGCCGGGTCATGCCCGACCAGGCCCTCAGTCCCATCCAGCCCGCGCTCCCCGCGCTCCGTTCCCCGGCGCAGGCCGCCCCGGAGCCCAGCCCCGCCCCCTCCTGTCTGGGGGAGGGCTCCGCCCGGTATGTCCCCCAGCTGGAGGCGCTTATGGATCAGCTCCACATCGCCCTGGGCTCGGTCCGCCAGCTGTCCAGGCGGGGAGGAGGCCGGGCCGCCCGCCTGCTGGCCTCCCTCGCCGCCGACCAGCAGCGGCAGCTCCGCCGCCTGTCCGCCGCCTGTTTTCTCATCACCGGCCGGCGCTACACGCCGAAGGGCCAGGAGACCATCCCCTCCGGAGCGCTGTCCTCCGCCCTGCGCGCCCTGTTCCAGCAGGCCCAGCGGTGCGCCGCCCAAGCCGCCGCACTGGCCCGCACGACAGCGGATGATCCCTGTCTCAGCCGCCTGCTGGAGGACATTCAGGACGAGGCCCAGTCCCACGCCGCCCAGATCCGCGTCTTTCTGGAGGGGATCCTGTAAAATCTCTCTGGCCACGGGACGCCTCCTGTGGTAAAGTGAAGGCAGGCGCACCCTCCGCCGGACGGAGCCCGCGCCGGAAAGGGGCTGTTTCCCATGATCCATACCACGCACTTCCACTATCCCTCCGCCCGGGACGGCTGCTCCATCCACGCGCTGGAGTGGGCCCCGGAGGGGCCGCCCCGGGGGATCGTTCAGCTGGTCCACGGGATCTCCGAGCATATCGGCCGCTATGACGAGACCGCCCGCTTTTTGGCGGATCAGGGCTTTCTTGTGTGCGGGGAGGACCACCTGGGACACGGACGGACGGCGTCCGACGGCTCCTACGGCTTCTTCGCCCCGGAAAACGGCTGGACCCTGGCTGCCCGGGACGTCCGCGCCCTGCGGGAGCTGGAGGGAGCGCGCCATCCGGATCTTCCCTATTTTCTCCTGGGGCACTCCATGGGCTCCTTTCTCACCCGGACCTATCTGATCCTGTGGCCGGGCACGGTATCCGGCGCTGTGCTGATGGGCACCGGACAGGAGCCCGCCCCTCTGGTGGCGCTGGGCAAGCGCATTTCAGCCCTGGAGTGCCGCCGGCTGGGTCCCCGCGGAGTCAGTCCGCTGGTACACGCCCTGTCCCTCGGTGCGTACAACCGGCGCTTCCGCCCCAACCGCACCCCCTCCGACTGGCTCTCCCGGGACCCGGCAGAGGTGGACGCCTTTCTCACCGACCCCCTCTGCCAGCCCCCTCCCACCGTCTCCCTGTTCCGGGACATGATGGGCGGCCTCCAGCTCATCGCCCGGCGGGACCAGCTGGCCCGAATGGATCCCTCCATCCCGGTCTGCTTTCTCTCCGGCCAGGAGGATCCGGTGGGCGGCATGGGCCGCGGCGTGGAGAAGGTGGTCCGGATGTTTCGGGACGCCGGCTGCCAGGACCTCTCTGTCCACCTCTATCCCGGGGCCAGGCATGAGCTGCTCCATGAGCAGAACCGCCGGGAGGTTTGGTCCGACCTGCTGAATTGGCTGGAACGCCGCCTGCCGGCCCCTGAGCCACTTGACGGCAGGACGCCAAACAGCTAAAATACAAAAGAATGGTATAAGGAGGGGTTTTATGACCTATCAAGACGTTCTGGCGGCCGCCCGCACCTGCAGCGGCCCCTACTGCAAAGCCTGCCCGGTGTGTAATGGCCGGGCCTGCGGCAGCACGATGCCCGGCCCGGGCTCCAAGGGCACCGGCACCGTGGCCGTCCGCAACTATGAGGCATGGCAGTCTCTCTGCCTCAACATGGACACCATCTGTGAGAACACGCCGGTAGACACCCGTTTCTCTTTCTTTGGCGAGACCTATCAGCTCCCTGTCTTTGCCGGTCCTGTGGGCGCGGTGAACCTCCACTATGGGGACAAGTTCAACGACATGGAGTACAACAACATCCTGGTCCCCGCCTGTGTTGACGCAGGCATCGCCGCCTTCACCGGTGACGGCACCAATCCGGATGTATTTACCGCCGCTTCCGCCGCCATCGGCGCCGCCGGCGGCCGGGGCATCCCCACGGTGAAGCCCTGGGACCGGGACACCCTGTACGCTAAGCTGGACAGCGCCAAGGCCTCCGGGGCCAAGGTGTTCGCCATGGACATCGACGCTGCCGGCCTGCCCTTCCTCAAGGGGCTGACGCCCCCCGCCGGCTCCAAGACGGTGGCAGAGCTGCGGGAGATCATTGAGTATGTCAAGGTCCCCTTCCTCATCAAGGGCATTATGACCGCCGCAGGGGCCCGGAAGGCCCTGGAGGCCGGCGCCGCCGGCATCATCGTCTCCAACCACGGCGGCCGCGTCCAGGACGGCGTCCCCGCCACCGCCCAGGTCCTGCCCGCCATCGCCGACGCGGTAAAGGGGCAGATGACCATTCTGGTGGACGGCGGCATCCGCACCGGTGTGGATGTGTGCAAGGCCCTGGCTCTGGGGGCCGACGGCGTGCTGCTGGCCCGTCCATACGTCACCGCAGTCTACGGCGGCGGGGCGGAGGGCGTCCGGCTGCTCACCCAGAAGCTGAAGGGCGAGCTGGAGGACACCATGGCCATGTGCGGCGTCCACAGTCTGTCTGAGATCTCCCGGGAGCTGCTGTTCTGAGCTCCCGCCTGCCGGGAAACAGATCCCGTCCGGTACCTCTGATACCGGGCGGGATTTTGTTTTTCCGCACATTTTTCCCCGCAGACCGCCATTTTCCCGCGTTTTTGTGCCTTCCATCCAACTTTATTCTTTTTTGAACAATTTAGTATGTGCATATTGAAATGAAAAATGCTCTGTGATATAATACGATCAACCATTTGGCGCGGGACTTCGGACCACCAGGAAGGAGGAAAAATGTTGTATTTGGTGTCCTCTCCCGCTCCTCATCGGCCCTGTTTCCAGCATCAAAAAGAAAAGGAGTGTTAACATGAAAGCGACCCGAACCCACCAATGGACCAGCCTGCTGTTGTCCGGAGCGCTCGTAGCCGGCATGATGATCACCCCCTCCCTTGCTGCAGGCGGAGCAGAGTTGGAATTTCAGTATCCCGAGGACGTCAAGGCAGAGGACGTCACCATCACCGTGTATGAAGGCGTTCCCGCCGACAGCGGCGAGGATGCCGTCAAGGCTCTGACCGAAGTGGAAAAGGACGCCGAGGGCGACTATCTGGTCAGCGAGCCCGGAACATACAGCTATTGGGTCCGGGGCGACGGCTACTACAACGTCTGCAAGATCTTCAATGTGACCCAGAAGGATCTGGATGCCGGCTCCCTGAAGCTGGAGGTAGAGACGGGGAAGATGGCCTATACAGGCTATGAGCCCACCTCTCCCAACCTGGCAAATGTCCCTGAGAACTACGATCAGGGCGCCCGGGATTCCCTGCTGATCCTCTGGTCGGACGAGGTACTGGACGAGTACTTCTCCACCGACACGCTGAAGAATTTCAAGGAATATGACACCCCCTTCTTCACCAAGGACCGGGCCGACCATCAGTTCACCACCCAGGATGAGATGATGAGCTATCTGACGGCGAAGGACAAGGCGGAAGAGGATATGTACCTGTACAGCCTGGGCAAGACCCCCGCCTATCAGTACGATATGCCCATCGCCGTGTTCACTGAGACCGATCTGTCCTCCGCCAAATCTCTGGAGGAGGCCGGCGAGCTGGTCAGCGCCAACGGCAAGCTCACCGTCTGGATCCAGTCTCAGATCCATCCCAATGAGCCCGCCGCCGGTGAAGGCGCCCTGGTCATGGTCTCCGACCTGTGCGGAAGCTATGGCGAGGAGGTTCTGGATGACGTCAACGTGATCGTCATTCCCCGCATCAATCCCGACGGCTCCTATCTGTTCACCCGCGCCACCTATCAGGGCTTCGACATGAACCGGGACCACATGGCCCTCAAGGCCCCGGAGCTGGCCTACCTGCACACCGCCTACCGGTACTTCATGCCTGAGGTGGTCATGGACGGCCACGAGTTCACCTTCTACGGCGTCACCAAGGACGGCTATATGAAGAACGCCGACGATATGCAGTCCACCCCCGCCAGCAGCCTGAACAACGATCCTCTGGTCAATCAGCTGGCTGAGGAGACCGTGGACAGCCTGCACAAGAACGCCGCTGACTCCGGCCTGCGGATCTATCACTACGGCACCACCGTGAACAATCCCATCGGCCGCGCTTACTATGGCCTGTATAACTCCATTTCCATCCTGGTGGAGACCCGCGGCATCGGCGCCGGTTCCACCAACTTCGCCCGCCGGGTCTACTCCCAGCAGAACGCCGCCCACTCCATCATTGATTACGCCGTGGCCAACGACGACGCCATCAACAAGGCTGTAGCCGACGCCCGCGCCCAGGTCGCTGAGGACGGCAAGGTCTTTGACGCCGAGGACACCGTGATCCTCCAGCAGGTCGCCTCCGGCAATACCCAGTCCCCCACTGCTCTGACCCGCTATCAGTACAACATGGACGGCAGCGACGCCAAGTCCTCCTCCGCCACCCTGTCCATGAACGACACTGTGGTGCGCAGCCGCATCCGTCCCACCGCTTATGTCATCCCCAAGGACATCCCCAACGCGGAAAAGATCCTGTACATCCTTCAGAATCAGGGTGCGGAGTATTATGAGCTGGAGCCCGGCTCCACCGCCCAGCTGAAGCAGTACTACTATGTGGGCGAGTACACCTATAATGAGAAGAAGGCCGGCTTCACCGCCGATCTGCGGGATGCTGCCAACGTCACCTTTGAAAAGGGCGCGTATGTCATTCCCATGGATCAGGTCTCCGGCAACGTCATCGCCATGATCATGGAGCCCGACGTCAACGACTCCAACGGCTACGACGGCACTCTGGTGCAGTACGGCGTGGTCTCCTATGACGAGACCACCAAGAACTTCCCCATCTACCGCTATGAGGGCAACGACCCTCGGACCACTCTGGTGAGCAACGCCGCCGAGAAGCCCGTGGAGCCTGAGACCCCCGAGCAGCCCACCGAGCCTGAAAAGCCCGTGGAGCCCGAGAAGCCTGTGGAGCCCCAGCAGCCCTCCGGTTCCTACACCGTGAAGGCCGGCGATTCCCTGTGGTCCATCGCCCAGAAGCACCTGGGCACCGGCACCAAGTGGGAGGTCATTTACAAGGCCAACCAGGAGCTGATCCAGAACCCCAACTGGATCCAGATCGGCCAGGTCCTCACCATTCCCGCCGCATAACTACAAGCTGTCAATCATCCAAAGGAGGCGTCCCAGCCGGGACGCCTCCTTTCAGCTTGTTGAAAAAGCCTTTGCGGCAAGCTTCCGCCTTTTGGTTGACATCGTAGACCTTCTGTGTTACAATTAGTCTACAAAGTAAACCAAACAGGAGGTGAGCCATGTGAACGAGGTCATGCTGACCAACAGCGAGTGGTATGTGTTGGACTGCCTGTGGGAGCACCCTTCCATGACGGTGATGGAACTGGTCTCCGCCCTCCATGAGAAGGTAGGCTGGGCCAAGAGCACCACCATCACCACCCTGCGGCGGATGGAGGACAAGGGCCTGCTCCACTGTCAGGTGGAAGGCCGCACCAGGCATTACACTCCGGCGGTGGAGCGGCAGAGCACCGCCCGGCGGGAGACCCGCTCCTTCCTGGACCGGGTATACCAGGGCAGCGTGGGGTTGATGGTTTCCTCGCTGGTCCGGGATGAGGCCCTGAGCCGGGAGGAGATCGATCAGCTCTATGAGATCTTACGCCAGGCAGAGGAGGGAACAACATGACCGGATCGATGGCGCTCCCCAGTCTGATGACCACTCTGATCCCCTGGGCCATCTCCTCAGTTCTGCTGATCCTGGCGGTGCTGGCTGTGCGGCGGCTCACCCGGGACCGGCTGTCCTCTGTAAACCGCTATGCCCTGTGGCTGGTGGTGCTGATCCGGCTGCTGGTCCCCATTCAGTTCCCCTTCCTCTCCTCCTTGGGGGCAGTGGACTTTGCGCCTCAGATGGAGGACACCCCGGTATACGCCTTCCCCACCGGCCACATAGATGCGCCGGAGCGTTATATCCAGCATATCCGGGAAGAACAGGGCGAGGACCCGGTCATGAGCGCCGGCGTCACCAGCCGCAGCTTCCCCGCTCTGGGAGGAATCGGCTTTGATTATTACAACGGCGGCACGATCCTGGAGGAGAACGGTTATACCGATTACGCCTTTTTCTCCACTGTCCCCCGTATCCTGTCTATCCTGTGGGGAGCAGGAGCGGTGGTGATGCTCCTGTGCCTGGCCGGGAACAACCTGCGCTTTGCCGCAAGGCTGCGCCGCTCCCGCCGTCCCCTGGACATCCCCGAGTGTCCCCTTCCCGTCTACCTGATGGAAGGCCTGTCCTCCCCCTGCCTGTCCGGCCTGTTTCACCCCGCCATCTACCTCACTCCGGAGGTTGCAGCAAACGAAACGGCCCTGCGCCATGTACTGGCCCACGAGGCAACCCACTACGCCCACAGGGACCACATCTGGTCCGCCCTCCGGTGTATTGCCCTGGCCCTTCACTGGTATAATCCCCTGGTGTGGCTGGCGGTTTCCCTGTCCAAGGCGGACGGGGAGCTGGCCTGTGACGAGGGGGCAGTCCGGCGGCTGGGCGAGGAGGAGCGCATCCCCTATGGCCGAACCCTGGTGGACACGGTGGCCTGCCGGTCCCAGCGGCCCGCCGATCTGCTGTCCTGCTCCACCACAATGGCAGGAGGAAATAAGACCATCCAACAGCGGGTGGCCCTCTTGGTGAAGAAGCCGGAAACGAAAGCGGCGGCCATCTTGGGGGCGTGTACGGCCCTGGCCTTGGCGGCGGTGTTCACCTTTGGGGGCGGCGTTTCCTCTCCATACAGCTATACAGGGTATGTAGCAGCCGTGGAGGCTTCCTGGTCTATCCACCTCGCACCGCCATTCACCTCTAGTACCTGGTACCCCGCCATAGAGGATCAGGAGGCTCTGAAGAAGGCCCGGTCGATCCTGCTCCAGGCGGAAGCGTATGACAAAAACGGAGAGACAACCGCCTTCGGGTTCTCTGAAATGATCCCGGTTTGCTATGGTCTGAAACTCTCCTCAGGGACAGACATAACTCGTTTCTATCTCTATCCCGCATCCACAGGCCTGCTTTATGTCCTGCCCTATCTGGATGCTACGACCAGTGGAACCGTCCCTGTGGCCACTCTGCCCGACAGCACAATCAGCCAGCTAAAGGAGCTGGCCAATGCCCAACAACAGGCTCTTGATTCCGGTATTGCCTATGACCAATTCTGTTCCCAGATCCAGCAGGCCAGCGCCATACAGGTAACCCCTCCCTCCAGATTCAGCGTCTCCTATCCAGAGCCCATCACCGCGCCCTCCCTGCTGGAGGCTGGCCGGGCCGACCTACTCTGCGCCCGGGCTCCCACACCCCAGGAAGCCCGGCGCCGATGGAACGAGGATGATCTTTCCAGGGACGCCTACCAGATCACCCTGACCCTCTCCTCCGGCCAGACGGCCCCATATCTGCTTTACCAACCCGGCGGCCTATCCTGGAAGAGCGGTGGGGAAAATCTGGTATATGTTCTCTCCGGAGATTCTCTCCAACCCATAGGCGTTCTGGACACTTATGCGGTCCAGGCTCTGGTGGGATGGGCGGAACAGCAAAAGGGGCATCAGAACAATCCTGTCCCCCTCACTCCTGAGGAACTGGCCTACTTCAACGACGGCTCCTTCTTTGATAATGGGACCGGAAACGGCGGGGACGCCTACCTCCATTTCTCCATCCGGAATATGTTCCTCACATCCCGGTATGACACGCCCCAGGACATTGATCTGTTTGAATTATTCTATTGCGGAAGCGCTCAGCCGTCCACCCCCATGAGTCAGGAAGAGCGTCAGCTGGTGATCGACCGGGGCTATGGCGGAACAGATCCAGACTGTGGCTGCACCAAGATCACCAGGCAGGAGATGGACGCCGTTTTATTGGAGCACACCGGTCTGACTTTGGAAGAGACCCGCCAGGTCGGACTGGAACAGTTCACCTACCTGCCGGAGTACGACGCCTATTATCACTTTCACGGGGACACCAATTATACATTCCCCATCTTTTCCCAGGGGTCCCGCCAAGGGGATCTGATTCATCTCGATTATGGGGACCGCAGGCTGACCTTACGGCAGACCGGGAATGGCTATCAGTTCTGTTCCAACCGCTCCCTCACCGCCTTTCCAGAGTAGGGCGGCGGTTCGACGGCTCCCGGCACTGTGCCGAGGCGGCCTCTCCCCCCTGTAAACTCGCTTTTTCCTCTCCGTCCGCTTAGTATGCGGGCGGTTTTTTATGCATTTCGACAGTTCACTTTTCTTTTACATATTTCTGTATTTTGATCCCATAGAGGTGAAATGCACAATTTTACGACGTTAAAAGACTGTTTTTCCTCCCCCTTTTCCCGTTAAGAAGTCGTTAAAATTGTTGTTTTTTCCCTCCTCCGTCAGTATCATACCACTAAGAGAACTATTCATATCGATCAGTCCGTTTTCGGACGAACAGTCAGGAGTTACAGGTTACTATGAGTCTGCGCATCGGCATCGACATCGGCTCCACCACAGTGAAGGTGGTGGTGCTGGATGAACAGAACAAGCTGCTGTTCCGCTCCTATGAGCGGCACTATTCCAAGACCCGGGAACGGGCCTGCGAGACCCTCCATTCCATCACCGGTCTGCTGGCGGGCAAACAGGTGAAAATGGTCATCACCGGCTCTGCCGGCCTGGGCGTGGCCAATGCCTCCGGCATTGATTTTGTGCAGGAGGTCTACGCCACCGCCGCCGCGGTCAATACATACATCCCCAAGACGGACGCCGTCATCGAGCTGGGGGGCGAGGACGCCAAGATCATTTTCTTCGGCGGCGCACTGGAGGAGCGGATGAACGGCTCCTGCGCCGGGGGCACCGGGGCCTTCATCGACCAGATGGCTACCCTGATGAACGTGACGGTGGGTGAGCTGGACGCCCTCTCCCTGAAGCACGAAAAGATCTATCCCATCGCCTCCCGCTGCGGCGTGTTCGCCAAAAGCGACATCCAGCCCATTCTGAACCAGGGCGGGCGGAAGGAGGATGTGGCCGCCTCCATCTTTCAGGCCGTGGTGGATCAGACGGTGGCCGGCCTCACCCAGGGGCGTGAACTAAAAGGTAAAATCGTCTTTCTGGGCGGCCCCCTTCATTTCCTCATGGGTCTGCGGGAGCGGTTCGTGGAAACCTTGAAGCTGGACGGAGACCACGCCATCTTTCCCGAGGACGGCGACTGCTTCGCCGCCATGGGCGCCGCCCTGTGCGCCACCGATTATGAGCCCATTCTCTTTGAGGACGCGCTGAAAAAGCTGGAGGAGAGCGTGGACACCACCACCCTGGTGGACACCATGCCTCCCCTGTTCCGGGATGTGGGCGAGTACGGCGCCTTCTGCGCCCGTCACAACGCCAAGCGCCCGCCCCAGTCCGACATCAAGACCTACCGCGGCCCCGCCTGGCTGGGCATTGACGCCGGCTCCACCACCACCAAGCTGGCCCTCATCACAGAGAACGGCGGCCTGCTGTATACCTATTACCACTCCAACCAGGGCAACCCGGTGGCCATCGTGCTGGAGCAGCTGCGGACCATCTACGCCATGTGCGGAGACCGCATCCAGATCCGGGGAGCAGCGGTCACCGGCTATGGCGAGGACCTGATCAAAAATGCCTTCTCCTGTGACCTGGGCCTGGTGGAAACGGTGGCCCATTACCGTGCCGCCGCCCATTTCGAGCCTGAGGTGGATTTTATCATCGACATCGGCGGCCAGGACATGAAGTGCTTCAAGATCCGCAACCAGGCGGTGGACTCCATCATGCTCAACGAGGCCTGCTCCTCCGGCTGCGGCTCCTTCATTGAGACCTTCGCCAAAGCCCTGGGCTATTCCATCGCGGACTTCGCCAAGCTGGGCCTGTTCGCCCAGCACCCGGTGAATCTGGGCTCCCGCTGCACGGTCTTTATGAACTCCAGCGTCAAGCAGGCCCAGAAGGACGGAGCCAGCGTGGAGGACATCTCCGCCGGCCTGTCCATCTCCATCGTGAAAAACGCCATCTACAAGGTCATCCGCGCCGCCTCCCCCGATGACCTTGGACAGCACATCGTGGTCCAGGGGGGCACCTTCCACAACGACGCGGTGCTCCGGGCCTTTGAGCTGGAGCTGGGCCGGGACGTCACCCGCCCCACCATCTCGGGCATCATGGGGGCCTTCGGCGCGGCCCTGGCCGCCCGGGATCTGGAGCTGGAGCAGAGCGCTCTGCTCTCCCCTCAGGCCCTGGAAAAATTCACCCACACCGCCAAGCCGGCCACCTGCGGACTGTGTACCAACCACTGCTCCCTCACGGTCAACGCCTTTGACGGCGGACGCCGGTTCATCTCGGGCAACCGCTGCTCCCGCCCCCTGGGGGAGGAGCCCACCCGGCATCCCGACCTGATGCGGTATAAATACGCCAAGCTCCGCTCCCTCCACGGCAAGGGCAGCGGGGACGGCTCCCGGGGCAGGATCGGCATCCCCTTCGGCCTGAATATGTATGAGAATCTACCCTTCTGGTTCGAGCTGTTCACCCACCTCAACTTCGAGGTGGTCCTCTCTCCGGAGTCCAGCCGGAAGCTCTATCTGAAGGGACAGCGCACCATCCCCTCCGACACCGTGTGCTACCCCGCCAAGCTGCTCCACGGCCATGTGATGTCCCTGGCGGAGCAGGGAGTGGACGCCATCTTCTATCCCTGTATGCCCTATAATTTCAACGAGGGCGTCAGCGACAACAACTACAACTGCCCGGTGGTGGCTTACTACCCGGAGCTGCTGGCCGCCAACGTCCCTGATCTGAAGCAGATCCGCTACCTGTACCCCTACTTCGGGCTGCACCGCCCCCGGGATTTCGAGCGGAAGGCCGGCGAGTGGTTTTTCAATGAGTTCCAGATCCCCAAGCGGGAGACTGCCGCCGCGGCCAAGGCGGCATACGCAGCTTACGAGGCTTATAAGGACGACCTGCGGCAGACCGCCCAGACCTACATCGCCCAGGCCCGGTCAGAGGGCCGCCCCATTCTGGTGGTGGCCGGCCGGCCCTATCACATGGATCCGGAGATCAACCACGGCATCAACGACCTGATCACCTCCTTCGGCTTCACCCTCATCACAGAGGACGCGGTGGCCTGGCTGGAGGATAAGGCTCCCCGCCATGTACTCAACCAGTGGACCTATCACGCCCGGATGTACAACGCAGCCCGGTATGTATGCACCCAGCCGGACATGGATCTGATCCAGCTGGTCTCCTTCGGCTGCGGCATCGACGCCATCACCGGCGACGAGATGCGCTCCATTCTGGAGGACGGTGGAAAGCTGTACACCCAGCTGAAGATCGATGACATCAGCAACCTGGGCGCTGTCAAGATCCGGATCCGGAGCCTGATCGCGGCCATCGAAGCAAGAAAGGCCAATTCTTAGGGCGCGGGGACCCCAGCGCGCCGCAGATCACAGGCGTGTCCAGCGGTCACGCCCCGCAAGAAAGGAACGTTTCTATGGCGAAATTAGTATATGACGAGACCGGCCGCCTTCTGTTCACCAAGGAAATGAAGGAGGAGTACACCATCCTCATGCCCCAGATGCTGCCCATCCACTTCGGGATGTTCCGCAAGCTGCTGGAGCTGGAAGGCTACCATGTGGACCAGCTGAACAACGACGGCCGGTCCGTGGTGGACGAGGGTCTGAAATATGTCCACAACGACACCTGCTACCCCGCTCTGCTGGTCATCGGGCAGTTCATGGACGCCATCAAGCACGGGGGCTACGACCCCCACAAGGTCGCCCTGTTTATCACCCAGACCGGCGGCGGCTGCCGGGCCAGCAACTACATCCATCTGCTGCGCAAGGCCCTGGCCAAGGCGGGGATGGACTACATCCCCGTGATCTCCGTCTCCTTCGGTCTGGAGAAGAACCCCGGCTTCAGCCTGAGCGTGGATCTGATCCGCAAGCTGGTATACGGCATGATGTACGGCGACCTGATCATGTGGGTGGCCAACCAGGTCCGCCCCTACGAGGTGGAGGCAGGCGCCGCCGACGCCATGGTGGAGCGCTGGACCCAGCAGCTGGTGGACCGTTTCCAGGCCGGCAGGGGCATGAGCCGCAAACAGATGCACCAGATCTTTGACGAGATCTGCGCCGACTTTGCCTCCATTCCAGTGACCGGGGAGCAGAAGGTCCGGGTGGGCATCGTGGGCGAGATCTATGTAAAATTCTCCTCTTTGGGCAACAACCACCTGGAGCAGTTCCTCCTGTCCGAGGGGGTGGAACCCGTGGTCCCCGGTCTGACCGACTTTATGATCTTCAAGATCTACAACCGGGTGGCTGACGTAGACCTGTACGGTGGAAAGCTGGTCAAAAAGGCCGCCTGCCGCGCCTTTATGTCCTATATCCAGAGCTGCCAGAAGGACATGATCCAGGCCCTGGAGCGCTCCGGCCGCTTCCGCGCCCCGGGCACCTTCGACGACCTGCACAAACTCATCCACGGCTACTTGGGCGACGGCAACAAGATGGGCGAGGGCTGGCTGCTCACCGCTGAGATGCTGGAGCTGATCCACACCGGTACCGGCAACATCGTCTGCACTCAGCCCTTCGGCTGCCTGCCCAACCACATCGTGGGCAAGGGGATGATCCGCAAGCTGAAGGACGACTACCCCATGAGCAATATCGTCGCCATCGACTATGATCCCGGCGCAACCCGCATCAATCAGGAGAACCGCATCAAGCTCATGCTGGCCAACGCCAAGGGCCTGGCTCAGCATCAGACCGCCGTTCCCCACAGCAGTGAGCCCGTCCCGGTGGAGAAGCCCCGCTCCCTCACCCACGCCGGCGCCCACGCCTGAGTGCTCCGGGCAGTCGGACAGACACGATAAAAATGCTCCTTTTCCGGTCTCTCTCCGGAAAAGGAGCATTTTTCTATGCTTGATGCGCAGCCCGGTCAGCGGTGATCCACCCCGTACATATAGCTGATCAGATCCAGCACCTTGTTGGAGTAACCCCACTCGTTGTCATACCAGGCAATGAGCTTCACGAACCGGTCGTTCAGCATGATGCCTGCGGTCTCGTCCAAAATGGAGGTATGGGGGTTCCCGATAATATCGGAGGAGACGATCTGGTCCCGGGTATAGGACAGGATCCCCTTCATGGGGCCCGCTGCCGCCCGGTGGACTGCCTCACAGATCTCCTCATAGGTGGTGGAGGTACACAGGCGGGCGGTCAGATCTACCACAGATACGTCGTTGGTGGGGACGCGGAAGGACATTCCGGTCATTTTCCCCTTCAGCTCCGGCATGACCAGCCCCACCGCCTTGGCAGCGCCTGTGGAGGAGGGAATGATGTTCCCAATGACAGAGCGGCCCGTCCGCCAGTCCCGGCCAGCCCGGGCGTCCACCGCCTTCTGCTTGGCCGTGGAGGCGTGGATGGTGGACATGAGGGCCTCTTCGATCCCGAAGTTGTCCTGGATGACCTTGGTCAGAGGGGCCAGGCAGTTGGTGGTACAGGAGGCATTGGACACGACCTTCATATCAGAGGTATAGGTCTCATGGTTGACGCCCATCACGAAGGTGGGGGTCACATCGTCCTTGGCGGGGGCGGTGATGACCACCTTTTTCGCTCCGCCCTTGAAATGCAAGGAGCCCAGCTCCTGGGTGTTAAACGCGCCGGTGGACTCTATGATGTACTCCGCGCCGCACTCGGACCAGGGGATCTCCCCTGCATCGCTCTGGCTGAACACACGGATCTTATGTCCGTTGACGATCAGGTTCTCCCCGTCGTGCTCCACCGTCCCCTGGAAAGTGTGGAACACCGAATCATATTTGACCATATATTCCATATAGTCCAGATCTGCTTTTCTCAGGTTGATGCCCCGAAGCTCGAATTTTTCTTCCCGCTCCAGCGCGATGCGCAGCGCGATGCGCCCGATCCGCCCAAACCCATTGATACCAACCGGAATACCCATGACACACTGACCTCCATTTAAGTTTTTATTTCGTTCCTCTTTTTCACCTCTTAGCCTTTTCTTAATTATATCTCATATTTATTTTTTGTCCATACCCCTTCCGTTTTTTCTTTCGATTTTTATTTCTTCACTTATTTCGATCTATTTTTTATCTTTAGTTAATTCTTATCTTTCTTTTTGTTTCTTTAATTAGATTCCTAATAATTCCATTTTTAGGAAAGTTACAATAAGAGGCCTGTTGACACTACCAGCGAAAGTATCGGGCAATATCTCCGAAGGAGGTCTCCGGTTCAGCGCACACTTCAAACATCAGCCGTACATGGTCGGTGGCTATGGGGTAGGCAACCATTTTCTTTGTGCAGATACCCTCTAAGTAGGCGTTAACTGATAACCGTATGGCGCCTACCCGCTCATGCGGAAGCCTTAGCCGGAGTTGCGGCTGGAAATCAACCGTATGGGCGTCATCCATCTCTCTGCTCTCTAGCCCGCTCCATGGCGGCCTGGATCGGCTTCGATGGGGCAGAACGATTCTGCCGGGCCAGCAGGGCGGCGATTTGTCCGGCGGCCTGCTCCACCTCCGCGTGGAAGGCGGCCGCAGGGACCCGGAGTGCCCCGTGGCCCAGAATGATCAGCTGCTCAGCGTTGTCCGAAGTTGCCACCCGCACCCGGTGCTTTTTCCGGCTGAGGGCATAGGTGGCCTTCTCGATATAGGCGTCCGCCGTCTCAGCCTCCTTGGTGTACACCACATAGATGTTGTGATAGCAGGACACCTCGCCCATTCCCCGGGGGACCTTATAGGCGTCAAAGACCAGAATGATCTCACAGCGGCGGTAGCCCTGGTAGTTGCTCAAAATATCCATGAGCCGCTGTCGGGCGGCGTCCAGATTATCCTGGGAGATGGCCTTCAGCTCGTCCCAGGCAAAGATGATGTTATATCCATCCACCAGCAGATACTCCGGACCCAGCTCCTGTGGAGAGAGAATGGTCTGCCGCTCCGGGAGCTCGTCCCGCTTGCGGGGCTTGGGCTGGGGCCGCAGGTCCCGGCGCTGGATGGGGCCGTAGGTCCGCTCAAAGATGGCCTTCAGCTCCTCGTCGGCCTCCAGCGAGCCGGAGTACACCGCTCCCCGGCGCGGGACAGCCGGTGCAGGGGCCGCCTCCTGCTCCGGAGCCGGCAAGGACAGGCCGCTGTCCACGTGCATATAGTCCCTGACCTGGTCCCAGCGGACCACGAAGCCCGCTCCGTGGCCGCAGAACACGGAGTCGGCGGGGTTGTCCACATCCCGGTCGCTGTCATAGCCCGCGGCGGCGATGACCGCCTCCGGATCGTGGCATGGGCGGTAACCGGACGGGACACAGGACAGCCGCCCCATCCCCCGGGTGTAGGCCGCCACCTGGACGGCATAGTCCCCCACCTCCGACACCGGGGCGGAGCCGTTGAGCAGGCTCATCTCCCCCAGGGGCTCCGGCGGCTGGCAGGAGCCCCCCATCCGCTGGATGTCCGCCATGGCCCGGCCCACCTGGTCGGCAGGCAACTCCAGGCGCAGGTCGTACCAGGGCTCCAGAAGGACGCTCTGGGCGCACTTGAGCCCCTGTCGCACCGCCCGGTAGGTGGCCTGTCGGAAGTCGCCCCCCTCGGTGTGCTTCACATGGGCCCGTCCGGCCACCAGCGTGATCCTCATGTCCGTGATGGGCGCGCCGGTGAGCACCCCCCGGTGCTCCTTCTCCGCCAGGTGGGTGAGGATCAGCCGCTGCCAGTTCCGGTCCAGCTGGTCCTCAGAGCAGGCGGCGTCAAAGCGCAGGCCGCTGCCCGGCTCCCCCGGCTCCAGCAGCAGGTGGACCTCGGCGTAGTGGCGCAGGGGCTCGAAATGGCCCACCCCCTCCACCGGCTCCAGGATGGTCTCCTTGTAGAGGACGCTGCCCGCGCCGAAGGCGGCCTCCAGGCCGAACCGCTCCCGGATCAGGCGGCGGAGAACCTCCAGCTGCACCTGTCCCATAAGCTGGAGGCGGATCTCCCGGGCGGTCTCGTCCCAGGCGATGTGGAGCTGTGGGTCCTCCTCCTCCAGCTGGCCCAGCTGGCGCAGGACAGTGTGGACATTGGCCCCCTCCGGGAGGAGCACCTGATAGGACAGCACCGGCTCCAGCAGCGGGACGGAGGACTCCGGCTCCACCCCCAGGCCCTGTCCGGGGTAGGTGCGGCTCAGGCCGGTGACGGCGCACACGGTCCCTGCCGGGACAGTCTCCGCCAGGCGGTACTGGGACCCGGAATACAGCCGCAGCTGGTCGGCCTTCTCCTCCCAGAGATCTCCTTCCAGCTCCGGGCCGCCGGGGCGGCGGTTGGTGAGGGGCGCTTTGACCCGGAGGCTGCCCCCGGTGACCTTCAGATAGGTGAGACGGGCCCCCTGGGGGTCCCGGGCGATCTTAAAGACCTTCGCACCGAACTCCTTGGGGTACAACGGAGGGGCGGCATACCGCCCGATGCCCCGGAGCAGCTCCGCCACGCCGTCCAGCTTCAGCGCCGAGCCGAACCAGCAGGGGAACACCTTCCGGTGGCGGATGAGGGAGATCACATCCCCGTCCTCCAGGGTCCCCGTCTCCAGGTATTTCTCCAAAATGCCGTCGTCACACAGGGCGGCGCTCTCCTCCCAGTCCGGAGCGGAGAAGTCCACGCAGCCGCCGCTGAGGCGGCTGTGCAGCTGCTCCAGCAGGGCGGCCCGGTCCGTGCCCGCCAGGTCCATCTTGTTGACGAACAGGAAGGTGGGGACATGGTACCGGGCCAGCAGCCTCCACAGTGTGGCGGTGTGCCCCTGGACGCCGTCTGTGCCGCTGATGACCAGGACGGCGTAATCCAGCACCTGGAGGGTGCGCTCCATCTCACTGGAGAAGTCCACATGGCCCGGGGTGTCCAGCAGGGTCAGGTCCAGACCGTCCAGAGACAGGCGGGCCTGCTTGGAGAAAATGGTGATCCCCCGCTCCCGCTCCTGGGCGTCGGTGTCCAGGAAAGCGTCCCGGTGGTCCACCCGCCCCAGGCGGCGCAGCTGCCCGCTCTCATAGAGCAGCCCCTCTGACAGGGTGGTCTTGCCCGCGTCCACATGGGCCAGCAGACCGACGCAGAGCTGCTTCTGTTCCTGTTGTGATCTCTGTCCGCCCATAAAGACGCCTCCCTGATGGTTTTGTGTCTGGTCCAGTATACCACAAGGGCCCGGATCCGTCGAGATGGAGTTGACGTCCGGCCGCCCGGGCAAAAAAAGATGGGGCCGGACAGTGTCCGGCCCCGGTTGGGTCCGCTTGCTGGGAAGCACTGGGTCAGGTCAGCGGGTCCAGCGCTCCGCGCCGCCTGTCTTGGTATAGTCGTGGGAGTTGGTGGCCTCCATGACCGCGTAATAGGCCCAGTGGCTGCGGGTGGTGTCGGGGAAGGTGATCAGGTCGTCCACATTCCGGTCCACAAAGTCCTGGTCCGCGGCGCGGCCCAGCATATTGTTGACGATGACGGCCACCTCGGCCCGGGTGATGGTGCGGTCAGGGCGGAAGGTCCCGTCGGGATAGCCGCCGATCCAGCCGTACTTGGTGGAGCCCACCACGAAGTCATAGTACCACGCGCCGCCGGCCACGTCAGAGAATACGTTGCTCCCCTTGGCGGTGCCGCGGGTAAAGTTCATGGCGATGGTGGTGAACTCGGCCCGGGTGATGGTGCGGTCGGGGCGGAAGGTCCCGTCGGGGTAGCCCTCCACCATGCCCAGGGCGGCCAGGGTGTGCACCGCGTCGCTGTACCACAGGCCGTCAGCCACATCGGAGAAGCCCACGGAGGAGGACACGTCCTTCTCCCGCAGCAGGGCATAGAACATCTGGGCCACCTCAGCGCGGGTCATGTTCCGGTCGGGGCCGAAGGTCTGGTCGGGGTAGCCCACCAGATACAGCCGGTGGTCGCTGGTGTCCAGCCAGTCGGACACGCCGGTGTCGTCGGGGTCGGCCACGGTGCGGGCCCACTGGGCATAGAGGTGGACATTCCGGCTGGGCATCTCGAAGGTATCGCCGGGGAGATAGCGGGTCCCGCTGCCGTCCGGCCGCTCATTCCAGCTCTGGAAGGTCCAGCCGTCCCGCTGGAACCAGTCGTTGTCCCGGACGGTGGCCTGCTGCCCGCTGTCATAGCTGTCCATGCGGGGGGCGGGTGCGCCGGTGTAGTTGGGCTCGTAGATCACGGAGTAGTCGTTGTCGTGGTCAGGGCCGGGGTCGGGCTCCGGGTCAGGCTCGGTGGGGTTCGCCGTCCACTTGGCGTAGAGGGTCATGTTCCCCGTGACGGGATCGGCGAAATTCCACAGGTTGGTGCAGGTAGTTTCCTTGTACCAGCCGCCGAAGGTGTAGCCATCCCTGGTGGGATCGGCGGGCTGTGTGGCTTTTGCACCATCAACTATAAACTGAGTTGTGGTAGCCGGAGTGCCGCCCTGGCTGTTAAAGGTGACGGTCCACTTGCCCTCCTGCACGTCGGGCGTTCCATCCTGGTCAGTGTCATAGCCCCAGAGGGCGTAGACGGTGATGTTTTGATTCTCAAATTTGACGCTTGGGATCGTCGCGGGGGCAGTGTCGTCCTTGGAATAGATCTTACTGTCCTGCGCGGCAGACCAGCCGATGAACACCACATTTACGCCGTTATCCTGGGAATGAGTGGGCTTATTCGTGGTGTCCAGCGGCACGGTAATGCCGGACAGGATGTTTGACACGCCAGTAGGAACGCTGTCGGCATTTCCGCCGTTGGCGTCGTAGGTCAGGGTGTACTTGGTCTCACTATAGTCCGGTTTGTCGTTGTTGTTTTCGTCCTTGGCCCAGACGGCGTAGACGGTGATGTCGGCGCCGCCGAAGGTGACGCTTTCGACAAGCGTAACGTCATTCGGATTAGCGGTGGCGGGTTTGGTCTTTGTGTGGACATTTGTCCCTTCGGTCCAGCCCACAAAGGCCAGCTTGTCCGCGTTGGTGTTCCAGCCCGCAGGCATATCGGCGCTCAGCTGCGGAGTTGCTCCCCTCTTATAGCGGTCCGTATTGGTCTTTTCCTTGGAAGTGACGGTGCCTGCGTTTTCGTTGTACGTCAGGGTATAGGTGGGATCCCAGTGGGCGTAAACGATGGCGCTTGCGGTCAAATTCTCATTTGTCCATTCGGTGCCGCCAGTTTGCTCGGTGAACCAGCCCTTGAACACATAGTTTGTCCTCGTGGGTTCGTTGGGCATAGTCACAATACCGTTTTGGATCAGCTTTGCCTGGGAGTCTGCACTGTCTCCCCACTTTCCGCCGTTGGGATCAAAGGTGATATAATTTTGGGTCGTCTTGTTGGTCACCACCACATTGGTGGAGCCGGTGAACAGGCCGGTGAGGTCTGTATCACCCAGCAGTTCCTTGTTGGCCGCCGCCGCACGGTTGACAGGCGGCTGGGTCTGGGTCACCTTTGCCCATACGTAGCCCTGGTCCACGGTAAAGAAGGGAACACTGTTGTCTGTTGTACCGTATTCCAGGCCCTTACCGGCACTGGTGCCCCCGCCGTAGGTGAGGTTCAGCGTATCATCCGCAGCGTCCCAGACAAAGGAGCCGTTGCTGTATGTGCCGGTCTGCATGGTGGCGGTGATATCCCGGAGGGTGACGTTCACGTCGCCGTCGGAGGCATAGCGGGCCATGGGCTCGACCAGCTTGCCCACGCCGGCCCGGACGCTGATGCCGTCATCGGCAGTACCGGCGTCCGCGTGGACGCCGTCCTTGTCCACCACGATGGGGACGACAGCGTCATTCACGGTGTAGCCTTCAGCGGCCTCCGTCTGCTTCAGGTAATAAGTATAGCCCTCCACCAGAGCGGCCTTACCATCCTTCGTACCACCCTCAAAGACGATCATGGAGTGGCCTGCCACATTGGTCAAGACGCCTGTCTGAACTTCGGTTTGGCAGTTCTCGTCCGAATACAGCTTAAACTCCATGCCATCCTTGGTGATGCTGCTGCCCTCGGCATCCACCACCTCCACCATAAAGGCGTTCCGGATGCTGGGCACGATGAGGCGGGTGTAGAACTGGCGGTTGAATTCCTGGATGTACAGCAGCTTGAAGTGGTTCCGCAAAGCCGCATACTCCTCGTTGGTAAAGGAATCGTCTTGAATCTCGTTCTTAAACTTCTCGACCAGGGCATTCATTTTTTCCTTGGTGGTGGTCAGTTCTGTGGCATTCTCCACCAAATTGTTGAGGTCAAAATAGTAGTAGCCCAGGACGATGTCTCCGCCGTCCTCATTGACGAAATAATAGCGGCTGGGGTCGCCGGGAAGGTCCTCCAGAGTGCCCTCAAAGCGATTCAGCGTATCTTTGTACTCCAGATACCAGGAGGTGTACGTTTCCTCCTGCATCTGCTTCAGGGCTGCGAAGGCGATGGCCTGGTTGGCGGCCTCATTGTTGGACATCTCAAAGTTGCCGGCGGCGGAGTAGCCGTCGATGCCGTTGCCGTACAGGGCAGCCCAGGCGCTATGATTGCCCGACACATCCAGCAGGGGGACGGCCACGATCAGGCCGCTCTGGGGATCACTGACTGCAGCCCCTTTACTTACCGTTCCGTCTCCTTTATTGACTACACCATAGAGCAGGTCCCCGCCCGTCTGGGTGACGGTGGCGGCGAAGCCGGAGACCACGCCGGTTTTCCACATGGTGTTGTTCTTGTCCTCCACCAGGATGGTGTTGCTGTCCTCATGGTGCACAAGAGAGATCGCCTCCATGGGCAGAGAGCGGAAGCCAGCTGGCAGTGTGGTCTGGGTCAGGGTGTAGGTGTCGTCCAGACCGGGCTCCAGCACGCCGTCGGTGTTTTTCAGCTCCACGGTGCCGTCATTAGCAGTGATCTTCAGGGGGAACTTCTCATTCGTAGTATCACCCTGAATCTCGAACTCCGCGCCAGTGATGGGTGTTCCGTCCTGGTCCACATTTTTCAGGGTGTTAGGCTCAGCCTGGAACAGGTTGAAGGACAGCTTCAGGTTGGAGTCGCCGTTGCCCCGCTCCAGGAAGAACATCTTCAGGGTGTGGTTGGTGCCGGCCTTGAAGATATTGGTGCCGTCAGCAAAGTAGGTGTCTGTCTTATCACTGCCTGCAGCTTCAAACTTCTCGCGCAGATTACTGGTCTTGCTGACTTTGATCCCGTTAACTGTTGCCAGACCGGTCTGGATCTCGCCGGTGGCGAAGTTGATGGTGGTCCCCATCTCATTGTGGATGCCGCCCAGGTCGGCCACCAGGACGCCGTCGATGAAGATCCACACGTCGTCGTCCCCGGCGAACTCAAAGACCATGTCCTTCTGATCCGCGCCGTTGCTGATCTTGCCGCCGGTGGGCTGGGCAAAGTCGATGGACAGGCTCATGCCGAAGTAGTGGTTGATGCTGGAAGCGTCAGATCTCGGGTTGTTTTCTGCCACTTCTTCTGAGGTAAAGGGGAAAAACTGGCCAGTATAATTGTCTGTTCCCCCGCCCGTCGCTTGGATGGCCGGGTTCTTATAGACGGTAAACTGTGTGCTCGGTTCTGAAACTTCTCCCATCACAGTGGCGAAGTGTTTCCGGCTGTCAAAGGTGTAGTTGCCATTCTCATCGATGTACAGCAGCCCTGTGACGTTGGAATAGGATTTCTTGTAATCACCTGGGGCGGTCTCATTGAACAGATAGCCCAGAGACTCCTCTCTGCTGCGGCCATCCAGGGCGGTGGCGGGCCAGTTGTTGTTCAGCGCCAGCTGGGGATAGCCGTCATCACCCAGCTTCGTGGCCACGATCCCGGGGAACTCCTCGTACTTTACAGGATTTACCGGATAGCTGCCATTTGACCACACATTAGTATCACGTGTCCCGGTCCAAAAGTTCCAGCCTCCCCACTCGTTCAGCTTACCATTCGCAGAATTGTTTTGCTTAAACAGCAGGGCATGGTCTTTGTTGATGCCAGCTGTTGTTATATCTTCGGGTTCGCTATTATCTGCATCGGTCCAATTTTGGTGGATCTTATAGTCGAAGAGATGGAATGAGATCCCATCTGGGCTGACGGTATCGATGGGATTTCCCAAGTCAACATCATACAGCTCCGCGCCGCCCAGGACCACGGTCACCTCCATGGGCTTGGCCTCCTGGGACAGGGCATAGCCCTCGGGCAGTTCGACGGTGGCGGAGACCGTATGCTCCCCTGCCCAGAACTCGTCGGGGAGACCGGTCAGGTCCCACGCCACGTCCAGCTCGCCCACCAGGGCCGCGTTGACCGTGCCGGGGAGCAGATACTCCTCCAGAAGCTGTGGGGTGAGGGGGTTGTTCACACTGGCCCCGGGGAGGGCCAGCTCGTACCGCCCGGTCTCCTCATTCCAGACCGGGGTCTCGTTGCCGCTCCACACCCAGTCGGTGATCTCGATCACCTGAGGCTGCTGGGGCTCTTGGGGCTCCTGGGGCTCCTGCGGCTCCTGGAGCTCCTGGGGCTCCTGGGGCTCCTGGGGCTCCTGAGGCTCCTGGGGCTCCTGAGGCTCCTGGGGCTCCTGGGGTTCCTGGGGTTCCTGAGGCTCCTGAGGCTCCTGGGGCTCCTGGGGCTCCTGGGGCTCCTGGGGTTCCTGAGGCTCCTGGGGCTCCTGCGGCTGTGCGGTACAGGCGGCAGGGTTAACGCTGCACACCGGGCAGCTCTCATCCGCCTCCTCCGCACAGGGGACGGTACAGGTACAGACCTGGGGGGTCTCCCCGGGCTCTGTGGGCTCTAACGCCAGAGCTGTGCCGGGTACCAGCGACAGGATCATGGCTAATGTCAGCGCCATGGATAAAATGCGCTTATTCACCGTTTTTCCTCCTTGTACACAGTGTTATGGTGCGTCAGTCCGACGCATGGGACCAAGTTCTCTCCTTCACATCTCACTCACCTCCTTAGCGGCGGCGGTCCAGCCCACTTCCAGCTGTTCGGTCTCCCACAGCTGGTCGAAGGTCTGCTCAACCAGAAGATCCACCCGGGCGCGGATGGCGCTCTGGGTGCTCTGCCACAGCCTGCGGAGACAGCGGGGATTCGCCTTCTCCTGGGGCACACCGGCATCCCGGCACAGCTGCTTCATGCTCTCTGTCACAGTGGTGCGCCGGATGGGCGCGCCGCTGCGGCCCCGGAACAGGGGACCGGCCGCGATCCCCTCCCGGTCGCCAAAGGACAGAAGCTCCAGCCGAAGCCCCTGGGGGATATGCAGCCGACCCTGACTGGGGAGCAGCACCTGGTCAGCCCAGACCGCCTCGCGGGTAAGGCTGGGGAGCTCCCGCAGAGGCAGGCCGGTGCTTCCAAACACCTTGACCAGCAGGTAGAGGCGCTCTTTTCCCAGGGTGCGGGCGGTACTGAGCAGGCGGAGATACTCCGCCCGGGTCAGCTCCGGCTGTTCCTCCGGCTCGACGCTCAGCGGGACCGGGAGCTGAAGATCCCGGCGCCCCAGAAACGACATGAGCCCATTGACCGCCGACAGACGGGCGTTGATGGTCCGGGGAGAGTATCCCTGTTCCACCATGGCCGCCTGCCACTGGACCAGCGTGTCCCCGTGGATCAGCTTGTCCTCCGGAAGGGTGCGGTAAAGGGAGAATATGCTGTGACGATAGGCTTCCAGTGTCCCAACCACCCGGCCGCACTGGGTCAGAGCCTCCAGATAGTCCTCCAGCGCCTCCTCCGTCAGACGCAGGCCGCCGGGAGACACCGGTGTTTTGTTTTGGACTGCCTCCATGCGCACATTCACCCCCATAAATAAACAAAATTGATATTTTGTTCTATTTCATCCGCTGGCAGACATGAGCGGGGGAGCCCCTGAACCGGAGGCCGCGGCCCTTACAGCGGATCCTCCGGTGAAATAGAGCACAAAGAGCCGGACCGTTTGTCTTGACGTTCCAAACGGTCTGGCTCTTTACGCCCAAAAAAGGAAAACACTTGTATATTGCGTTACTTTGTGTTAAAATTATACATAATTGCAGGTGGGTTTGCAGTGCGGAATATCATTTACATGATACAAAATATCAATTTTGTATATTTTATGAAATCATGCAGACCCGCTCCAGCACCGCGCGGTGCTCCGCGCCGGTGGAGAGCAGATAGATCCGGGTGGTCTCCACCTGGGAGTGTCCCAGTACGTCCGCCAGCCGGACCACGTCCCGGCACACCTGATAGAAGGTCCGGGCAAACAGGTGCCGGAGGTTGTGGGGAAAGACCTTGGAGGGGGCTACCCCTGCCGCCCCGCACAGGCCCTTCATCTCCGCCCAGATCTGGCAGCGGGACAGGCGGCCGCCCCGCCGTGTGAGGAAGATCTCGCCGGAGCGGATCTTCTGCTCCTTCGCATACCGCAGCAGCTTTCTGCACAGCCTGTCCGGCAGCAGGATCGTGCGGAGCTTGCCCTTGAGCCGTACATCCGCCCGCCCCCTCCGGGCGGCCTCCACCGTGAGGTACCGCACCTCCGAGACCCGGATTCCGGTGGCGCAGATGGCCTCCAGAAGAAGCGTCAGACGGCGCTTGCCCTGCCTCCGGGCGGCGTCCACCAGACGCTGGTACTCCTCCCGGGTCAGCTCCCGCCGCTCCTCCCGGAACAGGCGGCGCTGGAGCCGCAGAAAACGGACGCGGCAGTCCGACCAGCCCAGGCAGGCAAACAGCCTGTGGACCGCCGCCAGCATGGAGTTGACCGTCACGGGCGCATAGCCACGGGCCAGCAGCCATTCCTTCCAGGCCGCGGTCTGCTCACGGGTGACCGGGCGGTCCTCCAGCCAGAGGGCGAAGGCCCCCGCGTCCCGCAGATACTTCTCCACCGTCCCCGGGGCGCGCTCCTCCTCCAGCAGGCGGGCGCGGAAGGCGTCCATGACCGCCGGCGTCAGCTTGCGGTTCGTCATCATAAAAGCATCTCCTTTTCTGTTGAGCGCCCCCAGCCTGCGGAGGCGCGGACCACGCGGATGTCTCCAGGGTGATGGTATCACAACTGGGCCGCAAATGGAACGGGACGCAGGAAAGTAGTGTTGAAACCATATCGCCCCAGCAGATAAAGAAGTTATCCTAATCATCTTGACAACTGGGAGAGTATAGATTTTGACGACAAAAGAAAAGCCGCCGATGCCTTCCCCCGCAAGATACAGAGGGAAGCGCCCCTCCGGCCTTCCTGTCCGGCCAAAGGGGCGCCCCCTGCTGTTCTTCTTCCAAAGGCACACAGGCCACTTGTTCTGCGCTATTGGACACCATCCAGGGAGTGAGGCCCGAAGCCATGTGGCAGAAGCTCCTCCAGGGCAGCAGCCTGAAAATCCCCGTCCCCCCGGGCAGCCAGCACCCGCAGCCCGGGCGCAAACTCGTAGAGCATCTGCCGGCAGCTGCCGCAGGGCCAGCAGTAGTCATCCCCCCGCCCCGCGATGGCAATGGCGACCCAGTCGTCCCGGCGCCCCTCGCTGACTGCCTTCAGCAGTGCGGTGCGTTCCGCACAGATGGTGGAGCCGAAGGCGGCGTTCTCCACGTTACAGCCAGTAAATACGGCGCCGTCCCGGCACAGCAGGGCAGCCCCCACGGGAAAATGGGAATAGGGCACATAAGAAAATTGATGCATGGAAAAGGCGCGGTCTACCAGCTCCCGGTCAGTCATGTGTACTCCCTCCTGATCTGCGGCCCGGATGTCTCTCCGGGCGCGTCGTTTTCTTTATTATATCCCGCCCAGCCGCCCTGGACAAGTCCAACAGCACAGATGGAACGGCTCTTTTTCCCACTGTCTGCACATTTCTCACAAAATATATTTTGTGTTCATTCAAAAAGTGCAGGGACAAAAAACACAAGATATAGTGGACAAGCCGACCAAGGTATGCTATAATCAGGTTCCACAGCATTCCGCCGGCTCCGGCCGGTTTTCCGATAACAGAGCGCGGACGCGCTCCACATCTGATCAGAGAGGAGCCCCCAAAATGAAAGTCATCAAGCGCGACGGGTCCATCGTCGATTATGACCGCAGCAAGATCAGCACCGCCATTCAAAAGGCCAACGCCGAGGTCCCGGAGGAGGAACGTCTCAGTCAGGACCGCATCGACGCCATCATTGACCGCATCGAGGAGCTGAAGCGCCCCCGGATGCTGGTGGAGGACATCCAGGACCTGGTGGAGCAGGGTCTGGTGGCTGAAAACAAGTTCCATCTGGCCAAGACCTATATCATCTACCGCTATAACCGGGCCCTGGTGCGCAAGGCCAACACCACCGACGAATCCATCCTCTCCCTGCTCCGCAACGAGAATAAGGAGCTGGCCGAGGAGAACTCCAACAAGAACACCATGATCGCCGCCACCCAGCGGGACTATATCGCTGGAGAGGTGAGCCGGGACCTGACCCGGCGGATCCTGCTGCCTGAGTATATCTCCAAGGCCCATGACGAGGGGGCCATCCACTTCCACGACGCAGACTACTTCGTCCAGCCCATCTTCAACTGCTGCCTGATCAACATTGGCGATATGCTGGACAATGGTACTGTGATGAACGGCAAGCTCATCGAGAGCCCCAAGAGCTTTCAGGTCGCCTGCACCGTTACCACTCAGATCATCGCCTGCGTGGCCTCCAACCAGTATGGCGGCCAGAGCGTGGACATGAGCCATCTGGGCAAGTACCTGCGCCGCAGCCGTGAGAAGTTCCGCAAGCATATCTCCTATGAGTGCGCCGGCCAGGTGGACGAGGCCACTCTGGACCGTCTGGTGGATGACCGGGTCCGGGATGAGCTGAAGTCCGGCGTCCAGACCATCCAGTACCAGATCAACACGCTGATGACCACCAACGGCCAGTCCCCCTTTGTCACCCTGTTCCTCAACCTGCGGGAGGATGACCCCTATTTGGAGGAGAACGCCCTCATCGTGGAAGAGGTCCTCCGCCAGCGCCTGGAGGGCATCAAGAACGAGGCAGGCGTCTACATCACCCCCGCCTTCCCCAAGCTGGTCTATGTACTGGACGAGCACAACTGCCTGAAGGGCGGGAAGTACGACTATATCACCGAGCTTGCAGTGCGCTGCTCCGCCAAGCGGATGTATCCCGACTACATCTCCGCCAAAAAGATGAAGGAGAATTACGAGGGCAACGTGTTCTCCCCCATGGGCTGCCGCTCCTTCCTGTCCCCCTGGAAGGACGCGAACGGGAACTATCAGTTCGAGGGCCGCTTCAACCAGGGCGTGGTCTCCCTCAATCTGCCCCAGATCGGTATTCTTTCCAAGGGCGACGAGGACGCCTTCTGGAAGCTGCTGGACCAGCGGCTCCAGCTGTGCTTCGAGGCGCTGATGTGCCGGCACAACGCGTTGAAAAGCGTGCGCTCCGACTCCTCCCCCATCCACTGGCAGTACGGCGCCATCGCCCGCCTGCCCAAGGGCGCCCCCATCGAGCCCCTGCTGTACGGCGGCTACTCCTCCATCTCCCTGGGCTACATCGGCCTGTATGAGGTGACCAAGCTGATGAAGGGGGTCTCTCACACCGATCCCCAGGGACAGGACTTCGCCCTTCGGGTGATGGACCGCCTGCGGAAGGCCTGCGATGACTGGAAAAAGGAGACCAACATCGGCTTTGCCCTGTACGGCACTCCCGCCGAGTCCCTGTGCTACCGCTTCGCCCGCATCGACAAGGAGCGCTTCGGCACCATTCCTGACGTCACCGACAAGGGCTACTACACCAACAGCTACCATGTGGACGTGCGGGAGCATATCGACGCCTTCGACAAGTTCACCTTTGAGAGCCAGTTCCAGAAGATCTCCACCGGCGGCTGCATCTCCTATGTGGAGATCCCCAATATGCGCCACAACCTGGAGGCCCTGAAGGAGGTCGTCCGCTTCATCTACGACAACATCCAGTACGCCGAATTCAACACCAAGAGCGATTACTGCCAGGTGTGCGGCTATGACGGAGAGATCCTCATCAACGATGACAACCAGTGGGAGTGTCCCGCCTGCCACAACAAGGATCAGTCCAAGATGAACGTCACCCGGCGCACCTGTGGCTATCTGGGTGAAAATTACTGGAATGTGGGCAAGACCAAGGAGATCAAGTCCCGGGTCCTGCACCTCTGAGTCGATTCGGAATGAGGCGTTAGGAATGAGGAATTGGAGTGTCCAGCTCTACCGGACACTCCAATTTCGTCGAAAAGCCGTTCCATCATGCAGGTAAGCCGCCCCGAAGGGGCAAAAGCGGGGTTTCCGGGGAATGTACCCTAATTCCTAACTCCTCATTCATCAAACCGGAGGTTTTTCCATGAACTACGCTGACATCCGCCCCATCGATGTGGCCAACGGTCCGGGCATCCGGGTCTCTCTGTTTGTCTCCGGCTGCACCCACGCCTGCCCGGAGTGCTTCAATCCGGAGGCCTGGGACTTCTCCTATGGCCATCCCTTCACCCAGGCCGAGGCCACTCTGATCCTCCAGGCGCTGGAAAAGCCCTATATCAAGGGGCTCTCTCTCCTGGGAGGCGAGCCCTTCCACCCCGCCAACCAAGCCGCGGTGCTGGAGCTTGTGCGCCTGGTGCGGGACCGCTTCCCGGAAAAGGACGTCTGGTGCTACTCGGGCTACCTGTTCGAGGACCTGGCCGCCGGCCGCGTGGGGGAGCACAGCCGGGAGCTGCTGGAACAGCTGGATGTTCTGGTAGACGGCCCTTTTGTGGTCGGGCTGAAAAACCTGGGGCTGCGGTTCCGGGGGTCCTCCAACCAGAGGATCCTGGCTGTTTCGCCCTCTCTTACACAGGGCATCCCCGTCCTGTGGGACGAGGGCTCGGTGGAATAAACCTAAATCTTCAAACAAAAAAGACCGCTCACGCGGTCTTTTCTGCTGCCCTGCGGGCCGTGTTCACTTGGGAAAGCAGATGCGGATGGAGGTCCCACGGTCCACCTGGCTGTTCAGGTAGATCTGTGCGCTGTGGAGCAGTGCGCCGTGCTTGACGATGGACAGCCCCAGCCCCGTGCCGCCGATCTCCTTGGAGTGGCTCTTGTCCACCCGGTAAAAGCGCTCAAACACCCGGCTTTGATCCTCCGGAGGGATCCCAATTCCTGTGTCCGCCACGGTCACCTCCGGACCCTCCGCCCCCTGTCCCACCGTGAGGGTCACGCGGCCGCCGGTCCGGTTATATTTGATGGCATTTTCACACAGGTTGTAGACCATTTCATCCAGCACCCGGCGGACGCCCTGTATCTGGACCGGCGTTCCCCGGACCTCCACCAAGACCCCTGCGCTCCGGGCCGCCGGCTCCAGCCGGCGGGCCACCTCCTGGGACAGGGCCAGCAGCTCCACCGGCTCCCGCTCCAGGTTTTCCGCCCCCTCATCCAGCTGGGACAGCCGGAGGATGTCCTCCACCAGGGCGATCAGACGCCGGGCCTCCTGATAGATGTCCCCGGCAAAATCCCGGACGTCCTCCGGCTTCACCATGCCCCCCTGCATGATCTCCGCGATCCCGGAGATGGCAGTGAGGGGCGTTTTCAGCTCGTGGGAGACATTGGCGGTAAACTCCCGCCGCAGCTCCTCCCGCTTCTCCTGCTCCGTGACGTCCATCAGGACCAGGACGGCCCCCGCCGGCTCCCCGTCCTTCCAAACCGGGTTGGCCAGCAGCTGACAGCACCGCCCGTTCATCTGAAGCACCTGCCGGCTCCGGCGGCCCTCCAGCACCTCGTCCACCGCCTGACGGAAGTGCTCCTCCCGGTTGAGAAAGAGGGCGTTGACCTCTCCCACCGGCTCCTCCGCCCCCAGCAGGCGCAGCGCCCCAGGGTTGTGGGACAGCACATGGCCCTGCCGGTCCAGAAGCAGAAATCCCTCGGACATATTTTCAGTCAGGGCGGAAAACTCCGTCTGCTTCTGCTGGAGCTGTCCCATCTGCTGCTTGATGGTGTCGTTCTGCCGCTTGATCCGGGTGAGGAGGGGCGCCAGCTCATCATAGGCGTCACAGTCCTCCGGATGCTCCAGATCCAACTCCACAATGGGCCGGATGATCCTCCGGGACTGCTGAGAGGCCAGCACAGCCGACAGCAGCAGCGCCAGGACCAGGATCACCAGAATGGGCTGCACCATGGACAGCAGCAGCAGCCATACCGTCCGCTGGCTGCTGGCCAGACGGATCACTGTGCCGTCCGACAGGCGGCGGGCGCTGTACAGAGTCTGCTCCGCCAGAGTGGAGGAGTAGCGGGTGGCGGTGCCCAGACGGTTCTCCTGGGCCTCCCGGATCTCCTCCCGGTCGCCGTGGTTCTCCATGGAAGCCGAGTCAGCGGAGCTGTCAAAGAGCACCGTGCCGTCGGCAGAGACCCAGGTCACCCGGCTCTCTGTGTCCAGGCCGTCCAGATAGTTCAGCCCCTCCAGCTCCACGCCCCGGGCCACCAGCCAGGTCTCCGTCCCCAGCGCCTCCATCAGCTGGTCGCTGAAATATTGATAGAGCACCCCCATGAACAGGATGATGGACAGCGCCATCACTGAGACGGCCACCGCCATGGAGTTGCGAAACAGTTTTGCGGTCATATTCCCTTCCCTCATTCTCTGCGGGCGATCCCCTTCTGATCGTCCGCACCGATCTTATAGCCCACGCCGCGCACAGTCTCAATGCAGTCGCCGGAGCGCCCCAGCTTCTGCCGCAGGGTCCGGATGTGGACGTCCACTGTGCGGCTGGCCCCGTCGAACTCATAGCCCCAGATGGTGTTGAGCAGCTGATCCCGGGTAAACACAGTCCCGGCCCGCTCCATCAGCAGGCAGAGAAGCTGGAACTCCTTCAGCGTCAGCGTGACCTCCCGCTCCCCGTCCCGAACGATGTGCCGGGCGGGATCCACGAACAGCGTGCCCAGGGAGTAGGTGCGGCTCTGGGGCTCCCGCTGCCCGCCGTGGCGGAGGGCGGCGCGGATCCGGGCCATCAGCTCCATCATCCCAAAGGGCTTGGCCACATAGTCATCCGCCCCCTCGTCCAGCCCCAGCACCTTGTCATACTCCGTGCCCTTGGCGGTGAGCAGAATGACCGGCAGGGACCGGAATGCCGGCAGGGAGCGCAGGCGCTTGAGCACCTGGAGCCCGTCCTCCTCCGGCAGCATGATGTCCAGCAGGAGCAGATCCGGCGTCCGCCGTTCCAGCGCCTCCCAGAACTGGGAGGGCCGCTCAAAGCCCTCTGCCTCCATCCCCTGGCTCTGGATGGTATAGACCACCAGCTTCCGGATGCTGGCGTCGTCCTCTAAAATATAGATCACGTTGCTTCCACCTCTTGCAGCGGAGACGGTCCCAGCCCGCCCTCCGCAGGATTTCTCAGTCCAGCGCGCTGTGCTGCCCGGTGAGGGAGTACTCCACCCATTCGGCGATGTTCACCGCGTGGTCTCCGATGCGCTCCAGATATTTGGCGATCATCAGCAGGTCGATGCATACCTCGCCGCTGTCCCCCAGCCCCAGCAGACGGATCAGCTCCTGCTTCACATCCAGGAAGAGCTGGTCCACCTCGTCGTCCCTGCGGACCACCGCCTGGGCCAGACTCAGGTTCTTCCGCACAAAGGAGTCGATGCTGTCGGTGACCATGACGATGACGCTCCGGGCCATCTCCGCGATGGGCACCCGGCTGATCATGGGGCTGTGGGCGATGTCCAGGGTGATCTCTGCGATGTCCGCCGCCTGGTCGCCGATGCGCTCCATGTCGGAGATCATCTTCAGCGCGGCGGAGATGGCGCGCAGGTCCCGGGCCACCGGCTGCTGCTGGAGCAGCAGCTTCATGCACAGATTCTCGATGTCCCGCTCCTTCTGGTCGATCTCCCGCTCGGCGGCGGCCGCGCTCTCCCGCAGGGCGTCGTCCCCGTCCAGCAGGGCCTTGGTGGCGGCGGAGATGGCCTCCTCGCACAGGGCCCCCATTTTGATCAGCTCCACATTCAGCTGCTCCAGCTGCTCATTGAATCTATCCCGCATTATCCAAACCTCCCGGTGATGTAATCCTCTGTCTTTTTGTTCTGGGGCATGGAGAACATCTGCTCCGTGTCCCCGTACTCGATCAGCTCGCCCAGGAGGAAAAAGGCAGTTTTGTCGGAGATGCGGGCCGCCTGCTGCATATTGTGGGTCACCATGATGATAGTATAATCTTTTTTCAGCTCTGCGGCAAGGTCCTCGATCTTGGAGGTGGAGATGGGGTCCAGGGCGGAGGTGGACTCGTCCATCAGCAGCACATCCGGCTTCACCGCCAGGGCCCGGGCGATGCACAGCCGCTGCTGCTGGCCGCCGGACAGGCCCATCGCCGATTTCTTCAGCCGGTCCTTCACCTCGTCCCAGATGGCCGCCCCCCGCAGGGACTCCTCCACCAGCTCGTCCAGCTTCACCTTGCTTCGGACCCCGTGGGTCCGGGGGCCGTAGGCCACATTGTCATAGATGGACATGGGAAAGGGGTTGGGCTTCTGAAACACCATGCCGATGCGGCGGCGCAGGTCGGTGACGTCCTGGCCGGGGGCATAGACGTCCTCCCCCCGGTAGAACAGGGAGCCGTCGATCTTCACCCCGGGGATCAGGTCGTTCATCCGGTTGATGGTCCGCAGGAAGGTGGACTTGCCGCAGCCGGAGGGCCCAATGAGGGCCGTGATCTGGTGTTCCGGGATCTGGATGCAGATGTCCTTGAGGGCGTGGTTCTCGCCGTAATATAAATTCAGCTGCCGGGCAGACAGGATGGTATGTTCCATTCAAACTTGCTCCTTTGTCGGATCAGGGCCGGATCGGCCCTTACTTCTTCAGCCGCCGGCCCACAAGACCGGCAGCCAGGTTGATGATCAGGGTCAGGATCATCAGGATGGCGGCGATGGCAAAGGCGATCTCCGTCTCGCCCCGCTCGTTGGCGTACAGATAGAGGGCCACCGTGAGCGTGGCGGAAGAATTGTTCAGCGACTGGGCAAAGCTGTACAGCACGGTGCCGAAGCCCGCGGTGAACAGCAGGGCGGCGGACTCCCCCACGATCCGTCCCACAGCCAGGATGCACCCGGTGACAATACCGTCCACTGCGTTGGGCAGCACCACGGTGCGGATCATGTGCCACTTCCCCGCGCCCAGGCCCAGGGCGCCCTCCCGGTAGCTCTGGGGGACGGTTTTCAGGGACTCCTGGGTGGTGCGGATGATGGTGGGCAGGATCATCACCACCAGGGTCAGGCCGCCGGCCAGGATGCCCGCCTTCAGGCCCATGAGCTGAAGGAACACCATCATGCCCACCAGGCCGTAGATGATGGAGGGGATCCCGGTGAGGGTCTCGGCGGCAAACTCGATCAGACCTGCCAGCCTGCGGTTGGCGGCGTACTCTGTCAGATAGATGGCCGCCCCCACCCCCAGGGGCAGGACAATGACCATGGAGACCAGAATGATGTACACGGTGCTGGCGATGTGGGGCAGGATGCCCACAGTCCCCCTGAGCACACTGCTCTGGGTGGACAGCAGCTCCCAGGTGATCCGGGGCAGGCCCCGGGCAAAGATGTATCCAATGATCAACACCAGCAGGGCGCACACCAGGCCGCCGCACAGCCATAACAGGGACCGCAGCCCCCGGTCATAGAGCCAGCGGCGGGCAGTCAGCTTCTTACCCATCTCTCACCCCTCCTTCCGGTTTTTAATGCACACGTTGAGGATCACATTGATGATCATAATGAACAGGAACAGGACCAGGCCCACGGAGTACAGGGCCTGCTGCCAGAGGGAGCCCACCGCGGCGTAGGACATCTCAGAGGCAATGGCAGTGGTGAGGAAGCGAACCGGCGTGAACAGGCTCCCCGGCATATTGGGTACATTGCCGGACACCATGATAATGGCCATGGCCTCGCCGATGGCCCGCCCCACCCCCAGCACCACCGCCGTGGCCACGCCGGAGCGGGCCGCGGGGAGGGAGATGCGGAAGATGGTCTCGATGTGGGTGGCACCCAGGGCCAGGCTGGCCTCCTCATACTCCCGGGGGACTGCCCGCAGGGCGGTCTCCGCCACATTGATGATGGAGGGCAGGATCATCACCGCCAGGACCACGATAGCGGCCAGCAGAGTGGCCCCGGAGGCCAGCTGGAAGGTCCTTTGGATGGCAGGGACCAGCACGATCATGCCCACCAGGCCATAGACGATGGAGGGGATCCCAGACAGCAGCTCCACGGCGGTGCGGATCACCCGGGCCGCCGCAGGAGGGGCCACCTTCGCCAGGAATATGGCCGTCAGGACGCCCACAGGCACCCCCACCAGCACGGCCCCGGCAGTTCCCGCCACCGAGGTCAGGATGAAGGGCAGGATCCCGAACTTTCCCTGCTTCCCCGCCCACTCCGTGCCAAACAAAAAGTCAGTGATCCCAATTTCCAGTACAGCAGGCAGGCCCGCGATGATCAGGTAGATGCAGATAAACAGCACACAGCCCACCGCCACACAGCCGCACAACAGGAAAAACAGCTTCACTCCAAACTCCAGGGCATCCCGCCTCCGCTTGGAGCCCCGCCCCGCCGGCCGGCTGGGAAGGGTCGTCATCGCACTGTCGGCCACAGCCGCCAAGATGTCGTGTTCCATAAAAGTTCCTCTCTCTCATCATGGGGACAGCCCCCGCCCGAAGCGGGCGGAGGCGATTCCGTGTTCCGGTCTCAGGCCAGGGGCACCGCGCCCGCCTGACGGATCAGGTCGGCGGCGTCCGCGGAGACAGCCCAGTCAAAGAAGGCCTGGGCGGCGGGGCTGAGGGCCTCACTCTCCCGGGTCACCATCACAAAGGGGCGCTGGATCTGGTAGGAACCGTCCAGAACAGTCTCCTCCGTACAGGGCACGCCGCCCACGGTGATGGCCTTGATACCCTCCTTGCCCTCCACGGCGGACAGAGAGGCGTAGCCGACAGCCTGGGGGTTGTTCTTCACCGCCTCAATGACCGCGCCGGTGGAGGTCAGCTCCTGGGCCAGGACACAGGCGTCCTCGGTGCCGGTGATGGACTCAAAGCCGTCCCGGGTGCCGGAGCCGCCCTCGCGGCCGATGCAGGCGATGGCCCCGGCGTCTCCGCCCAGCTCAGACCAGTCGGCGATCCCGCCGGTGAACACCTGGGCGATCTGCTCCACAGTCAGGTCCTCCACCTTGGAGTCGGCGTTGACGATGACCGCGATGCCGTCCAGCGCCACATTGGTGCCCTTCAAGCCGGCGGCGGTCTCCTCATCCTTCAGCGCCCGGGAGGCCAGGCCGATGTCGGCAGTGCCGTTCTTGGCGGCCTCGATGCCGGTGCCGGAGCCGGTGGGATCATAGGACGCCTTCACGCCCGGGTTGTCGATCATAAACTGCTCCTCCAGGATCTGGATCACCTTCTCCATGGAGGTGGAGCCGTTGGCCGTGATGGTGCCGCTCAGCTCGGATGTCTCCTGCTGCGCAGGGGCGCCGCTCTGCGTGCCGGAGGCGCTGCTCCCGCTGTTGGAGGAACCGCATCCGGCCAGCAGGCCGAAGGCAAGGACCATGGACAGCCCAAGGCAGGTAAACTTTTTCATGTTCATCATTCTCCTTCTTGCGAACCGTAATTTGCTTGTCTGTTTGACGTACAAGCGCAGTATAAAAAATGAATGTAAAATGGGCAACCGCCATTCTGTTAAATCTATGTAAAGCCTCCGTTTTCCCACTGTTTTCAATATTTTTTCCTGTAAAATGCCCCGTTTCCAGATCCACTATGTAAAACACGCCAAAAAGCGCCCGAGATTCTCATCCCGGGCGCTTGTTCCCGCCGCGTCAGGCACGCCGTTCCGTCGTATCCCGGAAGAGCAGGGAAACGCACCAAACCGCGGACAGGCCCACGACTGTATAAATGATCCGGCTGATCAGGCTGGCCGAACCACCGCAGGCAAAGGCCACCAAATCGAACTGAAACAGCCCGATGCAGCCCCAGTTCAGCCCGCCGATGATCAACAGCGCCAGAGCGATCTTATCCATCACCACAGCTTCTTACCTCCTCCCAATTCGGTTTCAGAGGTATTCTGCCCCGGACTGTAAAAAAACATACCAAAAGAAAACATCCGGGACTGCAGCCTGTCCTGACGCCGCGCCTCCGCTCCGCCTCAGTCAAAATTTTCACAGGAGTGATTTTGGGGAAGTCCTTGACAGGACCAATCTTCCGTGGTAGGATAGTACTCAATTCAACAGAATACAGGATAGAGGCGCGGTGTTCATGCGTACCGCGGAGCAAGGCCAGGCAGCCGCTCCGCAGGAGAGGGAACGCCGCCGAAGGTACCTCCGCCTGCCTGGGCGGAGCTCCTGGGCCGTGGGAGAAGATCTCACGGACTGTCACAAATTGTGGAGCGCTATCCAGAGGTCTTCTCCCCGCAGGCTTTTGCGTGGAGGAGGCATCCGGCTTTGCCATGGGCGCGTCTGCGTTCATGGTTTTTTGTTTGCGCGAAATTGGGCTGTGCGGGCCCAAGCTGTAAAATGGAGGGAAACAACATGAGAAAGAGAAGAAACTGGCTGCCCCTGCTGGCAGTACTGATCATGGCCGTTCTGGCCATGACCACGGGCGCCTTTGCGGCTGGAGAAGAGGCCGCGGAGTATGTCAGCCCGTTCCACGCCACCGCCTTTTCCCTGCTGCCCCCGGTGATCGCCATCGGTCTGGCCCTGATCACCAAGGAGGTATACTCCTCCCTGTTCATCGGTATCCTGACCGGCGGCCTGCTCTATTCCGGCTTCCAGTTTGAGGGGACCGTGCTCCACGTATTCCAGGACGGGGTCGTCTCCGTGCTGTCTGACAGCTATAACGTGGGCATCCTGATCTTCCTGGTCATCCTGGGCGCCATGGTCTGCCTGATGAACAAGGCCGGTGGCTCCGCCGCCTTCGGCCGCTGGGCCGCCCAGAACATCAAAAGCCGGGTGGGGGCGCAGCTGGCCTCCATCGTGCTGGGCGTTCTGATCTTCATCGACGACTATTTCAACTGCCTCACCGTGGGCTCTGTCATGCGCCCCATCACCGACAAGCACAATGTCTCCCGGGTGAAGCTGGCCTACCTCATCGACGCCACCGCCGCCCCGGTGTGCATCATCGCCCCCATCAGCTCCTGGGCCGCCGCAGTGTCCAGCTATGTGCCCGACGGCCAGGGCCTGTCCATCTTTATCAAGGCCATCCCCTTCAACTTCTACGCCCTGTTCACCATCGTGATGATGGTCTCCATGGTTGTGATGAAGGTGGAGTTCGGCCCCATGCTCAAGTATGAGCGCAACGCCGTCCAGACGGGCGACCTGTTCTCCGGCTCCAACCCCTATGCTGGTCTGATCGAGGAGGACTCCGAGGACAGCCGCGGCGCGGTGATCGACCTGGTGCTGCCCATCCTCGTCCTGGTAGGCGCCTGCGTCATCGGGATGCTGTACTCCGGCTCCTTCTTCGACCCCACCCACGTCAACCACCTGAATATCGCCTCCGCTTTCTCCAGCTCCGACGCCTCTGTCGGCCTGATGCTGGGCTCCTCCTTCGGCCTGCTGTTCACCCTGGTGTTCTACGGGCTGCGCCGGGCCATGAGCTTCAAGCAGATGATGGAGTGTATCCCCGAGGGCTTCAAAGCCATGGTCCCCGCCATCATGATCCTCACCTTTGCCTGGTCCCTGAAGGCCATGACCGACTCTCTGGGCTCCACCGAGTTTGTGGATCACTTTGTCAAGACCTATGCCGAGAACTTCGCCTTCTTCCTGCCCGCCATCGTTTTCTTGATCGGCTGCTTCCTGGCCTTTGCCACCGGCACCTCCTGGGGCACCTTCGGCATCCTGATCCCCATCACCATGGCCATCTTCCCCTTGGAGGATCCCCTGGGCATCATCTGCATCTCCGCCTGCATGGCCGGCGCGGTGTGCGGTGACCACTGCTCCCCCATCTCCGACACCACCATCATGGCCTCTGCCGGCGCTCAGTGCGACCATGTGAACCATGTGGCCACCCAGTTGCCCTACGCCATCTCCTGCGCTGTCATCTCCTTCCTGTCCTATGTGGCGGCCGGCCTGCTGGTCCACTTCGGCGCCCCCGGCATCCTGGCGCTCCCCATCGGCATCGTGATGATGCTGATCTTCCTGGCCTTCCTGAAGGCCAAGGGGGACAAGGTGAGCTGATCATTTCCATCTCAAGAAACAAAGCGTGCAGCCCGACTTGGGCTGCACGCTTTTCACATACATACTACATACAATAAAAAAGCGCCGGCTGTCCCGGCGCTCTTGTCAAGCTTCATGCAGTTTGAGGCAGAGTCACTCCGCAAGGGCACAGAACTTACAGGGCTCGTCCACTGTGACGGTGTACTTCTCCAACAGGGTCACCGGGTGATAAGACAGCTTGCTGGTGCGCAGGCCCAGGTCGCCGGCGTCATCCTCCCGGTTGATGAAGTGGACGCCCTCATGGGCAAACTGCTGGGCAAACTGGGCCACCAGCATCTGATAGCAGCCCTGATAGTCCCGGTCCGCCTTCTCAATGTGGGTGAACAGGGTATCTCCCACGATCTCCCCCAGGGCAAAGCCTACGATCTGGCCGTCTACCAGGAGCATCCCGCCCAGCATATCATAGGTGTCGTAATTGTCCAGCACCTCCCGGGTCTTGGCCAGGTCCTCATGGAAGGAGGCGGCCGCCTTGTCCCGTCCCGCGGCATACCGGTCCAGGAACTCCTCCACCAGGGGGATGTCCTCCCGGGTGATCACCCGGAAAGACCAGGTACCGTAGGTCTTCAGGAACTTGTTCACATGGTTACGCTGGCCGCTGAGCTTCTTGCCCCGGAAGAACTTCAGGTCCTCCGCCCGGTAGAGGTAGTCGAAGGCGTCCCGGTTGGCGATGGCGGCGCTGTTGGGGAAGGCCTCCTGCAAACGGTCCAGCTCATCTCTGGGGACCGGGGTGAAGGCGATGGGCATATTCCGGCGGCAGCAGTAGTCCGCGATCTGCCGGTAGTGCTCCGGCCGGCCGCCCCCCAGGGGCAGCGTGAAGGTGGGGCCCAAACCGGGGTAGTCCACCTTAAAATAGAGAGAACCGTCATAGACCGCCCACTCTGTCTTGTACAGGTCCCGCCAGATAAAGACGGTGCCCGGGGTGGTGTCGCAGACCCGGCTGCCGCTGTATTGGAAGAAGTCGCGGAGCTTGGGCAGGTCCTCCAGCTGTAACGGGTGAAAATCCAACATAAATCTTAATCCTCACTGTTTGATCTGTTTTTCTAGTGTGTCCGTCAGGCGGCCGGAATACCAGCCGGTCACGCCGTTTTTTTTCATCAGGCAGCCCCGGGAGGTCTGGGCCACCAGAGAGAGCCGGTCACCGGGGAGGACAGGCAGGCGGTAGTCTGTGGAGTCCTCACACCACAGCCGGTCCCCATCCCGCCGGAGGTAGGAGGTCAGGATATACAGCTCCCGGCCGGACTCCAGATGCCGGCACCTGGAGAGCTCCTCCCCGGGCTCCAGCAGTTCCAGGTCAGAGCGGCCCCAGCGGATATTGATGGAGTCGGCGGAGGCCTCCTGCCGGTCCAGCGCAGTATAGACGGGCAGGCCGTCATACGCCTGCCAGGTAAACTCTGCGGAATCCTCCGCGGGAAAAATCAGGGCATTGAGCTGGCCGTCCAGCTTCAGAACACAGCCCCCGTCGATGGAGATGATGTTCTGCTCCCGGGCAAAAAGCGGGGCGGCAGAGGGAATTTTGGAGTGATACAGCGTCACCGGCCAATGTCCCACCACCACATACTTGTCAAAGCGGTGGCCCTGCCCCAGAAAGTCGTCGTTTTTCATGCACTTCCAGCGGTTCAGCGTCTCCATGCGCTCCAGGGATGGAACGCCGCCGTGGACAAAAAGAAGATGCTCCGTCTCCAGGATGGTGGGCATCCCCCGCAGCCAGGCGCGGATCTCCGGATAGGACTCCCGCAGAGCGGCCCGCAGCCCTGGAAAGTCACGCCAGTCCGGAAAAACCAGCTCCTCCGCCAGCTGACGGATGGTGCTCTCCGGGTGGATGGGCAGATAGGCGGAGTAGAAGCGCTGGTCCAGCTCATCCGTCTCAAAAAAGCGGAGGACCAGCCCGTCACAGTTTCCGCACAGCGGATAGACAGTGTGGGTGCGGGACAGCTCCATCACATACCGCAGCAGGGCGAGGCTGTCCGGCCCCTTCTCCAGCAGATCCCCCACCAGCACCAGGATGTCCGACGGGTTCAGACCCACCTGGTCCATCAGACCCCGGAAAAAATCCAGATTTCCGTGTACGTCGCTGACGGCGATGATCCGGCGGCCCGGGGCGAACTGGGGACGGATGACGACGGCCTGATCCATGGGACAGCTTCCTCCTTCGGCGGTCGGTGTGGGGAGCCGGGCGGACCCGGCGCTCTCAATACCGTCATCATAACACAGAAGCAGAAAAAAAGGCAAGGGAGCGGGAGACAGAAATTCAAGGGGCCGTGGAATAAAAAGTGACATTTTCCACAAGGAAGGGGCCTGAGTGCAGAAAAAGCCCCGTTTTTCCACAAAAACTGAAGAAAACTCCATTCATCAGACGGGCCATTCCTCCATCTGCCGGCACTTCCCATCCGCGAAAAATCGTGTTATGATGATGAAACAGCAGGAAAGGAGTGAATGCAATGCAGGTCCCTGAGCACTACACGTCTGATGTGCTATGCTTCTTTGAGGGAAAGCCCCTGGAGCTGTCCTTGTACCAGGCCCTGACGGAGCGCATGGCGGAGGTCCTTCCGGACGACATCTCTGTGAAGGTGCAGAAAACCCAGATCAGTTTCTATGCCCGGCGGCTGTTCGCCGCCGCCTCCCTGCCGGTGCGCCGGAAAAAGGACTGGCCCCGGGAGTGTCTGGTGGTGACCATCGGACTGGCCCGCCCCCTGAGTTCCCCCCGGGCGGCAGTATCTGTGGAGCCCTACCCCGGCCGCTGGACCAACCACATCCTGATCACCCGCCCGGAGGAGGTGGACGGGGAGCTGATAGAGTGGCTGCGGGAGGCCCACAGCTTCGCTCTGAGCAAGCGGTAAAATTTTTCTTGCTTTTTTCCTCCGGATCCGGTATGGTAGTTGGGACAATCTCATCAAATTCTACCACCGGGTAGGAATGCAGACGCATTCGCCGCACATCGTAGGTCTTAGAAGATGTGCTGCGGATGCTTATTTTTTGATCGGAGGAGCCGCACATGAAGCAAACGCACATTTCCTGTTTTTTGAACTATTTTACCAGGGGAGAACTGGCGCTCTGGGGGGCATCCGCCTCCCTGATCCTGTTCTTTTTTCTCGTCTATGACCGGACACAATTTGGGATTCTGGCTGCATCGCTGATCGGCGTGACCTCTCTGATCTTCAACGCCAAGGGAAACCCCTTTGGCCAGCTGCTGATGGTATGCTTCAGTGCGCTGTACGGCGTGATTTCCTTCTCCTGCGGATATTATGGGGAGATGGCGACCTATCTGGGGATGACCGCGCCGATGGCGGTGTTCGCCCTGTTCTCCTGGCTGCGGAACCCCTACGATGGGAACCGGGCCGAGGTCCAGGTGAAACGTCTGGAGCGCCGGGACACGGTCCGGATGCTGCTCTTGACCGCAGCCGTCACCACTGTGTTTTATTTCATCCTGGCCGCCCTCCACACCAACCGGCTGATCCCCAGCACGCTCTCCGTGGCCACCAGCTTTCTGGCCGCCTTCCTGACCTTTCAGCGCAGCGCCCTGTTTGCCGCCGCCTATGCGGCCAACGACCTGGTCCTGCTTGTGCTCTGGGGGCTGGCAGCGGCAGAGGACCGGTCCTATCTTCTGGTCCTGGTCTGCTTCGCCGTATTTCTGGTCAACGATCTCTACGGGTTTCTGAACTGGCTCAGAATGCAGCGGCGGCAGGAGTCGGCCCGCTGCTGTCAGAACTGACAAAACCGCTCTGAGCCCGGCTCAAAAATATGCAGATCAGACAAAACGCAGAAAAACAGGCTCCGCAGGGAACTTTTTTCGCCGGAGGCCGTCCAAAGAACAGGAAGGCAGCAGACCGACCACATGAAACATATTATGGAGGATTTATTATGAAGAAGATCTTGACTCTCGCTCTGGCCCTGGCTCTGTCCATCACCACCCTGTCCAGCTGCGGCAGCAAGCCGGCGGCGGAAAAGACCCCCGAGGAGCTGGCCGAGCTGTACAGCTCTGCGATCATGGAGAACGGCGGAGAGATGGCGGAGTACAACCCCGCCTTTACCCAGTCCAAGGAGGACGACGGCTCCGCCATGGTGCTGGAGACCATGGGCCTGAGCACCGAGGATATGACCGCCTTCGGGATCAGCGCCTCTCTGATGAACATTAAGGCATACGCCATTGCCGCCATCATGCCCGCCGAGGGCAAGGAGGCCGCGGTGATGGAGGCCCTCCAGGGCTACGTCGACCGCACCAAGTCCAGCTTTGAGATGTATCTGGCCGACCAGTATGAGGTGGCCGAGAACGCCAGACTGGAGACTCTGGAGGACGGCACCGTCCTGCTGGTCATGTGCCAGGACCAGGACACGGTCTTTGACGCCATCGCCGACGCCACCCAGGCCGGCTAACCTCCAAAAAAAACCAGGGACCGCCATGGTGATGGCGGTCCCTGTGACTGTCGAACAAGCGGCGGTCCCGCTTTTCGACCGCCTTGGCGGGCTGGCTCACAGGCCAGCCCGCCTTTTTATCTCCCCGCATTACTTGAGCAGATACCAGCGGCCGCAGTAGGGCGGCAGAGAGAGGACCGCGCTCCCCTGCTCCACTGGCACGATCTGCCCTTCCGGTCCGCCGGGTCCGCCAAAGTCTGCCTCACCGCTGTCCAACAGCAGCTCCAGCTGTCCGCCCTCCCGAACAGGGAGCACAGCTTCCGCCCCCTGGTCCAGGAAGTTGAACACCGCCAGCAGGCACTGCCCCCCTCCCCTTCTCAGGAAGGCAAACACGCCCCGTTCCCCCTGGTGCATCGTCAGCCACTGGAAGCCCTCCGGCCGGTAGTCCTCCTTCCACAGGGCCGGGGTGTCCAGATAGATCCGGTTCATCGCCTGGACAAAACGGAAGAACGCCTGGTGGGCGGGGTAGTCCAGCAGGTTCCAATCCTGTTCCCGGCTCTCATCCCACTCCCGGAAGTGGCCGATCTCATTGCCCATAAAATTCAGCTTCTTGCCGGGGTGGGACATCATATAGAGGTACAGCGCCCGGGCCTGATGGAATTTGTCCTCATATCCCCCATACATCTTCTGGAGGATCGTGGCTTTGCCGTGGACCACCTCGTCGTGAGAGAGGGGCAGCAGGTACCGCTCCTTTCCAAAGTAGTCCATGGAGAAGGTGAGCTTCCCTCCCTGAGCCGGACGGTCTGACGGCGGCGTCTGAAAATAGGCCAGGGTGTCGTGCATCCAGCCCATATCCCATTTATAGTCAAAGCCCAGCCCTCCCTGCTCCGCCGGGGCGGTCACCCCGGGCCAGGCGGAGGAGTCCTCCGCAATGAGCAGCGCGTCCGGATGGAGGGCCTTGAGCCCCCGGTTCATGTCCCGCAGGAACTGGAGGCCGCCCTGGTTCTCCCCCCGGGCCTCCTCCCCCTGCCAGTAGATCAGGTTGCGCACCGCATCCATGCGCAGCCCATCAAAGTGGTACTCCTCCAGCCAGAAGTGGGCCGCCGACTGGAGAAAGCTGCGCACCTCCCCCCGGGAGTGCATGAAATTGCAGCTTCCCCACTGGCTCCGCCCCACATCCCAGCTGGGATATTCATAGAGGGCGGTCCCGTCATAGTTCCAGAGGGCATAGTCATCCACCGCGAAGTGGACGGGGACAAAGTCCAGGATCACCCCCAGGCCCGCCTGATGGCACCGGTCCACCAGGGTCATCAGCTCCTCCGGCGTCCCATAGCGGGAAGTGGGGCTGAAAAAGCCGGTATTCTGATAGCCCCAGGAGGCATCGCTGGGGTGCTCACTGAGGGGGAGGACCTCAATGCAGTTATACCCCGCCTCCCGGACATAGGGGATCAGCAGCTCCGCCAGCTCGTCATAGCGGTACCAGCCGTCAGGCTCCCCCGCCTTCCGCCGCCAAGAGCCCAGATGGACTTCATAGATGTTCAGGGGGCGGTCCGCCCCTCCAAAGGGACGCCGCCGCCAGGCCCCGTCCTGAAACCGCGCGCCGGGCAGTCCCCGGAGGATCGAGGCGTTGTGGGGCCGCAGCTCCATGGAAAAGCCATAGGGGTCGCAGTGGTCCAGACTGCCCCCGTCCCGCCGCCGGATCCTGTATTTATACCGCATCCCTGCCCGGGCCCCCGGGATCTCACAGGACCAGAAGTTTCCGTCATAGACCCGCTCCATGGGGGTCTCCTGCCAATCGTTGAAATCACCAATGACGGAGATCGCCTCCGCCGCCGGGGCAAAGGTGCGGAACACCGCCCCCGCCTCTGTCAGATGTCCGCCCAGATAGCGGTAGGCGTCAAAGACCTTCCCCGTGTAAAATCCGTAAAAATCCATCGTCCCTCCTGAAATTGATCGACAGCCGCCGTTTTTTTTGCTATCATCAGTGTAGTCAAGCCATGCAATATTACCAGAGACAAAATCAGACAAGAGTCGGTTATCCAACCTCTGTCTGAAATTGACGGAGAGGAGACCGCCCATGGACCTGCGGACTGAAAAGACCCGGCGGAGCATCTTCAACGCCTTTTTGGAGCTGAGAGCCCGCTATCCCCTGGAGAAGATCACCGTCAAGGAGCTGTGCGCCAAAGCGGTCATCCACAAATCCACCTTCTACGCCCACTATCAGGATCTGTATGACCTGGCGGATACTCTGGAGACCGAGGTGGTGGATCAGGTGCTGAACAGCATCCAGAACCCGGAGTACGCCCTGGAGCGGCCGGCGGAGTTTATCCGTGAGCTGTTCCGCGCCTATCACGCCCGGGACGCCCTCATCCAGACCCTGTTCTCCGGCAGCCGGAGCGGCCAGCTCATTGAAAAGACCGAGACCGGTCTGCACCGCCTGATCTTTCAGCGCCGCCCGGAGTACCGGGACAACACAGACCTTCAAATCCTGCTCAGCTGTATGATCTACGGCGGCTACCACGCCTATCTCCGCAACCGGGAATGCGGCATGGAGCAGGTGGCGGAGGTCCTGGGCCGTCTGGCAGAGGAGGCGCAGGCGCTCTTTCCCCCGCTCCCGCCAGATCGTCCCAAGCCACCCTTGACAAGCGGATAAATTGTGATAAAATATGTCTGTTAAACGCAAAGATGGAGCAAATTGCCGCAAGCGGCCCGCAGCGAGGGGGGAGGGTGAGAGCCCCCGGCAGGCGAACGGCACAGGCCACTCCGGAGCGGCCCGGGACGACCGGGACGGCCCATCCCCGTTACCTGGGATGACAACGAGGGATCCCCCTGGGGATCATCAGGGTGGTACCGTGGAAGAAATTCTTTCGCCCCTGAGCCGGCTCCTGCATCGGGAGCCGGCTCAGGGGCGCTTTTTTCAGCAAGGAGGTCTGTGCAGCGATGAAACAATATGTGGTGGACGCCTTTGCCGACCGGGTCTTTGAAGGAAACCCGGCCGCGGTGTGTCTGCCGGAGACCTGGCCCGATGACCAGCAGATGCTGTCTATCGCCCGGGAAAACTGCCTGCCGGAGACGGCCTTCGCCGTCCGGGAGGGGGCGGACTGGCATCTGCGGTGGTTTGCCCCCAGCGGCGAGGTATCCCTGTGCGGACACGCCACCCTGGCAGCCGCCTATGCCATCTGCCGGTTCCTGGAGCCGGAGGCGGAGGCGCTCTGCTTTCAGACGCTCAGCGGCCCCCTCACCGTCCGGAAGCGGGGCCAGCTGTTTGAACTGGATCTTCCCGCCTACTCCCTCAAACAGCTGGAGGTCACCGACCAGATCGCCGACGCCCTGGGGGCCCGCCCCCGGGAGGTCTGGCGGGCACGGGACCTGGTGTGCGTCTTTGACGACCCCCGCACGGTGATGGAGCTGAAGCCCGACCTGGACAAGGTGAAGGCGCTGAAGGGGGCCCTGATGCAGGTCACCGCCCCCGGAGCCGGGACAGCGTACGACTGCGTCTCCCGCACCTTCGCCCCTAAGATGGGGCTTCCCGAGGACCCGGTGTGCGGCTCAGGACACTGCCACATTGTCCCCTACTGGGCGCAGCGGCTGGGAAAGCGGGAGCTGACCGCCCGGCAGGCCTCTCCCCGGGGCGGCACGCTGTACTGCCGCCTGGAGGGGGACCGGGTCCTGCTGGCTGGGCGGGCCGCCCTGTTTTCCACGGCAGAGCTGATGCTGGAAGGAGGAGAACCATGAGAAAAAAGCGTTGGGCCGCAGCCTTGGCTGCCGTCCTGTGTGTGCTGATGCTGGCCGGCTGTAAGGGGAAACCGCTCCCGGATGGAATGGAGGAGGACGCCGTCCTCGCCGCCGGCGAGCAGGTCGTGCAGCAGCTGACTGACGGGGATTACTCCGCCGTGCTGGCGCAGTTCCGCCCGGACATCCGGGAGGGTCTGACGGCCGAGCAGATCCAGACCCAGGTGGAGACCGCCACCCAGAAGGCGGGACAGTACCGCAAGCTGGACGACACCCTGGTCACCGGAAGCCAGGAGCCTGAGCCCCACGGCATCGCCGTCATCTACTGCAAATACACCAAGGACAGCGTCATGTTCCGGGTGGCCTTTGACCCGGAGATGGAGCTGATCGGCCTGGAGGTCTCCAAGCGCTGACCCTCCGGCAGCCCCACCCCGCACAAATTCAATTTATATTTTACTTGATATGGAGGTAATACCTATGCGTGATCCCAAACCCTTCGGCTTAAATGAGCTGCGGGAGATGTTCCTGTCTTTCTTTGAGAGCAAGGAGCACCTCCGCCTGCCCAGCTTCTCCCTGGTGCCCCAGGACGACGCCTCTCTGCTGCTTATCAACAGCGGCATGGCCCCCATGAAGCCCTACTTCACCGGCGAGAAGGAGCCTCCCCGCCACCGGGTCTGCACCTGTCAGAAGTGCATCCGCACCGGCGACATCGAAAACATCGGCAAGACCGCCCGCCACGGCACTTATTTTGAGATGCTGGGCAACTTCTCCTTTGGCGACTACTTCAAGAAGGATGCCATCCACTGGGCCTGGGAATTTTTGACCAGCCCGGAGTGGGTGGGCCTGGACCCCGAGCGGCTCTATCCCTCTGTCTTTGCCGGCAACGAGACCACCCCCGCCGACGATGAGGCCTTCCGCATCTGGCACGAGGAGATCGGCATCCCCACCCAGCGCATCTTCAAGTTCGGCAAGGAGGATAACTTCTGGGAGCACGGCTCCGGCCCCTGCGGCCCCTGCTCCGAGATCTACTATGACCGCGGTCCCCAGTACGGCTGCGGCAAGCCCGGCTGTACCGTGGGCTGTGACTGCGACCGCTATATGGAGGTCTGGAACGTGGTGTTCTCCCAGTTTGACAACGACGGCGAAAACCACTACACCGAGCTGAAGCAGAAAAACATCGACACCGGCATGGGCCTGGAGCGCCTGGCCGCCGTGTGCCAGGGCGTCCCCTCCCTGTTCGACGTGGACACTGTGATGAACATCACCGCAAAGGTCACGGAGATCACCGGGGCCAGCTACGGCCAGAGCCACGCCACCGATGTCTCCCTCCGGGTCATCACCGACCACATCCGCTCCGCCACCTTTATGATCTGCGACGGCGTCCTCCCCTCCAACGAGGGCCGGGGCTATGTCCTGCGCCGCCTGCTCCGCCGGGCCGCCCGCCACGGCAAGCTTCTGGGGGTCAACGAGCCTTTCCTGTACAAGGTGTGCGACACCGTTGTCCACGAGAATGAGGGCCACTACCCCGAGCTGCGGGAGCGCCAGGACTATATCACCAAGGTCATCCGGGTGGAGGAGGAGAACTTCGCCAAGACCATCGACGGCGGCCTGAAGATCTTCCACGATATGCTGGAGGAGCACCAGTCCAAGGGAGAAAAGACCTTTTCCGGCGCGGACGCCTTCAAGCTGTACGACACTTACGGCTTCCCCATGGATCTGACCCTGGAGATGGTGGAGGAGCAGGGCATGACGCTGGACGAGGCTGAGTTCCACAAGCAGATGGACGAACAGCGGCAGCGGGCCCGGAAGGCCCGTGAGGCCCTGGGCGATCTGGGCTGGGCCGGCGTGGAGTTCGGCAAGGAGGTCCCCGAGACCCGGTTTATGGGCTATGACACGCTGACTGTCTCCGACGCCAAGGTCGTGGCCATCGTGGTGGAAAATGAGCAGGCCGAGGAGCTGATGCCCGGTGTGGAGGCCATTGTCGTGCTGGACAAGACCCCCTTCTACGCCGAGATGGGCGGTCAGACCGCCGACCACGGCACACTGTGCATGGGCGGCGTGACCTTCCAGGTCACTGATGTGCAGAAGAACAAGGGCGGCAAGTATATGCACTCCGGCAAGCTGGCCGGCGGTGTGCTCAAGCTGGGAGACACCGTCCAGGCCCAGGTGGACGCCGACCGCCGTCAGGCCATCATGCGTGCCCACTCCGCCACTCACCTGCTGGATGCCGCCCTGCGCAAGGTCCTGGGCGACCATGTCCACCAGGCCGGCTCCCTGGTGGAGCCCGACCGGCTCCGCTTCGACTTCACCCACTTCTCCGCCCTGACCGCTGAGGAGCTCTCCCAGGTCAGCGCCATGGTCAATGAGGCTGTCCTGTCCGGCTATGACGTGGTCACCGAGGAGATGCCCATTGAGCAGGCCAAGCAGCGGGGCGCCATCGCCCTGTTCGGCGAGAAGTACGGAGACACTGTCCGGGTCGTGGACATGGGTAAGGGCTACTCTGTGGAGTTCTGCGGCGGCACCCACCTTGACAACACCGCCAAGGTGGGCGTGTTCCACATCAGCAGCGAGTTCTCCGTAGCCTCTGGCGTGCGCCGCATCGAGGCGACCACCGGCCGGGCCTCTCTGGCTGTGATGAACCGGAATCAGGAAATGCTGTTCCAGGCCGCCGCCGTCTTGAAGGCCAAGCCCGGCGAGCTGCGGGAGAAGGCGGAGCAGGTCATGTCCGAAATGAAGAACCTGAACCACACTCTGGAGAAATTCCGGGCCCGCGAGGCCGCCAACGAAGCTGAGCGCTTCCTCTTTGCCGCCCATGAGGTGGGCGGTCTGAAGGTGCTCACCGCCACCGTTCCTGACGCCGACGCCGGGAAACTGCGCAAGATGGGCGACCTGCTCCGGGATAAGGAGCCCAGCGTGGTGGGCGTGCTGGCCGCCGTCAGCGGGGATAAGATCACCTTCCTGGCCGTCTGCGGCAAGGAGGCCGTCAAGGCCGGCGTAAAGGCGGGGGACATCGTCAAGCAGGTGTCCGCCATCGCCGGCGGCTCCGGCGGCGGCAAGCCCGACTCCGCGATGGGCGGCGGCAAGGATCCCCTGATGCTGGACAACGCTCTGGCCATGGTGGACAACGTCGTCTCCATGAAGCTGGGACTGTAAAAAGAACGCGAGACGATCCGCGGCGCGCTGCAAGCCTATCTTGCAGCGCGCCCCTGCATCTCAAAATTTTTTAAAAAAACGCAAAATATAGGGTTGACATTTTCATCTCTCTCTGCTAAAATAAACCCTGTTGTTCGCCAGGTTCGCCAATGAACAATAGAGTTGGGGGTATAGCTCAGCTGGGAGAGCGCTTGAATGGCATTCAAGAGGTCAGCGGTTCGATCCCGCTTATCTCCACCACAAAGCAGTCGTCTGAACAGACGGCTGCTTTTCTTTTCTCAAAATCCAGCCGAGCCCGCAGGCCTCTTACAGTCTGAGCGTCAGCGGCAGGCGCTATGCTCTTTTTTCTCCCGATCCCATACGGCACGGCGGCGGACGCCTCTTACCTGAGTCATCCGCCGCCGTGCCGCAGCTTTTTCGTGAATTCATGAAGGAATGGCCTCTCCCCTCAGCCCACGCTGATCCCCATGCGGCGGGCCACCTCCAGCATCCCGTGTCCCTCCGGGACCAGGCGGCTCTTTCCGGCCACATCCTTCAGCCGGTTCTCCCCCACATGGTTGTTCTTCATAGCCACTGTGATGCCATAGTTCTCGTCCTCCACCATCTTGGCGGCATAGGAGCCAAACTGAGTGGCCAATACCCGGTCATAGGGACAGGGGCTCCCGCCCCGCTGCATATGGCCGGGGACACAGATCCGGGTCTCGATCCCGGTGAGGGCCTCGATCTGCCGGGCGATCCGGTTGGTGGCGGTGGTGTATCCCTGTTCCGCCCGTTTCGCCATCCGCTCCTTCCGCTTCATCCGGGCCTCCTTGGCGTCCATGGCCCCCTCGGCCACCGCCAGGATAGAGAAGTGCTTTCCCTGCGCCGCTCTGCGCTCGATGGCGGCGCACACATTCTCAATGGTATAGGGCAGCTCCGGGATCAGGATGATGTCCGCTCCCCCGGCGATGCCGGCATAGAGGGTGAGCCACCCCGCCTTATTGCCCATCAGCTCCACCACCATACAGCGGCTGTGGCTGCCGGCGGTGGTGTGGACCCGATCGATGGCCTCGGTGGCGATCTCCATAGCGGAGTGGAATCCAAAGGTCACGTCGGTACCGAAGATGTCGTTATCAATGGTCTTGGGCAGGGCGATGATGTTCAGCCCCTCCTCCGCCAGTAGGTTGGCCGTCTTGTGGGTGCCGTTTCCGCCCAGGCACAGCAGACAGTCCAGCTTCATCTCCTGATAGTTTTTCTTCATGGCGGCCACCTTGTCCACCTGGTCCCCCTCTATCACCCGCATCAGCTTGAAGGGGGTGCGCTTGGTCCCCAGGATAGTCCCGCCTACCGTCAGGATACCAGAGAACTCATGGGGCTCCATCACCCGCCAGTCCCCGTTGATCAGTCCGGCATAGCCGTTGCTGATGCCAACGAGCTCCACATCCTCCCCCATGCGCTGGTACAGCGCCTTGGCCACGCCCCGCAGAGTGGCGTTCAGCCCCGGGCAGTCGCCCCCTGAGGTCAGGATCCCGACCCGCTTTTTCATCCACCGACTCCTCCTCCCGGTTCCGGCCGGTCAGTCGACCTGTCCCGCCAGGACCTTTTGATAGTCTGCATAGTTTTCCTCCAAAAGCCGGGGCGTATCCAGCCCGTAGGGGCATTTGGACTTACATTGTCCGCAGTGGAGGCACTGCTGGATCTGCTCCATCTTCTCCTGCCACTCCGGCGTCAGCCAGGCCGCGGTGGGAGCCCGGCGGAGCATCAGGCTCATACGGGCACAGTTGTTGATCTCAATTCCCGCAGGACAGGGCATACAGTAACCGCAGCCCCGGCAGAAGTCCCCGGCCAGCTCATCCCGGTCCCGGCGGATCACCGCCTGCCGCTCCTCTGTCATGGCGGGGGGCGTCTGGACACAGGACAGGAACTGGTCCAGCTCACTCTGACGCTGCACGCCCCAGATGGGCAGAACAGTGGGGTGCTCCTCCATGAAGGCTGCGGCGGTCAGGCCGTCCCGGATCAGGCCGCCAGCCAGCCCCTTCATGGCAATAAAGCCCATATCCGCCGCCCGGCATTTCTCCACCAGCTCCAGCTCCTGTGCCCCGGACAGGTAGCTGAAAGGAAATTGCAGGGTGTCATACAGCCCGGAGTCGATGGCCTCATGGGCCACCGCCAGGCGGTGATTGGTGATGGAGATGTGGCGGATCTTTCCCTGGCGCTTGGCCTCCAGGGCGGCGTCATACAGGCCGTCCGCTTCCCCCGGACGGGGGCAGAAGGAGGGGTTGTGGAACTGATAGACGTCGATGTGATCGGTGCCCAGGGTGCGCAGGCTGGTCTCCAGATCCTTCCAGAACTCCTCCGCTGTCTTGGCGGCGGTTTTCGTGGCCAGGATCACCCGGTCCCACATCCCGGCAAAGGCGGCGCCCACCTTCTCCTCGCTGTCTGAATAGGCCCGTGCCGTGTCAAAGTAGTTTATCCCCCCGTCATAGGCCCGGTGGAGCAGTTCCACCGCCTCCGCCTTGGAGATCCTCTGGATGGGCAGACAGCCGAAGCCCTGCTTCTCCACCACAAGGCCCGTGCGGCCCAGTTTTACGCTTCCCATATACGCTCCTCCTCTTGACGTGCAGCAGCCGTCATGTTTTCTCCTTTTATTAAAAAACGGATCAGCCCCTGTGTCAAGAGCTGATCCACGCTTTTCCATGTTAAATCCTGATGGGCCGCCGACCGCTCCTCTATCCGGCGGTGACGAACAGCTCATACAGGCGGCTGAGCATATCCCAGGTCGCCCGGTCCATCACCCCGGTCTCCTCCAGCTGGGCCAGGTTCTGGAGCCACAGGGTATTCTGCACCGAGGCATCCCCATGCTGTCCGTCCGCCTCGTCCTCCACGATCCCTTCCAGCCGCCGGCGCAGCAGCTGGAACATGGTCTGGGGCAGGACCATATACGCCTCCTCCCCGCCCGGCAGCATCTGCGCCCCCTCCCCTGGGAAGATGCGCAGGCTCCTGGGCGGGGCCAGCTCCCGCTCCAACTCCATCCACTCCCGCCGGATGGCCTCCCAGGTGCGGCTGTCCACCACACCGGTCACCGGAGGGGCCAGCTCCCGCTGAAAGAGCATCACCGCCTCCAGGGTCTCCTCTCCAAACAGGCCGTCCGCCGCCAGCTGGGGCAGAAAGCTGTACCGCGTCCCCAGACGGCGGAGCATATATTGGAGATTCTGCACCGGATTGGACAGCATCTCCTCCTCAAATTCCTGCGGCGTCATACCAGCTCCACTCCTCTCTGATCGCTGCTCCCCATCCGAAGGTCCTCCCCCGGGAACTGCCCCGCCCGGCTGGTGGTCCCATACTGTCCCCCCGTGCCCTGGGGAAAGTTAAGGCCATCCCGGCGCAGGTCCCGCTCAATGCCCGAGTATTCCCCATAAATGGAGTGCCAGGTCTGGGGTCCCACGATGCCGTCGGAGGACAGTCCGGCGTGGGACTGATACTCCCGCACAGCCCGGGCGGTCGCGCCGCCGTAAACGCCGTCGATGCGGATGGCGTTCACGGTCGGTTCAAACTCCGCCACCAGGGCCAGCATATATTGCAGCACCGCCACATCCCCTCCCCGGTCACCCTGGCGCAGCAGCCCCGGGTACTGGAAAGAGAAGGTCTGGAACAGCTGTCCCTCGCTGACCAGCTCGGCCAGCTGGGTGATCCCCACATAGAGATAGACCATTTTGTACCAGGTCGCCTTGCCCACCACACCGTCCGCCGCCAGCCCGAATGTGCTTTGAAAGGTCCGGACCGCCGCCTCCGTCTGGGGATCATAGACGCGGGTGACCGGCCAGATCTTGGGGATGGCCGGATAGCTCTGGGAGATGCGGTTGAGCATATTCTTCACCACCACCACATTCTCCCCCTGGGAGCCCAGACGGAGCGGGGTTCCCGGATAGGAGCGGCCCAGATCCCGGATGGGGGCGTCCTGCACCAGCTCGATCCCCTCGCCATAGTAGTGCCGGAGGATCTCCATGGGCCCATACCCCTGCTGAGCCAGGTCCTGGCTGCCCCACTGGGAGAGGCCGTCACAGGTGCTGGTGGTGCCGTTGCAGAACTTGGCCGCCAGAGGCTCCACAAAGCCGCTGCGGCGGATATAGTCGTTAAAGGTCTCATCTACCGCCCGGCTGATATTTTCAAAAATGTTTCGTCCGCGGATGAACTTCTGGTCATAGGCGGTGGTGGAGGTGATGTCGAAGTCATAGCCCCGGCTGGGGTAGAATTCTGTGTAGATCCGGTTCAGAGCAAAGGAGACGATGGCCAGGATATTGGCCTCGATGGCCGCCGGCTCCCAGGTGGGATAGATCTCACTGGAGGCCACATTTTTCACATAGTCCGGAAAGGAGACGGTGATATTTTCCGCCTCCTCGTCCGGCAGCCCCAGGTGTACGGTAATCGTACTGGGCACAACAGGCGTCACTCGGATGGGCATGGCTCACCTCACAGGCTCTGCCCGGGGATCTCCCGGATCTGGTTCTGGATCAGGCTGGACTCCCCCTCGCTGAGGGGGGCCAGTTCCATCTCCTGAAGGGTGTCCACCCCGTCAAAGATCTGGACCCCCTCCACCAGCAGCATGGCGTAGCCCGGATGCTCCGCCCACACATCACACACCGCGTAGGGGGTCATCCCATCCCCCGGCTGGGTGCTGTCCCCCAGGACGGGTGTGGGGATGTCCACCGGGCGGGTAAATCCGCTCCGGTCCGTGGCCTGGACCGACAGCAGCTGGTACTTCCCTCCCTCGCCCCGCTGGGTGACCACCACCGTGGCGTCCGCCAGGGGCAGCTTTGCCCGGGAAATATAGACGCGGACCGTCAAGGTCCCTGTTCCGTTCATAGGCTCCTCCTTTCGGCGGGCCCGGCCCGCCTGCTTCTGCCTCCATGGTATGCCGCCGTCCCCCTTATGGTGAAAAACAGCGTCCCCCGGAACTGTACTCCGGGGGACGCTGTTCATGGTAATATGTACAAATTTTGCTTACGACCAGGACTCCTCCAGCTCCGACCGCTTGGCGCGGCCCATCAGGTCGGTGACCACCAGCTTGGGGTCCCGGCCCTCGTACAGCACCTCATAGGCGGCCTGGGAAATGGGCATCTCCACCCCGGCCTTCTGGGCCAGGGTCCGGGCGTTGGCGGCGGCGTAGTAGCCCTCCACCACCGCGCCGATCTCCTCCAGGGCCTGGTCCACCGGCCTGCCCTGGCCGATGAGGATGCCGCACCGGCGGTTGCGGGAGTGCATGGAGGTGCAGGTGACGATCAGGTCGCCCACCCCGGCCAGACCGGTGAAGGTGTCCTTCCGTCCGCCCAGGGCCACCCCCAGCCGGGCCATCTCTGCCAGACCCCGGGTCATCAGCAGGGCCTTGGTGTTGTCCCCGCAGCCCATGCCGTCGGTGCAGCCGGCACACAGGGCGATGACATTTTTCAGGGCGGCGCAGATCTCGGTTCCGATGCGGTCGTCGCTGGTATAGACCCGGAAGCGATTGTTCATAAACAGGTCCTGGACCAGCTCCGCGTCCGCCAGGCGGTCGGCGGCGGCCACCACGCCGGTGGGGATGTGCCGCCCCACCTCCTCGGCGTGGGAGGGGCCGGACAGCACCACCACGGGGCATTTGCCCTCCAGCTCCTCCTCGATGACCTGGCTCAGGCGCAGGGAGGTGGACTTCTCAATGCCCTTGGAGGCGGAGATGACCACCGTTCCGGGGCGGAGGAAGGCCCGCAGCTTAGCCGCCGTCTCCCGCACTGCATAGGAGGGCGTGACCATCAGCACCGCCCCGCAGTCCGCCACACAGGCCAGGTCGGCGGTAAAGTGCATCGTCTCCGGCAGAGTCACCCCCTTCAGCATGGGGTTCTCCCGGGTCCGCCGCAGCTCCTCCGCCTTCTCCGGGCGGTGGGACCACAGGGTCACATCATGTCCGTTTTCCACCAGCAGCAGGGCCAGGGCCGTCCCCCAGCCGCCGCTGCCCACCACGGTTATCTTCATCTTAAATAACCTCCTGTTTTTTCGTACGCCCTACTCCTCACTTTTTTTGTGATGCAGGGAAAATTTGTTCTCTGTTCCAGAGATCAATCGCTTGATGTTGCCCCGGTGCATATAGACCACCAGTCCCCCGATCACCAGCCCCAGCAGGGCGATCACCGGGTCCCGGTAGACAAACCAGGTGGCCACGGGGAAGGAGGCCCCGGCCCAGAGCGAGCCCAGGGACACATACTTGGTGGCCACAGCCAGGATGAGGAAGCCCCCCCACACCACCAGGGCGATGCGCCAGTCGATCATAATGGCGATGGCCCCGCCGGACAGGATCCCCTTGCCCCCCTTAAAGTGGAACATACAGGGGAACATATGGCCCAGCAGGCACCACAGTCCGGCCCAGTATTTACAAAAAACATCGGCTAAAGCATGAGTAGGGTAGGGCCATCCATCAAAGAGATACTTATCAGCACAGTATCCTGCAAGTCCCACTGCAATGACTGCTTTGAGTACATCACACAAAATAACCACCAGGGTCAGCGGCCCGCCAAAGGTGCGGTAAAAGTTGGTCAGCCCCGCGTTGCCAGAGCCGTGGTTGCGCACATCGTCCCCAAGAATGTACTTGGAGACGATGACCGCCCCGTTAAAACAGCCCAAAAAATAGGAAAGTACAGCAGACCCGCCAAAATCCAGAAGCAAATAAAGGACTGTCTCCATGTCTTACTCCTCCTTCTCGCCCTTCTGCCGGACGGTGAGCCGCACCGGGGTGCCCTCCAGGCCGAAGGTGGATCGGATCTGATTTTCCAGATAGCGCTGATAGGAGAAGTGGAACAGCCGTGCATCGTTGCAGAAGCAGACAAAGTGGGGGGGCTTGATCCCCACCTGGGTCATATAGTAGATCTTCAGGCGGCGGCCCTTGTCCGTGGGAGGCTGCACCCGGGCGGTGGCGTCGGCCAGGACGTTGTTGAGCATCCCGGTGGTGATGCGCATGGCGGCCTGGTCGTTCACATAGCGGATCAGCTCAAACAGCCGGCCCACCCGCTGGCCCGTCAGGGCGGAGATGAACACGATGGGGGCATAGGTCATATAGGACAGGTCCCGCATCACATCCTGGCGCATCTTGTCCATGGTCTTGCCATCCTTCTCGATGGCGTCCCACTTGTTGACCACGATGATGCAGGCCTTGCCCGCCTCGTGGGCCAGGCCGGCCACCTTGGTGTCCTGCTCGGTGACCCCCTCCTGGGCGTCGATGAGGATGAGGCACACGTCGCTGCGCTCGATGGCCATGGTGGAGCGGAGAACGGAGAACTTCTCGATCCGGTCGTCCACCTTGGACTTCTTCCGCATCCCGGCGGTGTCGATGAAGCAGAACTTGCCCTGCTCGTTCTCATAGTAGCTGTCGATGGCGTCCCGGGTGGTGCCCGCCACGTTGGAGACGATGACCCGCTCCTCCCCCAAAATGCGGTTGATCAGAGAGGACTTACCCACATTGGGCTTGCCGATGACCGCCACCTTGATGACGTCGTCGTCCTCCTCCTCTTCCTCCTCGGGGGGGAAGTAGGCAAAGCAGGCGTCCAGCAGGTCGCCGGTGCCGTGTCCATGGACGGCGGAGACGGCGATGGGATCCCCCAGGCCCAGATTGTAGAACTCATAGATGTCCGGGTTCTCCCGGCCGGTCTGGTCGGCCTTGTTCACCGCCAGCACCACCGGCTTGCCGGAGCGCAGGAGCATATTGGCCACCTCCTGGTCGGAGGCGGTCATGCCGGTCTTGATGTCACACACAAAGACGATCACGGTGGCGGTGGAAATGGCGATCTCCGCCTGCTCCCGCATAAAGGCCAGGATCTGGTCGTCGGTGCCCGGCTCGATGCCGCCGGTGTCCACGATGTCGAACACCCGGTTGCGCCACTCACAGGGGGCGTAGATGCGGTCCCGGGTGACGCCGGGGGTGTCCTCCACAATGGACAGCCGCTGGCCGCACAGCTTATTGAAGAGCATGGACTTGCCCACATTGGGGCGGCCCACGATGGCAACTAATGGTTTCATAGTGTTTCCTCCTGTATTTCAAAGGGGAGCAGAGGCGGCGGACCGCCCGCTCCGGTCAGCGGTACTGAAAATATTCGGTCTCCTCCCGCAGCTGGACCTGCTCCGGAGGCAGGACCTCCAGGCCGCACACCGCGTCCAGCAGCTCAAAGCCATCCTGGGCCACCGGGATCACCGGCACCCCCAGCTCCCGCTCCACATCGTCCAGCGAGACGTCGTCTAAAAAGACCCGCTCTCCGGCCCGGAGCATATTGGCCGGGATCAGCAGCCGCTGTCCCAGGTCCCGGCCACGCAGCTGGGCGATCAGGTCGCCGCCGGTGACCAGCCCGGCCACGGTAATGGTATGGCCGAAAAAGTCGTTGCGGATGGGGTACACCGTTCCCTGAATGGCGCCGCACTTCTCCCGGGCCTGGGCCACCAGCTGCTCCAGAAAGGGGGCGGCAGACACCCCGGTGGCGATGGCAAAGGGGGTGGCGCCCTCCATCTCCTCCGGCTCCATCAGGTCCAGCCCCCGGGCAAACTCCCGGGAGAGCAGGGTGAGCATCCCCACCCCGTTGTCCAGCTGGGTAAACTCCTCAAAATAGTCCTCCGGGGGCAGCGCCCGCCCCGCCAGCAGATAGAACTCGTCGGAGCACCAGACCAGCCGGGTCCCGGTGCGCGCCCGGTGTGCCTCGGCAAAGTCCTCCACCTGGCTGATGAGGGCGTCGGCCTCCTCCCGGGTATAGGGGCGCAGGGGATACAGCCCCTCCCGGAACTTCGTCACCCCCACCGGGACCACTGAGATGCTGTTCACCGACGGATACAGCTCCGCCAGATCCCGAAGTGTCTTGTCCAGGGCCGGTCCATCGTTGACGCCGGGGCAGGAGACGATTTGACAGTTCATGGTGATGTGGTTCCGGGCAAAGCGCTCCATGATGTCGATGGACTCCCCCGCCCGCCGGTTTTTCAGCATCCGGCACCGCAGCTCCCGGTCTGTGGTGTGGACAGACACATTGATGGGGGAGATGCGCAGGTCGATGATCCGCTGGACCTCCCGCTGGGAGAGGTTGGTCAGGGTGAGGTAATTCCCCATGAGAAAGCTGAGCCGGGCGTCGTCGTCCTTGAAGTACAGGCTCTTCCGCATCCCCTTGGGCATCTGGTCCACAAAGCAGAAAATGCAGTTGTTGGCGCAGGAGCGGGCACGGTCCATGAGATAGGTCTCAAACTCCAGGCCCAGGTCCTCGCCCTCCTCCTTGCGGATATGCACAGTGCGGCGGCTGCCGTCCGGCTCTTGGAGCGTCAGGGTCAGCCGCGGATCATAGGTGTAGAATTTATAGTCCAGCACGTCCACCACCGGCTTGCCGTTGACTTCCAGCAGTGTCTCGCCCGGCCGGATGCCCGCCCTGCTGGCGGGACTGCGGGGATCTACGGTTCGGATCACAGTCCGGCTCATCCCTCCGACTCCTCTCCATGGGGGCGATGTACCCACACCACCCCCATCTTACATGGTTTCCTTTATTGTACAATAGCCTTTCCCGGATTTCAACCCAAAATCCGGTTCCTTTTCCCTCTCCCGCTCCCTCCGGCAGCCATCCGCTGGTTTTACTTGCAAATACGGTGGAAATAGCCTACAATAACAGAAGATCTTGAAGTCCGCGCCGCATCCCGCGGCGCCGTTCACATTGTTTAGGAGGTCCCTTGTATGCCCCTTGACCGCATCGCCGCCCGCCTGCGCCAGCGGATCCCGGCCACCGCATGGGCCGCGTTCCTGTCCTGCTTTGTTTCCGGCTATCTCATCCATCTTTTCGCCTTTACCAATCTGATCCCCAACTCAGACGGCCTCAGCCGGGTGTTCGACCCCCAGCAGATGACCGTGTCCGGCCGGTGGTTCCTCCACTACGCCTCCGCCCTCAACAGCTTTACCCAGATGCCCGCCCTCATCGGCTTTCTGTCCATGGTGTTCCTCTCCCTGGCCGCCGCCGCCGCCGTCCTGGTCCTGGGGCTGCACAGCCGCACCCTGGCCGCCCTGTCCGGCGTGCTCATGGCCGCCTTCCCCTGCCTGGGGTACACCTTTCTCTATATGTTCACCGCCTCCGCCTACTGTCTGGCCATCCTGCTGGCAGTGCTGTCCGTACGGCTGGCGCAGAAGGGCGGCTGGCCCCGGAGCCTTGCGGCCTGCCTTCTTCTCGCCCTGTCCATGGGCATCTATCAGGCCTATGCCGCGGTGGCCGTCTCCCTTTCTGTATTGGCGGTGCTCCGGGCGTGCCTGGACCACCGGGCCGACTGGAAGGGCACCCTGCGTCTGGGCCTGCGCCTGATGGGCGTGCTGGCCGCCGGGGCCGCACTGTACTATGGCCTGCTCCAGCTGTTTCTCTCTGTCAAGGGGCTGGAGCTGCTCAGCTATCTGGGCATGAGCCAGGCCGGCGGCGGCTATCCCATTGCCCAGCTGCCCCGGCTGATCCTCTCCGCCTATAAGCAAGTCCTGGTATTCTTCTTCCTGCCCGGCTCCTCCAGCCCCTTCACCACCCCGGTGCTGGTGCTGCTGGATCTGCTGGCTCTGGCCCTGGGCGCGCTGTTCTGCTTCACCGCCCTCACCCGCCGCTCCCTGTGGAAGCAGCCCTGGCGGCCTGTGGGCGGGCTGGTCATGGTGGCCCTTCTCCCTCTGGCGGCGGGCTTTGCCCAGGTCATCGCCCCCTTCTCCGACGCCACCCCCATTATGAAGTACGCCTATGTCTCCATCTACCTGGCGGTGGTGCTGGCCGCCGATCTGGGGCTGAGCCTCCTCCCCCGCCCCCGCGGGACCGCGGCCGGCTCCTGGGCGGTGGCGGGCTGTCTGGTCTGCCTGTGCCTCTACGGGGCCAACATCAACAACCTGCTCTATACCGCCTCCGCCCAGGCCCACCGGGCCACCCTCAGCTACGCCACCCGCCTGCTCTCCCGCATTGAGAGCTGCCCCGGCTACACGGGCGGGGAGGAGGTCGTCATCATCGGCTCCTTCCCCACCGACCGGATCTATGCCTCCATCGAGAGCTACGCCCTGGTGGACCATTACAGTGTCCCCATGGACACTGTGGCCCCGCTGAACAAGCACATCTACTACTATCTCAACGACTGGCTCAATGTCCCCCTGGAGGAGCCTGACGAGGAGACCATGAAGTCCGTCTCCCAGTCCGCCGCCTTCCGCAGGATGCCCCTCTACCCCGCCGACGGCAGCGTGCAGCGCATCGACGGCCGGATCGTGGTCAAGATCCAGAAGGAGTACACCCCCAAGAGCGGCTATGAGCTGGCATACGAAAACAGGAGCTGATCCAATGGAAGCTGTGACCCCCCGCACCGGACTGCTGTCCGTGGTGCTGCCCGCCTATAATGAGGAGGAGTCCGTCCCCCTGGCCGCCCGGACCATCGGCGGCCTGCTGGCAGAGGCGGACATCCCCTATGAGCTGCTCTTTGTCAACGACGGCTCCCGGGACCACACCTGGCTGGCCATCCAGAAGGCCGCCGCCCGGGATCCCCGGGTGCGGGGCATCCGTTTCTCCCGGAACTTCGGCAAGGAGGCCGCCATCTTCGCCGGCCTGGCCCAGGCCCGGGGGGCGTGCTGCGTGGTGCTGGACTGTGACCTCCAGCATCCGCCAGAGAAGATTTTGGAGATGTACCGCCTTTGGCAGGAGGGCTGGCAGGTGGTGGAGGGCGTCAAGGTCAGCCGCGGCCGGGAAAATCCCGTCCACACCTTTGCCGCCCGGACCTTCTACCGCTTTCTCAGCGGGGCCACCCGCATCGATATGTCCCGCGCCTCTGACTTCAAGCTGCTGGACCGCCGGGCGGTGGATGTGCTCATTGCCATGCGGGAGAAAAACGCCTTTTTCCGTGCCCTGTCCTCCTGGATCGGCTTTGATGCCGCCCAGGTGGAATTTGAAGTACAGCCCCGGGCCGCCGGCTCCTCCAAGTGGTCCATCCGCAGCCTCACCCGCTATGCCATTACCAACCTGGCCTCCTTCTCCACCGCCCCGCTCCAGCTGGTCACCTTCCTGGGGGTTCTGGTCTTTCTCTCCTCCCTGGTGCTGGGGACCCACTCCCTGTGGCAGAAGCTGAACGGGCAGGCCCTGGAGGGCTTCACCACGGTGATCCTCCTGCTGCTCCTCATCGGCAGCGTGCTGATGATCTGTCTGGGCATCATCGGCTACTACATCGCCAAGATCTATGAGGAGATCAAGGATCGGCCCCGGTACATCGTGGCCGATGAGTGCGGAGGCCGCCGGGATGAGGAATAAACTCAAGCAGCTTCTGGACCCCACCCTTTTCCGCTTTTTGCTGGTAGGGGTGGTCAATACCGCCGTGGGCTATGGGATCATGTTCGGCCTGTACAATCTGGCCGGGCTGCACACCTGGGGGGATCTGGGCTACTGGATCTCTTCCGCCGCCAACTATGTGGTGGGCAGCGTGGTCAGCTTCTTTCTCAACAAGCACTTCACCTTCCGCAATCAAGAGCGCGGGGCCGGCGTGGTGCTCCGTTTTGCGGTGAACATCGCCGTGTGCTGGGCCCTGGCCTACGGCCTTGCCAAGCCGGCCACCGTCTGGCTGCTGTCCGGAACCGGATGGAGCTCTCAGCTCCAGGGAAACCTGTCCATGCTGGCGGGCTCCGGCCTGTTCGTTCTGCTCAATTACTTCGGTCAGCGCTTTTTTGCCTTCCGCAGCCGATAAGCAAATATCCAAAGGGAGCCCGACCGCAGCTCCCTTTGGATATTTTTGAATCCGGCACTTTTCCCCGCCGGATGGGCGTTTTTCTCGCTTTGCAACCGGCGGTTGTCAAATTGTATCCCACTTTTGGTTGCGTTGAAGGCCCTTTTTTGCTATCCTTCTTCCTGCAAAAGGGGTGCGGCCCAGTTCCGGTATGCCCCCGCGCAGATGCAAACAGGAGGTCTTTCCCATGGATTTTCAACAGCGGCTCTATGAGCTGAGAAAGCAGTCCGGTCTGAGCCAGGAGGGGCTTGCCAGCCTGCTGGGCGTCACCCGTCAGGCCGTCCAGAAGTGGGAGTCCGGCTCCTCACGGCCCGACATGGACAACCTGGCCGCCCTGGCCCGGTACTTCAATGTGAGTCTGGACTATCTGGTGACCGGTGAGGAGCGGCCCGCTCCTCCACAAGCAGCCACCATCATCAACAACTACTACTCCCGCTGGCACTATGAGTACAAGAGCCCTCGCACCCTGTTCGGCCTCCCCCTGGTCCACGTCCGGCTGGGGGAGCGGGGGCTCTGCACCGCCCGGGGGATCGTGGCCATCGGGAACTGCGCCGTGGGGGTCCTCTCCATCGGCGGCTTCTCCTTCGGCCTGGTCAGCGTGGGCGGGCTGTCCCTGGGCCTGCTGTTCTCCCTGGGGGGATGGGCTGTGGGCGCCCTCGCCATCGGCGGGCTCGCCCTTGGGCTGTTGGCCCTCGGCGGAGTGGCGGCGGGTCTCTTCTCCCTGGGCGGCTGCACCTTTGGCGTGTATGCGGCCGGCGGCGCTGCCGCAGCCTCCAAAATCGCCATTGGAGGCGTAGCCTCCGCCCCTCTGGCCATCGGGCGGACGGCGGAGGGGGCTCTCACCTTCGGTCTGGGTGCCGACCCGGCGGCGGTGTCAGCTGCCATCCGTCAGGCGGCTGACGGCGCGCCCCGTGCCCTCCAGGACCTTCTGATCTTCCTGGCCCTGCACTGGTGAGGTGGAGCGTTGAAACGGAGAAGGCCGCCTCGCACCCAGTGGCAGTCGGATTCCGTCCCCTGGCGCACATCCCTGAAGCGATCCCGCTGTCCGCAGCGGAGGACCTGGAATTCCCGGTCCTCCGCTGCGTTTTTCTCTCCCCGCTCTGGCCGCAGAAAATATTTTGCCTCACCCTCAACATTTTCTCTCCCTTAATCGTGTATCAGTTAGGACGGCAGTCAGGAGGTGTCCCGCATGAAGCAACCATATAGCAGGGATGAGTTCGCCGCGCTCTACCGCCGCCATGTGTCCATGGTCTATCAAATCTGCCTGATGCTGATGCGAAATGTCCCGGACGCGGAGGATGCCACCCAAACGGTATTCCGCAAGGTTCTGGAGCGGGGCGACCCGTTTCGCGATCCGGAGCACGAAAAGGCATGGCTGATCGTCACAGCCCGGAACGAGTGCCGGGACCAGCTGAAGCACTGGTGGCGGAATAAGCGGGTCGATCCGGCTGCCTTGGAGCAGCTGACCTGGGAGCAGCCGGAGGACGGCGCCCTTTGGGAGCACATCCTCTCTCTGCCGGAGAAGTATCGTCTGGTTCTCTATCTCCACTACTATCAAGGGTACACATCCCTGGAAACAGCAGAGATCTTGGGGAAAAATCCGTCCACAGTCCGTACCTGGCTGGTTCAGGCCAGGTGGAAGCTGAAGGAGATCCTGGAGGTGAACGAGTATGGATACTCATGAATTCAAGCGCGTCTTGGCGCAGGTAAAGCCGACCCCAGAGCAGGAGCAGTTCATACTGGAGCGCCTCCTTGCAGCTCAGAAGGAGGTCAAGCCTATGAAACGCATGAAGAAGCTAACCGCCGTTGCAGTAGCCGCCGCTCTGCTGCTGTTGACCTGTGCCTTTACGGTAGCTGTGCGGTTGAATCAGAAGTTCGCAGCACTGTTTGGGGCCGGGGAGCAGGAAGCAGAACTGATCGCCGCCGGTGTGGTACAGATGGATCAAAGCCACACCTATAAAAATGGATGGACCATTGAGGTGGAGCAGGTTCTGGCAGACCGGTATACCCTGGCGGTCCTGATGGAGGTGAGCGCCCCGGAGGGAAGCGCCCTGCGGGATGAGGTCTGCTCTATTTGGGTCGACTCCGACCTTCGGCCCGAGCCGGCGGACAAGGGTGTGGGCGGCTGGGTGTCAGGCTCCACCGCCCTGCCGGATCAAGACCCGGACGACCGCCATGTCTCCATTCTGTGGCATCGGGGGCCGACCACCTATCTCCACGCGGATTCTCAGATTTTTCTGGGCAGGAGCCTGACCTTTACTCCCATCTGTCTGTGGAGCGACCAGACCGGGAAACTGGCCGATTTTTCTCAGGAGCGGCACGATTTTTGTGTCCAACTGCCAGAGCAGGACAGCGGGCGGCAATATCAGGCCGGTCTCCCCATTCAGGTGGGGGAGGAGACGATGTTCCTGCGGTCCCTGTATCTTTCACCCATCAGCGTCGCTTTCTTAATCCAGGGCGAAGGAGACGATCCCCGTATGTGGGGGCCGGCCGCCTTCTCCCTGATAGAAGACGCCGCCGTCCTCAACCTGTCGGACGGTCAAGCCGTCTCTATGGGGCGGTCTGTGAGCCAGAGCTATGACCCGATCACTGGGACGGGCACGTTCATATTCCAGCTGGATCGGATCGTGGACCCAGACAAGGCGGTCTCCATGACCATTCTGGATCAGACCCTTTCTTTGGTGGGACTGCCCCTGGAGACGAAATAAAACAGCCTCTGCCCACCGAAGTGGTCAAGGCTCTCAAGGTACTGAGGCCCCCCGGCTGTGCCGGGGGGCCTCAGTGTTTCATTCTAAAGGCTGGATGGAATTTCCCACATGGATCTTGGGCCGCATGACATAGGTGTAGTCCCTGTCATCGCAGTCCCGGCGCTCGATCATCGTCATCAGTCTGGTGGCTACCAGCTGCCCCATCAGATAGCCCTGGTGGATGGAGCAGGTGATCCCCTCCTTCTCCCAGTCGTCCCCGGAGTAGTCGAAGCAGACCAGAGAGCAGTCCTCCGGCACCCGCTTGCCCTGTTCCTCCAGCACCTGGCGCACCAGGCGGTAGATCATATAGTTGCAGCAGACCACTGCGGTGTACTTGGGCAGCTTCCGCAGAAAGCGGTCGATGGAGCGGGCAAAGCGCGGGTCGTGGGCCTCGTTGGACACACACCATTTGATATAGTCGTCCTGAAACTCCACCCCGTGCTTGATGAGGGTGGCCACCGTCCCCTGGAACTTCTCAATGCTCTGGTAGTTGTCATAGACGAAGATGGCCGCGATCTTTTGGTGTCCCGCCTGGATCAGCAGGTCGATCAGCTGTTCGGCACACTCCATGTCGTTGACGATCACCCGGGGATAGCGCAGGTTCTTATAGTAATTGTTGTAGAAGATCACCGGGATCCTCCGGCGCCGGATCTCCTGATAGCAGTCCAGATTCGGATTGAGCAGGCTGGCCTTGACGCCGTCGATGATAAAGCCGTTGAAATTTTGATGGACCACCGTTTGCAGGCAGCGCCGCTCCGTGGAAAATTTGTTGTCCGTGAAAAACACCCGAAGATCCACCCGGTCCACAGGCAGGACACTTTTGATCCCCTCCAGCAGGCGGGAGTTGGCGTTGGAGTCCTGTCCCTGTAAGATCAGCCCGATTTTCTGCTCGGTGGAGCCCACATCCAGTTCCCGAAAGAGGGCGGTCTCCTTTTCGATGTAGGTGCCGCTCCCCTTCACCCTCCGGATCAGGCCCTCCCGCTCGATGCGGGCCAGCGCGGAGCGCACCGTGTCCCGGCTGACCTCCAGCCTGCGGCACAGAGCGTTTTCAGAGGGCAGCTTCAGATTTCCGGAGAACTTGTTCTCATCCACATAGGCCAACAGCCACCGGTAGACCCGCTCTGATTTTTTATCCGCTCCAGCCAATCAGACCCTCTCCTCAGTCTGTGATGACCGGGTGAGCGCCCTCCGCCTTCTCGATCCAATCCAACAGGCGGCGGCGCATCTCCTGCTTGACCTCGGCATAGGCCGGGTCGGTCACCACATTGTTCAGCTGCCAGGGGTCTGTCTTGAGATCGTACAGGAAGTCATCCGCATAGACGTCGGCCGCAGCGGCAGCCCCGCCGTTGACGCCGGGGGCGTAAACGGAGTAGAGGTAGTCGGCTGTGCGGACACAGCGGCCCACCCGGCTCTCAGAGATCTGGGCAAACACCTGGTTGGGTCTATTATCGTCCTTTTTCTCCACCACGTCAAGGAGGTTTTCCCCGATCATGGCGTCGCCCACATCCACACCCGCCAGGGCCAGAATGGTCTTGGGCAGGCTCTCGGTAGAGACCAGCTCCTCCACCGCCACGCCGCCCTTGAAGGGGCCGCCGGCGATGACCAGGGGCACATGGAGGGCTCCGTCATGGCAGGAGCGCTTATAGTCGTCGTAACCGTTCAAATGACTGTCCCGGTTCCGGGTCAGGAAGTGGGAGCCATGGTCAGAGGCAAAGATAATGACCGTGTTGTCATACAGCCCCTCGGCCTTCAGGCGGTCCACCAGGCGGCCCAGGTTCTCGTCCAGACTGGCGCACTGGCCCAGATAGTCGGGGTACTCCTCGGCGGCGTTGCCCTTCAGGACCTCCAGATCGTGGGGGAGGACAAAGTTCTTGAACCGCTCCTTGGAGCCCTCGGGCCCCTCATAGTGCTTGCGGTCGTTCTGGTGGTGGGGCTCGATCTGGGAGATGGTCATAAAGAAGGGCTTTTTCTTGTCATAGGTGTCGAAAAACTCCAGGGCCATGTCGGTCATGCAGTCAGCCCGGTAGCCCTTGAAGTCCACCCGGTTGTTGTTCTCGTCGAACACATAGCCGTCATAGCCGTGAGAGGTGAACTCCAGCACATCGGCGGTGCGCCAATATCCGGTGTAGCCCCCCCGCAACTCCCTGGGGATGGCTGTAATGGTGTGGTCGATGGTGGGCTTCTTCTCCAGCTCGCCGTCGCTGGCCAGGTGCCACTTGCCGATGTAGGCGGTCTCATAGCCCGCCTCCTCGATGTAGTTGGCCAGGGTCTTGACCCCGGAGGGGAGCATAATATTGTTGCGGAAGCAGCCGGTCTCCGTTGGATACTTGCCGGTCTGGAACAGGGCGCGGCAGGGGCCGCACACAGGCTGGGGAGAGAACGCGTTGTCAAACTTCACACCCTCCTGGGCCAGCTTGTCCAGATTGGGCGTGATATTCAGGGGCTGCCCGAAGCAGCCGCAGGTGTCCCAGCGCTGCTGGTCGGTAAAGTAAAAGATAATATTGTTGGGCATATCAGTTCTCCTCTTTCTGGACGGCGGCAGCCTTGGCCGCCTTGGATTCCTTCAGCTTCCCGCGGATGATGGTGAACAGGGCGACAACGATCAGCACCAGGAAGATCTTGCAGTAGATGCTCTGGACAAAGATGCTGGGGTCGCCGTTGGAGATGAGCAGAGCACGGCGGAAATTGGTCTCGGTCATGCTGCCCAGCACCAGGCCCAGCAGGATGGGAACAGGGGGCAGCTCCAGCTTGCGCAGGACCCAGGCCAGGATGCCGAAGATCAGGGCCACGCCCACATCGAAGTAGTTCTCGTTGACGGAGTAAGCTCCAGCAAAGCAGAAGATCACGATGATGGGGGTGAGGATCTCCTGGGGAATGGAGACCACCTTGGCAAACAGAGTGGTGAGGAACTTGCCCTGGAGCAGCATGAACAAATTGACCAGGATCAGGCCCAGCATAATGGCGTACATGATGTCTCCGTCGGTGGTGAACAGGGACAGGCCGGGGTTCAGGCCGTTGATCATCAGGGCGGAGAGCATGATGGCCACCGTACCGTCGCCAGGGATGCCCAGGGTGAGCAGGGGGATCAGGGTGGCGCCGGTGACGGCGTTGTTGGCCGACTCAGCGGCGGCAATCCCCTCCACAGAGCCGTGGCCGAACTCCTCCGGGTGCTTGGACAGGTTCTTGGCGGTGTTATAGCTGAACCAGGACGCCTCGGAGGCGCCGGTGCCGGGGATGATCCCCACCATCACGCCGATGATGGAGGACATGATCACCGGGCGGAGCATCCGCTTATATTCCTCCTTGGTGATCTTGCCGTCGTCCTTGATCTTGGTGGTGTCCAGATTCAGGCTGTCCAGCCGCTTTTCCGCCTTGGCCAGGATCTCCACCAGGGCGAACAGACCGATCAGGCAGACCGCCAGGTCCAGGCCCAGGTACAGGCGGGAGATGCCGAAGGTAAACCGGTCGTAGCTGGTCATGGGGTCGGTGCCCACACAGGAGATGAGCAGGCCCAGGCAGGCGGAGATCAGGCCCCGGATGATGCTCTTGCCGGAGACGCCTGCGATGATGGTCAGGCCAAAGACGCAGACCATGAAGTACTCCGCGGTGCCCAGCTGGGCGGCTACCTTCGCCACCTGGGGCCCCAGGAACAGCAGCATCAGGGCGGAGAACACACCGCCGAAGGTGGAGGCGTACAGGGCGATCTTCAGCGCCGCCTTGGTCCGGCCCTGCTCCGACAGGGGATGGCCGTCCAGCATGGTGGCCGCCGCGTGGGGGGTGCCCGGCGTATTGATCAGGATGGCGGAGACGCTTCCGCCGTAGCCGCCGGCACAGTAGATGCCCAGCAGGAACATCATGCCCGGGATGGCGGTCATGGTATAGGTGACGGGGAGGAACAGGATCACGCACAGGATCACGCTCAGGCCGGGGATGGCGGCGAATACCGAGCCGACAAACACGCCAATATTGATCCAGAGAATATTTTCCAATGTAAACAGAAGGCCAGTGGCCGGAATAATGTACTGCATCATAATGATTCGGCCTCCTTCTTAAAATTCTACGTTCAGGACGAACCGGAAGCACGCCCAGATGACCACCGCAAGGGTGACCGTGATCACATAGTAAGAGGGCTTTTTACAGCGGAAATAGACCAAAAAGCCCAGGCAGCAGAACACAGCGCCCACCACGAACAGATCCGTGGCACGGCACAGCAGATAGGTGATGACCAGGATCGCCAGGATCGCCAGAGCCTTCAGCTCGGTCTGAAGGTTGATCACCTTCCAGTTCAGGGGCTGCTTGGTGATCAGCTTATAAATCTCCTTGGCCACCAGCATCCCGCAGCAGAGCATCATCACGAACATCAGAAGGGTGGGGAAGGCACGCCCATTGACCACGTCCTTCTCAGAGATCACCACCTGCTCCGGCATGACAAACAGGATTCCAAGGGCAAACAGGAAAAAGAGCACGCCCACCGTCAGGTCGATGGGGATCCGGAATTCGATCCTGTGCAGCTTTTCGCCCCAGGCGTCCAACCGGTCATGGAATCGATTGACCAAATTTTTCATCCAATTCAAACCTCCTCCGCCGGCCAGCGCCGGCGCACACATGAAAGTGGGGAATGGGTGGGATACGCCCCATCCCATTCCCCAATGATCTTGATTGGTCAGGATCAGCCGGCAACGATGTCCTTGTACTCGTTGACGATATTCTTTACATTCTCCACATGGGCGTCCACGTCCTCCTGGGACATGGTATCCACCTCCAGCAGCATGGTGTCCTGCAGCCAGGTGGTCACTTCCTCGTCAGCCAGGATCTGGTCGTACAGGTCCTTCAGCTGGGCCACAGTGGCCTCGTCCGTGCCAGCGCGGGCCATGACGAAGCAGCGGTTGCGGAAGTAGGGATAGCCCTTCTCACCGACACCCTCCACACCGGCGAAGGGGCCGTGCTCCAGAGCCTTCTCATCAAAGGCACAGGGGATGGTCACGCCGCCCTGCTGATAGGTCTCCAGGATCTGGGACTGGTGGGAGACGGCGAACTGGGTCTCGCCCTTGGCCACAGCCTGGGCGGCCTCAGCGGCGGACTGATAGGGAGTCAGCTTCAGCTTGTCCCCAACGCCCATCTTGCCGAACAGAGCGGCGGCCAGGAAGGCCTCGGAGCTGGTGGCGCCGTTGACGGCCACGCTGATCTCATTGCCGCCGGCCACATAGGCCTCCAGGTCGGCGATGCTCTTGATGTTCAGCTCGGCAGCCGCGGAGAGCACGAAGATGGAGGAGTACAGGTTCTCCACATAAGTAAAGTCCTCTGCGGTAAACTTCATCTTGGCGGGATCGATGATGGAGGTGATGGACAGCAGGCCCTCGCCCACGAACACCAGCTCGGGGTCGTTGGCCTCAGTATCCATGACCCAGGTGTTGACGGTGGCGGCGTCGCCCTTGACCGCCTCAGCCACCAGGGTGATGGTGTCGGAGTACTCCGGAGACTTCGAGGCGGCCTTCTGGCTCACCATGGCGGCCACGCCGGAGGGAGCCCAGGGACAGGTCACCTTCCAGCTGGCCTGCTTCTGGGTGGTGGCGGAGCCCGCACCGGAGCCGCTGGCAGCGCTGCCGCTATTGTTGCTGCTGCCGCAGCCAGCCAGCAGACCGACCGACATGGCAAAGGCGAGAGACAAGCTCAAGAAACGCTTCTTCATAATCATTTTCCCCTTCCAAAATCTCTTTCAATCATTAAGGTGAATGTAACACCTACTGTTATGGTTATAATACAGCCCTTATTTTTTTGCAACAGAAATTTACGAGAAATATCAAAAGTTGTATGGTAATTTCCGTTTTTCATAAATGCTGTATAGTAAGAAAATTTCACATTGGGCGTTTTATACAAAAAGAAACAAGGCTGTTTGTGCGAATGAACAGGGTACATCCCCTCTCCTCCGGTCCGGGCCGCCTCTTATGCATCGTTTTTCCATATCCGCATCGGATTTTTCGTCAGATCATCCATTTTAGCCAGAGGTTATATCAGGAAAAACAGCTGTTCAGCCGCACCGGACACCAAGTGCGATATAAAACAGACGGCGGGGCGGCATTTGTGCCGCCCCGCCGGGGTCGCTTTGGATCAATGCTCTGACAATGCCTGCCCGCCGCCTTACAGCTTCATGGGAGGATAGAACTGTACGGAGGTCACCGGATCCAGGCCCACCTTCGCCGCCTTCATGGTATATTCCTCGGTGCTGCCGGTGGTGAAGATGTCCAGCTTGCCCTGGCCAGGCTGATCGTTGACCAGCCCCTTCTCCTCCAGATAGCGGCCCACCGTCCGGGCCATCTGCTCGGCGGGGTCCACCAGCTTCAGCTGGGGATACAGGCGGTTGATGTTCTCCTCCACCAGGGGGTAATGGGTGCAGCCCAGGACACAGCACTCCACCTTCTCCTCATTGACCAGCTGCTCCAGGTTCTCCCGAAGATCGTCGTCAATGGCGGCCTGTCCGGCGGGGTTGCCCACGTTGCGCTCCACCAGGTTGGCCAGGTTGGGACAGCCGTGGCTGATGACCTGCTTATCCGGAGCCACCTTCCCGATCAGATCGGGGTAGCAGTGGGTGGAGGCGGTAAAGCAGGTGGAGATCACGCCCACCTTATGGGCGGGCAGCTGGGCCACCGCGTCCGCGCCAGCCTGGACTACGCTGAGCACCGGACAGCTCATCTCATCCCGGTACTGATCGATGAGGCAGGAGATGGTGTTGCAGGCCACCAGCAGCGCCTTCACGCCGTGGTCCTCCATGAAGCGCAGCATATAGCGGGTCATGGTGAGGATCTCCTCCGCACTGTGGTTTCCGTAAGGCGTGTTGGCCCCGTCCCCCAGATAGAGCAGATTCTCATGGGGCATCAGCTTCTGCACCTTCCGGGCCACGCTGAAGCCACCGATTCCGGAGTCGATCACGCCAATGGGACTTTCTTTGGTTACCATGGTTCCATCCTTCTTTCCTGGGAGCGCCGCTCCCCATTCTTGGTCCATCATATCATGCCCTTGCGCAAAAGGGTAGCCCCTTTTTTGCAAAAGCTTCAACTTTCTCCCGGTGTCTCCCCTAAAACAGAAACTCCGGCTCGCCGGAATCAGCCCGGCTCAGCTCGCCGGTGAGGGTATCCAGCAAATAGGCCCCCGTATCCGTGGAGACCGACCACACCGGCACCAGAGCGGACGGCCCCGCCCCGTTGGGCAGCGGGTTCAGGTATCCCTCTGTGATGCTGTCGATCCGGCTGCACACATCTCCCAGGGCGGTGACGCCGTGGTAGAACTGGAACAGGGCAGTGGGGATGGAGATCGGTTCCCGGCTGGTATCCAGTTCCGGCTCACCATTCAGACGCCGGCCCTCCACCTGCACCAGGCAGCCGTTTTTATAGCTCAGGGTCAGCTCCTGCCGGAACAGGGGCGCCCCCCTCCAGCTCTGCTGGACCACCACCGTGGTCACCGCCTCCTCCCCCGCTGTTCCGGTGGACGCCACAACGTCCCCCTCAAACTCCAGCAGGCGGAGGACCTGCTGCGTGTAGTCCATAGACTCCGGCTCCTGGATGGGGAACTCCCCCTCCACAAACTCGCCCTTCAGGGCGCCGTCCCGGTGGAACTGGAGGTACCCCTTTTCATTATAATAGCGAAAGGCCTCCGCGCCCCAGGACAGCTCCTGGACGGCTCCGCCCAGCAGGGCCGAGGCGATCCGGGACTCCTGTTCCCGGTCCCGCTTCACAGTCTGGGGCAGAAGGCCCATCTGACCCGGGATGGCGGCCGGGTCCACCTCGATCCCGCTGTTGTGTAAAAACAGGATGGCATTCTCCCGGGCCTCCTGCTGCATCTGCCGCCCCTGATACGCCCGCTGAAGCACAAAAGAGAGCAGTCCAATGTTGGTGATCAGCAGGATCGTCAGGATCATGGTCTTGATCCGCGGCCATTCCATGACTCCTACCCCCTCCCGCTCAGCTCGCTGGCGGCCGCCCAGGAGGCGGTCACCATTTCCGCGCCGGTATCCAGATAGACCAGCAGCAGCTCCTCATTCTCGTGGCCCTTGGCCTCCATGGCCGCCATGGCCTGCCGCTCAGGCAGCACCACGGTGGTGGTCCCGGTATCCGTATAGCACCGCATCCGGAGCTGGAACCCGGTGATCTGTCCCTGCTCCACCGTGAAACGGGCCGCCCAGCCGTCCTCTCCCAGCCGGACCTGGACGCCGTCCAGACTGTATCCGAACTGGATCTCCCAGCCGCCCTGCCCCGTCTCCCGGGCGGACATCAGGAACAGACGCTCCTCGCCGCCCACAGCGTCCACGGCCCGCTGGGCCAGATCCCGGCAGCCCTCCACCGCCTCATAGACCCCTCCGCCGGAGAGCAGGTAGCGGTCGCTCCCCTCCGCGGCCGGCTCATAGGTCACAGTCCCGTCCGTGCCGATCCGCAGGGTGTCGTTTCGGCTGCGGATGACCTGCTCCCCCGCTCCGCTGAAGGATGCGGAGCTCTCCGGAAAGCCAAGGGCCTCCTGAAGCCCGCTGAGGCTCTGGCTCCCCCCCAGGGGATCCACACTGGCATAAACAGCGGGGCTCAGCGGCTCCCCCAGGACCAGCGTACAGGGCTCCAGCCCGCTGTATTCCTCCGTCTCAAAGGCAAAGCGCGCCCCGTTGTCCCGCAGGGTCTCCACCACTTCCTCCAGCCGGCTGGCGCTGACTACATCGGAGGCGCAGGCATAGTACCCTCCGGCCGTCTCGTCAAAATAGCACAGGAATACCCGACCCTCCCGGGCCGCCAGCACCATCCGCCGCACCGATCCGGTCAGCAGTGGATTTTCTACTGAGAGCCAGCCATCCAGCACAGCCAGAGGGACCTCCCCCTGCCAGTCAAAGTACAGGCCGGGGGCGGCGGTCAGCGCCTGCCGCCACTCCGCCTCGGTCACCGCCTCGGGCTGGTTGGCGCTGCTCAGCGCCTCCACCAGAATGGTATAGGCCTGCTGGAACAGGTCCGCGGTGTCCGCGTCGCTGTACTGCACGCCGAAGCGCTGCACCTCGCTTCCTCCGGCGGGGAGGACCGCCGCCATGCGCAGCGGCCTGGCCGTATCGGCAGGGTCGGCCACCGAGAGGACTCCGCCCCCTCCTGCGGGCCGGGACAGCAGGCCGGAGGGCACCGCGATGCTCTGGGTCAGCACCACCAGATACACCGCCGAGCAGCTGAGCAGCAGGATCAAAACGCTTTTGATCCGCTCCACGATCCGTTTCCTTCTCCGTTTAGTCATGGCTTGGCCCCTCGATCTTCAGTTCCATCCGCACCGACAGTCCGGGCCCCTCCCGGTCCACCAGCTTCAGCTCGCCCTCATGCCGCGCCACGATCTCCTTGGCGATGGACAGCCCCAGGCCGGTGCCGCCCGACTGGCGGGAGCGGGCCTTGTCCACCCGGTAAAAGCGCTCAAAAATGCGGGGGCGGTCCTCCGGCGGGATGCCGATGCCGTTGTCATCCACCTGCATCCAGACGCGGTCTCCGGTCCGGCCGGCGGATATGACGATCCTGCCCCCGTCCGGCGTATACTTAATGGAGTTGGAGACAATGTTCATCATGACCTGAACGATGCGCTCCCGGTCGGCGGCCACCTCGGGCAGCCCGTGCTCCAGCTCCAGCTCCAGGGTGTGGCTGTGGCGCTGGGCCTCCATATAGACCGCGTTGTACAGATCCTGCACCGCCGCCTCAAAGGAGAACCGCGCCAGCTTCAGATCATCCCGCCCGGAGTCAAACCGGGACAGGGTGAGCAGGTCCTGGACGATGTGGGTCATGCGGTCGCTCTCCCCCAGAATGACGCCCAAAAACTTCTTTTCCATGGCCGGCGGGATGTCCCCAGCGCTGTCGGAGAGGGTCTCGGCATAGCTGCGGATGTTGGTCAGCGGGGTACGCAGCTCATGGGAGACGTTGGCCACGAACTCCCGCTGGAGCTCCTGGTTCTTCCGCTGCTCCGTCACGTCGTGGAGCACCGCCAGCACGCCACCCTGCTGCTCCCGGTCAAAGGGGGCCATCAGCAGTTCCAGACAGCGGTCCCGCACCTGGCGCTCCGCCTCCAGATGATCGGGGGCAGCCATGACCTCCTCCAGAGAGGCCAGGCCGCCGAACAGCTGGCCGTAGGTGGTGTCCCCGCCGATGGTGCAGCCCAGCATCACTGCCGCCGCGGGATTGGAGTGGATGACCCGCCCCTCCCGGTCAAAGGCCACCACGCCGTCTGTCATGTGGAGGAACAGGGTATCCAGCTTGTTGCGCTCATTTTCCACCTGGCGCAGGGTGTCCCGCAGCTGCCGCGCCATGTCATTGAAGGTGTCGGTGAGCACGCCGATCTCATCCCGGGAGGTCACTTCGATCCGCCGGGAGAAATCCCCCTCCGCCACCCGCATGGCTCCCTCGGTCAGGCGCTGGATGGGGATGATCATGGTTTTGGACAGCAGGAAGGAGAGCAGGATGGAGATGAACAGGCCAAAGACCAGTGACTCCAGGATCAGCACAAAGATCTGGTTGATCAGGCTGTTCACCGTGGTCTTGTTGTCCAGGATGTAGATGACATACTGGCCGTCTCCCCGGCTGAAGGGGAGTGCCACATCCATATAGTCTGCGGCGATATTGGCCTGTGTCCCCTCCTCCTTCTCCACCAGGGCCCGGGTCAGATTGGGGGAGTTGTACTCCAGACCCCGGCCCTCCGCCTCGTCGGTCCCGGCCAGATAGGCGCCGGTCTCCCCGTCCAGGATGTACAGGGTGCGGCTCCGGCCGTCCAGGCCCAGCTCGCCGGAGTAGGCCTGCATGATCTCCAGCACGGCCTCTGCCCCGCTTTCCTCCCCGGAGTTCTCCGTCCGGAGGGTCCGGCTCAGGGCCGGGTTTTGGCTCTGGTCAAACACTTGGCTCATCTGGGTGTAAAACTCCTCCAGATAGAACGCCATCACTGAATTGATCAAAAACGCTCCCACCACTGCCATCAGGGACAGGATGAGCAGCACCATGATCATCACCAGCTTCATGTGTACGCTGCGCAGCATCGGCGCTCCCCCTTCTCTTCCTCAAAACATTCCCGGCGCGGTCTTTCTGCCGCGCCTGTATCTGCCCAGCTGCCCGGATCAGCCCGGCTGGCTGCCGAACAGATAGCCCATCCCCCGCTTGGTCAGGATGAACTTGGGCGCGGCAGGGTCGTCCTCCAGCTTCTCCCGCAGGCGGCGGACGGCCACGTCCACGGCCCGCACATCGCCCACATAGCCCTCATAGTTCCAGACGTGCTCCATCAGGGCCTCCCGGGAGAACACCTTTCCCGGCTGGGAGGCCAGGAAGCGGATCAGCTCATACTCCCGCTGGGTCAGGTCCAGGGGCTTTCCGTCCTTGAATACGGTGGCCCCGTCCAGATCGATGGAAACCCGTCCCAGCTCCAGCCGCTTCCCCGTCTCGCCGGCGGGCGGGGCGCTCTGGGCCGGGGCCATATCCACCCGGCGGATGTTCGCCTTCACCCGGGCCATCAGTTCCCGCATGGCGAAGGGCTTGGTGATGTAATCATCCGCCCCCAGCTCCAGGCCCAGCACCTTGTCGGTCTCCTCCTCCCGGGCGGTCAGCATCAGGATGGG